>JAUXQB010000220.1 GCA_030685215.1 Actinomycetota bacterium
CCCTTCCTCCTGACGGCGCGCGGACGCGGGTAACTCCACGATGCGCGCGACGTTGCCGTCGATCGCTCGGCGGCGCATCGCCCAGTCCAGCGCCTTGCCGAGCACTGACCGCACCTTCACCAGCGACGCGCGGCTCATCCCCGCGTCGGCGCGGCGGTCGAACGCGGCCTCCACGTCCTCAGGTGTCAGCCGCGCGAGCCGCTTCGTGCCGAGGTCAGCGCGCAGCATGTTGCACGCCCAGCGGTAGGTGTCGAGGGTTCGGACTGACAGGCCTTGCGACGGCAGCACCCGCGTCTCCCAGCGCGTGAGCAGATCCGCGAGCGTGGTGTTCCCGTCGACGATCACCTGGCCGGTACTCGCGGCCTGCACCATGGTGGTCAGCGCCTTGGTCGCGGCGGTCTTGTTCGGGTGATAGGTGCGGCGGTACTTGCCGTCGACCTTCACCTGAGCGACCCAGCGGCCGCGCTCGGCGACGGGCTTCGTAGCGCCTTCCTGGTACACGCTGCCGGTGCCGTTGCCCCGCGCCTTGGCGTGGTGGCCGGGTGCGAGCGGTGCCTTCTTCGCCATGGCTGACCTCTTCCACGAATGCCCGAGCGAGTAGTAGGGCGAGTAGTAGCCAGCGTACCCTAGCGAACGGTGCCGAACTAGGCTCTTGCGTTGAGGCAGGTCAGGGCGCATACTACGGACGTCAGCGAACAAGAACGGACGTTACGTGATTCCATGGCATGGAAGGGGTCTGGGGTTCGATTCCCCACAGCTCCACGGACGAAGGCCCAGGTCACCAGACCTGGGCCTTTCTCGTTCCCCGAGCGTTCGGCGGGGGCATCGACGACGTCGAGTTGGGGCTTTCGACGCAGCAGCGTTATCGTCGCCGGTCAGGTGTGCCGGGAAGTCTGGTCGGCGAGGCGCTTCGGCGCCGGCCGCACCGACCACCGAAGGAAACACCACATGGACCTCGTGCCCTACATCGCCGCGCTCTCCGCACTGTGCGGCCTCGGCCTCGCCGCCTACTTCTACCGAGCGGTGACGAAGGAGTCGCCCGGCAACGAGCGCATGGTCGAGTTGATGGAGGCCATCCAGAAGGGCGCCCGCGCCTTCCTGCACCGTGAGTACCGGTGGGTGGCCGGATTCGTCGTGGCCGTGGCAGTGCTGATCTTCGCGCTGCTCGACTACGGCCGGCCGTGGGGCGCGCTCTCGTACTTGCTCGGCGCCGGGTTCTCGGCGCTCGCCGGCTTCATCGGCATGGACATCGCCACCAAGGCCAACGCCCGCACCACGCACGCCGCCATCGATGGCGCCCACCGAGCATTGCCGCTCGCGTTCCGAGGCGGGGCGGTCATGGGGTTCACCGTGGCCGGCCTCGCGCTGTTCGGCATCTCCGCCTGCTATCTGGTCTTCGTCGAGTGGCTCGCCATCGACGACGCGTTCGAAGTGGTCACCGCGTTCGCGCTCGGCGGGTCGTCCATCGCACTGTTCAGCCGTGTGGGCGGCGGCATCTACACCAAGGCCGCCGACGTCGGGGCCGACCTGGTCGGCAAGGTGGAAGCGGGCATCCCGGAGGATGACCCGCGCAACCCGGCCACCATCGCCGACAACGTGGGCGACAACGTCGGCGACGTGGCCGGCATGGGTGCCGACCTGTTCGAGAGCTACGCCGGCTCGATCATCGCCCCGATCGCGCTGGCGGCGTTCATCCCCGCCCTCACGCTCGAGGACTCGCCCGAGTTCTTCGTCTTCCCACTGGCCATCGCTGCTGTCGGCATGGTCGCCTCCATCGTCGGCGCCTTCATGGTGCGCGCCGGCGACAGCCTCGAGCACCACCAGCTGGCGAAGGCGCTGCACCGCGGCACCAACACCGCGATGGGCATCACCGTGGTGGGTGTCGTCGCGCTGTGCGCGGTGATGTTCGGCGACAGCGAGATCGTCGACCACTGGTGGGGCCTCGCCGTCGCCGTCGTCGGCGGCCTGCTCGTCGGCTACGCCATCGGCAAGGTGGCCGAGATCTGGACCAGCTCCGACTTCCGTCCGGTGAAGGCGATCGCCCGCCAGGCCGAGACCGGCCCTGCTACCACCGTGCTGTCGGGCATCTCCGCGGGCATGGTGTCGGTGGCTGCCAGCGTGTCGCTCGTCGCGCTCGGCATCGGCATCGCTTACTGGGGTGGCCAACAGACCGGCGAGGGACTCGGGGTGTACGGCATCGCGGTCGCCGCCATCGGCATGCTCGCCACCACGGGCGTCGTCGTCAGCGTCGACGCCTACGGACCCATCGCCGACAACGCGGGCGGCATCGCCGAGATGGCCCACCTCGATCCCAGTGTGCGCGAAGTCACCGACAGCCTCGACGCGCTCGGCAACACCACGGCCGCCGTGGCCAAGGGGTTCGCGGTCGGCTCGGCCGCGCTCACCGCGCTGGCACTGTTCAAGGCCTTCGAGGCGTCGATCGCCAAGGAGGGCGAGGTGCTGTCGCTCGACGTCGGCCAGGTGGAGGTGTTCATCGGACTGTTCCTCGGTGCGATGTTGCCGTTCCTGTTCGCATCGCTCACCATCGACGCGGTCGGCCGCGCGGCCAACAAGATGATCGAGGAAGTTCGCCGGCAGTTCCGCGAGATTCCCGGCCTGCGCGAGGGCCACCCCGATGCGAAGCCCGACTACGAACGGTGCGTCGACATCTCCACCGAAGCGGCGCTGCGCGAGATGCTCATCCCCGGTGCGCTCGCGCTGGTGCTACCGCTGGTCATCGGTCTCATCAACATCGACGCACTCGGCGGGTTCCTGGCCGGCGCGCTCGTCACCGGCTTCTGCCTCGCGATCTTCATGGCCAACGCCGGCGGCGCGTGGGACAACGCGAAGAAGTACATCGAAGGCGGCGCGCACGGCGGCAAGGGCTCCGAGGCGCACAAGGCGGCCGTGGTCGGCGACACCGTCGGCGACCCGTTCAAGGACACGGCCGGCCCGGCGATGAACATCCTCATCAAGGTGATGACCGTGGTCGCACTCATCTTCGCTCCCGCCTTCGTCTGATCGCAGTCCCCGGGAGGGAGTTGTCCCCAGGGTCCTCACAGGTAGTTGGCACTGACGATCCACAGGGACGGTGGTGCACGATGAGCTCCATGGAGACTGTCGCGCTGCACCAACCCGCTGCCACCCGCCTCCGCGTGCGGCGAGTGCGCAACTCGCGGCGGCGCGCGTTGGAGGCAGCGGGCTGGCGCACGTGGCTGAGCTACCACGAGAACCACCGCCGCGACGCGACCGGGCGGATGGTGGCCATCGACGAGCGGTGGGTCGTGGAGCTCGAGCACGTCGACAACCGCACCTTCGTGGTCGAGGCGCCGTCGCCCGCGGCCGCATGGTTGGCTGCGTGGGAGCAAGCACGTCGCTGACGAGCCAGTCCGCAATCCCGGTACGAGTGTTCCGTCGAGCGCGCTGCTCGCACTACCATTCCGAGGCGTTGCCACCGAAGGGGAGAGATGGACATCTCAGCGTTCACAACGGACTGGTTCGGTCTCGGTGGCAAGAACGCCATCGTCACCGGCGGCAACACCGGACTCGGCGAAGCGTTCAGCGTCGCCCTCGCGAAGGGCGGCGCGAACGTGTTCGTGCCGAGCATCGTCGACGACGACGGCAGCACTCTGGCGACGGTCGAGGCGGCCGGTGCGCGCTACGAGTTCATGCAGGCCGACATCACGCAACCGGGCACTCCGAAGCGAGTCGTCGACGAGTGCGTCGAGCGCCTCGGCTCGATCGACATCCTCGTCAACAGCGCCGGCATCTGCCCGCTCGGCGAGGTGCTCGAGTTCGGTCGCGAGAAGTGGGACGCGACGGTGCAGGTGAACCTCACCGCTGCGTTCGAGATGAGCTACGAAGCGGCGCAGCGGATGGTGCCGCAGCGCAGCGGCAAGATCATCAACATCTGCTCCATGTTCAGCTTCCTGGGCGGTCGTCTGTCGCCCGCCTACTCGGCCACGAAGCACGGCATCGCCGGCCTCACCAAGGCGTACTGCGACGAGCTCGCCGAGCACAACATCCAGGTCAACGGCATCGCGCCCGGCTACTACGCGACGGCCATCACCGCCAACACGCGCAGCGATCCTGCCGCCAGTCGTCGGGTGCTCGACCACATCCCCGCGGACCGCTGGGGCGAGCCGGTCGACCTGATGGGGGCCGTCGTGTTCCTCGCCAGCCGCGCGTCGGACTACGTGAACGGCCACATCCTTGCCGTCGACGGCGGGTACCTCGTCCGCTAGGACGAGCACTGTGATGAGTGGTCCGTACCTGATCGGAGTCGACTGCGGGACGCAGAGCGCGAAGGTGGTGGTCTACGACGCGGCCGGCAACGCGGTCGCGCGTGGGCAGCACATGCTGCGAGCGATGGACCGACCGAGCCACGGCGTGGTGGTGCACCCCGACGACGATCTGTGGACATCGATCGCGTCGGCCAGCCGTCAGGCGATGGCCGCGTTCGAGGGCGACCCGCGCAACATCGTCGGCGTCGGGTTGTGCCCGATCCGCTGCTGCAAGGCGTTCCTGAACGCCGAGGGCGAGCTGATCGAGCCGGTGATCAGCTGGATGGACGATCGTGCGTACCAGCCGTACGCGCCCGACGACCCTGCGACCGCGTTCGCCACCACCGCCTCGGGCTACCTCGCGCACCGGTTCACCGGCGAGCTGAAGGACACCGCGGCGAACAACATCGCGCTGCAGTGGCCGATCGACACCGACACCTGGCAGTGGAGTGACGACCCGGCGCTCTACGAGCAGTTCCGAGTGCGGCGCGACATGCTGCTCGATCTGCAGATGCCCGGCGACGTGATCGGCCGCGTGACGGCCGCGGCGGCCGCGGCGACCGGCATCCCGGCGGGCACACCCGTGGTCGCCACCGCGAACGACAAGGCGGTGGAGATGCTCGGCTCCGGTTCGCTCGGCGAGACCACCGCGCTGGTCTCGCTCGGCACATACATCGCGGCCATGGTGCACGGGCACGAGAACCATCGGCAGCCACAGCACTTCTGGACCAACTTCGCGAGCGTGCCGCATCGCTACCTCTACGAGAGCAACGGGGTGCGCCGCGGCATGTGGACCCTCACCTGGTTCCTCGACCTGCTCGGCGACGAGGTGGCCGAACGAGCCGTGTCACTCGGGCTCTCGCGCGAGGAGTACATCGAGCGGGAAGCAGCGCAGGTGCCCGCCGGCAGCGACGGCCTGATGACCGTGCTCGACTGGCTGGCCACCACCGACAAGCCGTTCCGCAAGGGGATGATGCTCGGCTTCGATGCGCGCCACTCGCGCGGCCATGTGTACCGCTCGATCCTGGAGGCCATTGCCCTCACCATGCAGCACCACGTCGATGCGATGTGTGCAGAGCTCGGCATCACGCTCGACGAGATCGTCGTGTCGGGCGGCGGCAGCAACAGCCCGCTGTTCATGCGCATCTTCGCCGACGTGTTCGGCATTCCCGCGTCGCGCACCATCGACGGCGGAGGCGCCAGCCTCGGCGCGGCGATGTGCGCGGCCGCCGCAACTGGCGTGCACCCGAGCATCGAAGCCGCGGCGGTCGCGATGGCCAAGCCGCGCGAGACGTTCACTCCCGATCCGGCCGACGGCGCGGTGTACGCACGCATGGCCGACGCCGTGTACCACGACATCCGTAGCCACACCGATGCGCTGTTCGAGCGCGCGTACCCCATCTTCCACTGACACACGAAGGATCTGCGCAATGCCCCTCACCCGCGAAGCCACCGTCGAGCACCTGCAACGCATCCTCAGCAGCGAGCAGGTGGTCACCGACGAGCAGGTGCTGCGCGAGCGCAGCATCGACAACTTCCGCAAGCTGCAGCACATCTTCGGCGTGTACACGATGCCGACGCCGGCTGCAGTGGCGCTGGTGCGCAGCACCGACGAGGTGGCCAGGGTGCTCTCGTTCGCCGACGAGCACGGCGTGAACGTGGTGGCGCGCACCGGCGGTACCGCCACCGAGGGCGGGCTGGAGACACCCGTGGAGAACTCGATCGTGGTCGACGGCGGGCAGATGAACCAGATCCTGCACATCGACGCGTACAACATGCAGGCCACCGTGCAGTGCGGCGTGCCGCTGCAGGCGCTGGAAGACGCGGTGCGCGAGCTCGGGCTCACCACCGGCCACTCGCCGCAGTCGAAGCCGATCGCCAGCATGGGCGGACTGGTCGCCACGCGCAGCATCGGTCAGTTCTCCACGCTCTACGGCGGCATCGAGGACATGGTGGTCGGCTGCGAAGTCGTGTTCCCCGGCGGGCAGGTGTCGCGCATCAAGAACGTGCCGCGCCGCGCCGCCGGTCCCGACATCCGCCACGTGGTCATCGGCAACGAGGGCGCGCTGTGCTTCATCACCGAGGTGACGGTGAAGCTGTTCCCGTACATGCCGGAGAACAACATCTTCCTCGGCTGGACCATCAAGGACATGAAGACCGGCTTCGAGGTGCTGCGCGAGGTGATGGTGGCCGGCTACAAGCCGAGCGTCGCTCGCCTGTACGACCAGGAGGACGGCCAGCTGCACTTCTCCCACTTCGCGGCGCCCGACGACTGCATCGTGCTGTTCATGGCGGAGGGCAACGCGGGCATCACGAAGGCGACGGCGGAAGGCATCCGCGAGATCGTTGCCCGCCATCCGGGCTGTGCGCCGGTCGACAGCCAGCTGATCTCCGACTGGTTCGACGATCTGGTGTGGGGCCCCGACAAGGTGGCCCGCGAGGACGAGCGCATCCGCACCACGCGCAACGTGAACCGCACCACCGAGATCTCCGCCGACTGGAGCACCATCAACGACATCTACGAGGCCGTGCTGCCACGCATCCGCGCCGAGATCAACGGCATCACGCTGCTCGGCGGGCACTCGTCGCACAGCTACATCAACGGCACCAACATGTACTTCAACTACTTCTACGACCTCATCGACTGTGAGCCGGAGGAGGAGAACGACAAGTACTACTTTCCCATCATCGCCATCATCTGCGAGGAGACGCTGCGCCTCGGCGGGTCGATCGTGCACCACCACGGCATCGGCAAGGCGCGCGCCCGCTGGGTGCGCGACGAGTACGGCTCGTCGTTCCCGATGCTGGAAGCGTTGAAGCACGCGTACGACCCGAAGGGGATCATGAACATGGGGACGATCTTCCCGCTCTGAGCACGTCGTCGCGACGCGTCAGCGAGTGGCGAAGTGGTCGGCCCACTGCGAGCGACCGGTGGCTCGCAGGCGATCGAGATACGCGGGCAGGTGCCCGCGCACGTGGTACGGACCGCCCTCCGCCATCACCACCGCGAGTGGGTCGACGTCGTCACGAGCGTGCGGCAACTGCGCCGCGAGCCACTCGTCGAGCAACGCGTTCGTGCGCGCCAGCAGCGCCGGTTCGTGCGGCGCGAGGTCGTGCTGCTCGTGCGGGTCGGCAGCCAGATCGAACAGCATCTCCTGCGGCCACGAGTGGTACCCGTCGTGCAGCGTGCGCAGGTAGAGGTGCTCGCCCACGCGGACACCACGCTGGCAGGTCCACGCTCCCTGCGTGGTGACGAGGAACTCGCGGCCCTCGTCGCGTCCGGCCCGCAACGCTTCCGTGAACGGCGCGGCGTCCCACGTGCCGGGCCGCGGGACGGGCACACCCGCCAGCTCGGCGAGCGTGGCATACAGATCGATGTGGTAGTGCAGCGCACGGTCGACCCGCGGTGTGAGGCCCGGCGCCTTCACGATGAACGGGATGTGGGCCGTTGCCTCGTCGGCCGCCTGATGGTCGGCATACACCCCGAGCTCGCCGAAGCCCTCGCCGTGATCGGAGGTGACGACGACCATCGTGTCGTCGAGCACGCCGAGGTCGGCGAGGTGGTTCGTCAACGCACCCACGTGGTGGTCGGCGTAGCGAACGCCGACGTCGTAACCGTCGAACATGCGCGTGACCGCGTGCATGTCGGAGAGGTTCCACGGGTGACGCGGCGGGGGAGGGCCCCACTCGTCGGGCCGGAAACCCCACGGTTCCTGTGCGGAGTGCGGACCGGGCAGTTCCCAGTGAGCGGCCCGCACGTCCTCGGTGTACCAGGCCGGGATCGGTTGGCCCTCGAACGGGTTGCCGTACTCGTCGGGCGCGTTGTACGGCGTGTGCGGGTCCCACAGGTGCACGTGGCACAGCCAGTCGTCGCCGCGGCCGTGACGGTCGAGCCAGGCGGTCACGTCGGGCACCACCTGGTCGGCGCGCTCGATGCCGAACCCGTGCGCGGCGTTCACCACCTCCTGGAACCCGATGGTCCACCACGGCGCCGAGTGGCGCAGCGGGAAGCTGGAGAAGGTGGCCGTGCGATACCCGGCCCAGTAGAACCGAGCGGCCCACGTCTGCCGCGCGAGTCGGGTCATGAACTGCCGGTCGCCGCCCTCCGGTGCGAGATCCAGCTCGGCGGCGCGGCCACCGTGGCCGACCACCCCGGTGCGCGTACCGAAGCGACCGGTGCACAGCGCGGTGCGGCTCGGCAGGCAGGGCACGTCGCTCGCGTAGACCTGGTCGAAGCGGACCCCTCCTTCGGCGAGTGCGTCGATGTGAGGGCTGGTGGGCCGGTGGTACTCGTAGCACCCGAGGTGGTCGGGGCGCAGCGTGTCGATGTCGATCAGGAGGATGCGCATGGCGGCGGGAGCTTACGCAACGCAACACGACCGACGAGGGTGCCGTGTCGACCACTGCGGGTGAACTAGGTTCCGCGATGCCACACACGTTCGCTGACGACGGCGCGGGCGCGGGAGGAGGCGACGAGATGCCCCAGCAACACGAACTGCACGACGACGCGATGCTCGCCGACATCCTGAACCGGATGCCCGAGCGTGTCGTGCGATTCCGCCTGCCCGAGCGCACCATCGTCTACTGCAATCCGTCGTGGGCGCACGGCCACGGCTCGACGCCTGCGGAGATGGTCGGCCGGCGGATGGACGACCTGCTCACCGACGGCGAACTGGTGGGCCTGCACCACCAGTTGGGGCGACTGAACCCCGACACCCCCGTGCTCGCCGACGACGTGCCGCGCCCGGCCCCGGAGGCTCCCGGCCGCTGGATCGCGTGGATGGACCAGCTGCTCGAGCACGGCACGGAGGTGCTCGCAGTCGGCCGCGACGTGACCGAACTGCACCGCACCTCGCTGGCGCTGCGTGCGAGCGAGGAGCGCTTTCGCGACCTCGCGGACCGTTCCGCCGACGTGGTGTTCCACCTGGCGCAGACCCCCAGTCCGCACCTGACCTACCTGAGCCCATCGGTCGAGTACCTGCTCGGCTACACCCCCGAGGAGCTGATGGCCGACTTCGGCCGCTTCCTGAGGATCGTCGACGACGAAGGGCGCGCCCGACTGGTGGCAGCGCTCGCGGGGGGACCCATCCTGCAGCGGTTCGACTTCACCTTCCGTCGCGCCGACGGTCGCGAGGTCATCGGCGAGCTCAACATCACGCCGCTGCCCGACGGCATCCAGGGCATCGGCCGCGACGTCACCGAGATCCGAGCGTTGCAGCGCCAGCTGGCGGACCTCGCGCTGCGCGATCCGTTGACGGGCCTGGCCAACCGGCGGCTGCTCGACGAGTTCATGGCGGAGGCGATCCCACGTGCGCGCCGCGCGAAGACCGAGCTTTCGGTCGCGTTCCTCGACCTCGACAGCTTCAAGCAGCTCAACGACACGCACGGTCACGATGTCGGCGACGCGGTGCTGCAGGAAGTGGCGCGGCGGATGCTGGCCACCGTGCGCGGTGCCGACGTGGTGGCCCGCATCGGCGGTGACGAGTTCGTCGTGGTGCACGAGGTGGATCGCATCATCGACGACCGTCTGCTCGAACGCATCGACGAGGCGATCTCGGCGCCCATCCGCATCACCGACGAGCTCTGGGTGCGTTGCCGCGTCAGCATCGGCCGCGCGAGCACCAACGTGGTGGGGTGGGACCCAGCCGCGCTGGTTGCTGCCGCCGACGCGGCGATGTACCGAGTGAAGCGTGCGCGCCATCAGGGGGGCGAGCTGCGTTGACGCCCATCGACCACGACGACCGCTTCATGAACTGGCTCGACCTGCCGGTGCCCATCTGGGTGTTCGACGTGGAGACTCTGGCGTTCGTGGCGGTCAACGAGGCCACCGTCAGCACCTACGGCTGGTCGTCCGACGAGTTCCTGACGATGACGATCGATCAGATTCGTCCGCCACAGGACGTCGGCAAGCTGCACGAACTCGTCCGCGACCAGGGCTCCGACCACAGCGACGCCGGAATCTGGAGGCACCTGACCAAGAGCGGACATCTGCTGTCCGTGCGTGTGGTGGTGCACTCCAGCGTGCTGCACGGCCGCGCCGTCAGGTACGTGGCTGCGCTCGACGTGAGCTCGCTCGCCCTCGCGGAGGCGCGCGCCGCGGGCTCGGCGTCGCTCGACCGCCTGTCGTCCGAGGTGTCGTTCCCCGAGTTCCTCGCGGCCGTGCCGGAGATACTCGCCGATGCCACCGTGAGCAGCTACGCGAGCGTGCGCCTGCTGGCGCCGCACGGAGATGCGAGTGCGCCGGCGACCGAGTTCGGTGATGCCCCGCAGCCGGGAGCGCCGGTGCTCACGGTGCCCACCCGCGTCGGTGGAGTGCTGGCCGCCGAGGTCGTCGTGGCGGGCAAGCCGGGGGAGTACGACCACCACGACATCAAGACGCTCGAGCTGCTCACCGGCGATGTGCTGCGTGTGGCAGAGCGCGAGCGCGTGACCACCGAACTGGAGGAGGCGGCCGACCGTCAGGGGCGCGCGCTGTGGGCGACCATCGAAGCGCTGTCGAAGGCCGCAGAGATCCGCGACTCGTACACCGCCGGCCACCAGCGACGGGTCGCCGCCCTGGCAGTGGAGATCGGTGCCGTCCTGGGCCTCACCGAGTTCGATCTCGACGGCCTCTACGCGGCGGGCATGCTCCACGACCTCGGCAAACTGGGTGTGCCCGCCGAGATCCTCGTCACGCCACGCCGGTTGTCCGCGCTCGAGTTCCAGCTCATCCAGACGCACGTGAAGGTCGGTGCCGACACGCTCAGCGGCATCCCCTTCCCCTGGCCGGTGGCCGACGTCGTCCGTCAGCACCACGAGCGACTCGACGGCACCGGCTACCCCGCGGGGCTCACCGACCGCGAGATCATCCCGGCTGCGCGCATCATCGCCGTCGCCGACGTGGTGGAGGCGATGGTGTCGCACCGGCCCTACCGACCGGCGTTCCCCATCCGCAAGGCGCTCACCGAGCTGCGCGACGGCGCCGGCATCCGTTACGACGCCGATGTCGTGCGCGCGTGCGAGGAGGCCATCCGTCGCAACGGCGACGCGCTGCCTGTCGACACGCACCGCGCGTGGTCGGGCCGCACCACGCGCTGAGCGCGATCGTCAGAGGCTGGCCCTCACCGCTCGCGTGAGCCGGTGCACGGCCTCAGCCAGCTGCTCCGGGGCGAGGGTCGAATACGAGAAGCGGGCGTTCGAGTCGGGCAGCTGGTCGATGGTGAACGCGTTGCCGGGCACGAACGCGACGCCCTCCTCCACTGCGTTGCGCAACAGCACGGTGGTGTCGGGGATGCCGTCGAACCGGGTCCACAGGAACATGCCCCCATCGGGCCGGTGGAAGGTGATGTGCTCACCGAGCTCGGCATCGAGCGCGTCGGCCAACGCCGTACACCGGTCGCGGTACATCGGCACGATGCGAGCCTTCTGCTCGTCGAGCCACCCTGGCTTGCTGACCACGTTCGCGAGCAGCAACTGGGCGAAGCTCGACGTGTGCAGGTCGGCGGCCTGCTTCGCGCGCGCCACCCAACCCATCACCTCCGGCGGCCCGATCATCCAGCCGACGCGAAAACCGGGAGCGACGATCTTGGAGAACGTGCTCAGGTACACGACGCGTTCGGTGAAGCTCGCCACCGGAGGCAGCGGGTCGCCGTGGAAGCGGATGGCTCCGTACGGGTCGTCCTCGACGACGAGCAGGTCGTACTTGTCGGCCAACGCGGCGAGCTGACGGCGGCGGGGGAGCGACATGGTGGCGCCCGACGGGTTGTGGAAGTTGGGCACCACGTAGATCAGCTTCGGGCGCAGGCCGGCGGCCAACTTGTCGGCGAGCACGTCGACCTGCATGCCGTGCTCGTCGCCGGGGATCACCTCGAAGCGCGGCTCGAACAGCTCGAACGCCTGCACCGCGCCGAGGTAGGCGGGCGACTCCGACACGACCACGTCGCCCGGGTCGACGAGCACCTTCGCGAGCAGATCGAGCGCCTGCTGCGAGCCGTGCGTGACCATGATCTGACCGTCCACCGCGACCGGGCGGCCGAGCTCGAGGGCGTAGTGCTCCGCGATCCACTGCCGAAGTTCCACGACGCCGTCGGTGGCGCTGTACTGCACCACTCGCGGGCCGTACTCGCAGAGCAGTCGATCGGCCTCGCGGCGCAGGTCGGTGAGCGGGAAGCTGTCGGGCGTGGGCAGACCACCGGCCAGCGAGAGCATGTGGCTCATCTCGGTCAGCTTGAGCAGATCTCGGATGGCCGACGAGCGGAGGCCCTTGGTGCGGTTGGCGAAGGTGTACGACATGGCTGCTCTCGGGATCGCAGGAACGAGTGCACGGTAGTTGGCCACGGGTGGGCGTGGTCGCCCGGATGCACACGGGAACGGGTGCTGTCACCACCAGCGATCGCGGCGCACGTCGCCGCGCGAGTGCTGCGCTCAGGTGCTGCGCGGGAACAACCCGTCGACGAACTGGTCGGCCGGGAATCGCTCGGTGGTGTCCTCCAGCTGCACGCCGAAGCTGTTGAGCGCCATCGAGACCAGCGTGTACTGCCCCACCGCGAACACGAGGTCCATCAGTTGCTGCTCGCTCCATCGCGCGGCCAGCGCCTGCCACGTCGCGTCGTCGATGAAGTGGTCGCGCACGAGTTGCTCGGTGGCCTCCAGCAGATCGCGATCGGCCTGGCTCCACGACGCGTCGGTGGCGCCGACGGTGATGGCCTCCACCTCGGTGTCGGTGAGACCGGCGTGGCGACCGATGGCCACGTGCTGCGCCCACTCGTACCCAGACCGGCACAGGAAGCCGGTGCGCAGGATGACCAGCTCGCGTTCGCGGGCAGGGAGCGTGGAGCCGTTGAGGACGTGGTTGGCGAACACCATCCAGCGCTTCAACAGCTTCGGGTGCCGAGCGATCGTGGTGAACACGTTGAGCAACGGCCCGCGTGCTGCGTTGGCTGCCAGCGCAGGTCGCGAGTCGTCGGTCCAGTCGGCTTCGGTGACGGGGAGGATTCGGGGCTGTCGCAGACGCATGGCCGCGATCCTTGCAGCTCAAGCAGGCTGAAGTGTCGCCTCGCCGAACGGTGACGCGAACCGCTCACACCAGATGAGCACGGTGTCGTAGACGGTGAGGTCGACGCCCGCGGGGATCTCGTAGTTCTGGTCGCCGATGTTGCCCTTCAGCGCACCCAGGCTGACGTGGTCGCTGACGCCGCCGGCAGCGCTGTTCACCAGGTACACCTTCAGATCGGGCCCGTTGTCGGTCTCGAACTGCTCGAAGCGCAGGAACCGCTGCCCGCTGCCGTTGCCGAGCACGATGGCCGTGCCCTCGGTGGGGTGGTTGCGCGACACGAACGAGCCGGCCGCCTCGGTCACTGGCTGCGGCGTGGTGGTCGTCGGTGCGACGGTCGTCGCGGGTGCGGCGGTCGTTGCCGGCGTGATGGTCGTCGCGGGCGTGGTGGCCGGCGTGGTCGTCGATGGGGGTGCGTCCGCGGTGGTGGGTGGTGTCGCGTCGAACACCGGCGCCGCCTCGGAGACCTTCTCGTCGATGAACGCCTTGTGCACGCCGAAGTAGCCGAAGGCCACCCATGCCAGCACGCCGACCAGCGCGATCGCCGACGGAACGCTGACCCGATAGTTGGTGAGGAACGACTTCATCTCGCCATCGAACATCACCGTCGAGCGCCGCGCCCGCGAACCGAGCAGAGTTTCGTGAACGTTTCTCGACGCGTTCCGAGTCGGTCCGGTTCGTCGAGTGCGGCGTCGGTTGCGGTCCATCCGAGTGGGAGCGGTCCATCCGAGTGGGAGCGTCCCGACGGGGGTGCGTCTGCCACTCGGATGGTCTGCTGGCACTCGGATGGTCTGCTGGCACTCGGATGGTCTGCTGGCACTCGGATGGTCTGCTGGCACTCGGATGACGGGGCTCCCTGGACGATCGACGCGGTCCGGGCAGTCCAGGTCTTGGCGTTTCATTTCGGTCAGCGACAGGATTCCCTGCACCAAGTGCAGCAAATCTTGTCGCTGAGCTGGAAGAAGTATCCGGCCCCGAGCACGCCGCACGAACGAGAACCGCCGGGCCCCGAACGTGAGCCCGGACGCGAACGAGCCCCTGCGACGGATGGCAGGGGCTCGTCAGTTCTGGGCTGTGCTGGTCAGCGGCCGCTGTAGGTGGACGACGACCGGCGGCTGCGGCCGCGCGGGGTGGCCGGGCGAGGTGCTGCCGGGCGGCCGTCGGCCGTGACCCGAGCCGGGCGGCCCGAGTCGGAGACCGCGGTGGCGCGGGGTGCGCCGGAACGCTGCGACTGACCGTTGCGAGCACCTTGGCCGTGGCGAGCGGCCTGGCCGGGGCGCTGGCCCTGACGCGGGTTGCGCTCGTTGCGCTCGGCCATCGGCTGGCTCTGCGCGTGCGTGATGCGACGAGCCGGCTGGGCGGGGCCGGCCAGATCCTCGAGCACGGGGTGGTTCGCGTGCACGGCCGTGGTGTGGATGGGCTTGATGCCGGCGGCGCGGGTCATCGAGGCGACGTCGCGGCGCTGATCGGGGGTCATGATGGTGACCACGAGGCCTTCGGCGCCGGCGCGGGCGGTGCGGCCGGAACGGTGCAGGAACGCCTTGTGCTCGGCCGGCGGGTCGACGTGCACGACGAGGCGGATGTCGTCGACGTGGATGCCGCGAGCGGCGATGTCGGTGGCCACGAGCACCTTCACCTGACCCGACGAGAAGTCGGCCAGGTTGCGCTCACGAGCGTTCTGCGAGAGGTTGCCGTGCAGTTCGACGGCCGGGATGCCCGACTGGCCGAGCTGCTTGACGAGCTTCTTCGCACCGTGCTTGGTGCGGGTGAACAGCAGGCTGCGATCGGCGCCGGCGGCCAGGCGGGTGACCACGCCGAGCTTGTCGCCGAGGGCGGTCTCGACCAGGTGGTGGGTCATCGCTTCCACCGGCGAATCGGCCGGGTCGAGCGCGTGCGTGACGGGGTTCACCATGTAGCGGTCGATGATGACCTTCACGTCGTTGTCGAGCGTGGCCGAGAACAGCAGCCGCTGGCCGCCCTTGGGGGTGCGGTCCATGATGCGCCTGACGCCGGGCAGGAAGCCCATGTCGGCCATGTGGTCGGCTTCGTCGAGCACGGCGACCTGCACACGGTCGAGGCGGCAGTGACCCTGCTGCATCAGGTCTTCCAGGCGACCGGGGCAGGCGACGACGATGTCGACGCCCTGGCGCAGCGCGTTGGTCTGGTTGCCGAAACCGACGCCGCCGTACACGACGGTGTGGCGCAGGCCCATCGCCTTCGCGAGCGGGGCGATGGTGGCGGCGACCTGGTTGGCCAGTTCGCGGGTGGGCACGAGGACGAGGCCGCGGGGTGAGCCGGGGCGGGCCTTCTCGCCGCTGTTCGACAGGGCGACGACGAGCGGGATGGCGAAGGCGATGGTCTTGCCGCTGCCGGTCTTGCCGCGACCGAGGAGGTCCTTGCCGGCGAGGGAGTCGGCCAAGGTGACGGCCTGGATGGGGAACGGTGCCGTGACGCCGTCGGCTGCCAGTGCAGCGATGACGGGGGCGGGCACGCCCAGGGACGCGAACGAAGGCGTGGGCTGAGGGGATGACATGGGGGTATTGAGGCTCTCTGTGAAGGGGTTGGCCGTGGATGCACTCACACTGCGTTGGACCGTCATTTTCGACGTGACCCAACAACCGCTGCACTCGACCTCTGCGACAACCGTGTCGCAGCAGGTGACGAGCCTACCGTGCCACGGCACCGAACGGGCTGATGGTGCGAGGTGAGGGGTAGGGTCGCGCACATGCAGATCTCGTTGGAGGGGAAGGTCGCGCTGGTCACCGGCGCGTCGAGGGGTATCGGCAAGGCCATCGCGGCCACCATGTCGGAGGCAGGGGCGAAGGTGATGCTCACCTCGCGCAAGCTCGAAGGGCTGCAGGCTGCGGCCGCGGAGATGAGCGGCGACACCGCGGTGTTCGCGGCCAACGCGGGCGACGTGGCCTCGGCCGACGAGTGCGTGCGCGCCACCATCGAACGCTTCGGGGGGCTCGACATCCTGGTGAACAACGCGGCCACCAACCCCTACTTCGGTCCCACCCTCGGGGTCGACGAGGCGCGCTTCGACAAGACGTTCGGCGTCAACCTGCGCGGACCCCTGTTCTGGTGCCAGGCCGCGTGGGAGCAAGCGATGAAGGCCAACGCACTCGACGGTCGCCCCGGTGTGATGATCAACATCGCGTCGGTCGGCGGGTTGCGTGCCGAAGGTGGGCTGGGCGTCTACAACCTCACCAAGGCGGCTCTCATCCACATGACCCGCCAGCTCGCCGGCGAGCTCGGGCCCACCAGAGTGGTGGGCATCGCCCCCGGCCTGGTGCAGACCGATTTCGCGGCCTTCCTGGTCGAGAACTTCGGCGACAAGCTGGCGGCGGAACTGCCGCTGCGCCGCCTCGGTGAACCGCAGGACATCGCCAACCTGGCGGTGTTCCTCGCATCCGACGCTGCGTCGTGGATCACCGGCGAGACCTACGTGATCGACGGAGGCGCAGGCGTCCGCAGCACGGGCTGATGGTACGGTCGCTCACGTGCGCGTCGCCCGCCCCCTCGCCCTGATCGTCGGGCTGAGCTGCGTCACCGCGGCGTGCACCGACCTGTCGCCCAGCAAGGAACGCGCGAGCGACGTGTACGCCACCATCATCAGGTCGTTCGCCGACGACTCCGAAGCCGACCCGCCGCTGAAGGTGTTCGTCGAACCTCGTGGCGAGGGTTCGTCCATCAACGTCGACGTGCAGGCAGAGGTGATCACCGCGGTGGAGGACGTGGCCGAGGTGCGATTCATCGATGCGCGCGACGAGGCGCTGGAAGACACCGGCGACGGAGTGCTGGTGGTTCGCGACGGCGGCATCCTGCTCGCGTTCGGCCCGGTGCCGAACGACGCTGCCGACGTCACCGTCGAGGTCGATCAGTACCTCGACGGCACGTCGGTGCGCACGCATCGCTTCGTGATGCGGCGCAGTGGCGACGTGTGGCTCATCGACGGTTCGTCGTCGGTCGACGAGACCGTCACTCCCGACGAGCCGTAGCGTCGTCGATCGCTGCCTCGAACCGTTCCACGGCCAGTTGCGCCGCGGCCAGCATCTGGTCGACGAGCGCCGTGGTCGCAGGAGTGCCTGCCAGCACCGCGTCGCCCTGGCTCTCGAGCACCGGCCATTCGTCGGGTGGTTCGATGCGTCGTTGCGCGAGCGCGGAACGGATGGCGGCGTGCGCCGTCACGATGGCGAGCCGACGCGCGCCCTGCTGACCCTGCAGCGTCGCCTCGTCGAGCAACGCTCGCGGGAGCTCCAACGACGACGAGTAGCTGGAGTTGCCCAGCAGCAGCGCCCCGGCACCACGCCGCAACGACAGGCTGCCGCGTGAGGCGTAGGTGACGCCGCTCACCAGCAGCACGATCGCCACGACGAGGATGCCGACCTTCGGGCTGGGCGTGAGCATCACGGCCAGCACCGCGCCCGTGACGTTGGAGAGCTGGAAGCGCAACTCGTTGGCCGACACCGCGCGACCGCGCGCCACGTCGGGAACCTGCGCGTACAGCGCGTCCATCGTGCGGGTGGCCACGCTGCTGCCGAGGCCGATGGTAAACGCGACCACGACGATGCCGAAGTTGCCGGCGGCCACGACGCTCAGCACGGTGACCACCCCGGGGACCAGCAGCACGAGGGCCACCACCTGGTCGGCACCCAGTCGGCGGTGCAGTGCGCCGGTGATGAGCGTGCCCAGGAACGAGCCGATTCCGGCCGCCGCCAGCGCGACCACGAACACCCAGGCGCCCACCCCGCCACGTTTGATGGCGAAGGCGAGGAGGTATGCGAGCGCGCCCGACGAGGCCCTGATGCCGCACACCGCGATGCCCGCGCGGCGTACCTGTTGGGGGACGGCGATGCGCATGCCGGGCGCGGCGTGCGGTGTGTGCTCCGATGCCACCGGCACACGATGGGCGGCGATGGCCGCCGCGAGGAACACCGGCGCGGCCAGCAGCGGCACCTGTTCTGCGCCGACCAGCGCGAGCACCGCACCACCGATGATCGTGCCGAAACCACCCGCCACCGTGCCGACGCGACTGAGGTGCCCGCTCGCATCGGCGAGGCGATCCGAGTCGACCACGAGGTTCGGCAGCATGGCCGTGCGCGCCAGTGCGTAGGCCTTGCGACTGAGCAGCACGATGAACACCAGCGGGTAGAAGGCCGGCGACTTCAACGAGCTCACCAGCAGCACTGCGGCAACGGCGCGCACCAACTGCGTCGACACCATCGTGGCGCGGAAGCCGGCGCGGGTGCGTTCGAGCAGCGGTGCCAGCAACGGTGCGACCACGGCCAGCGGAGCGACGGTGAGCACCAGGTAGAGCAGGATGCGATCGCGGGACGACTCCAACGACACGCTGAAGAACAGCGAGCCGAGCAGCGACAGGTTGATCAGACCGTCTGCGATGTCGTCGAGCGCATGCGCGACGGAGAGCTCGCGAACCGCCGGCGGGCCGATGATGGCCCGGCGAGCTCGTTGCTTCCACCCGTCGATCAGCCGGGGCGCCGGCACGTCCGTTGACACGATGCAAGTATTGTCGCACCGCTCGCCGTCGTTCAGCCCGCCCAGCAGCGATCTCGGCGTCCATACTTCCGGTCGTGAGCGACTCGCAGATCCCAGGCGTCGATCTCGGCGTGCTGCACGCATGGATGGACCATCGTTCGTTGGGCATCGGTCCGTTGACCGGCGTGGAACTGATCGCCGGTGGCACGCAGAACGTGCTGCTGCGGTTCCGCCGCGGCGACCGCACGTTCGTGCTGCGTCGGCCGCCGCTGCACAAACGTGCCAACAGCGACGAGACCATGCGCCGCGAGGCGCGCGTGCTCGCTGCGCTCGCGGGCAGTGCGGTGCCGCATCCGGGCCTGATCGCCGCCGAAGCCGACCCGGAGCTGATGGGCGCCGCGTTCTACCTGATGGAGGCGATCGACGGGTTCAACGTGACGCTCGGTCTCCCGGAACCGTTCGCCTCCGACCTCGGCTGGCAGCACGCGATGGGGCTATCGATGGCCGATGCCATCGCGGCCCTGGCGGCCGTCGATCACGTTGCCGTCGGGCTCGGCGACCTCGGTCGCTTCGACGGCTGGGCACAGCGGCAGGTGGGCCGCTGGCAGAAGCAGCTCGACAGCTACTCCGAGCTGCCCGGCTACGACGGGCCCGACCTGCCCGGCGTGCACGAGGTGGGGGAGTGGCTCGCCGCGCACCTGCCCTCCAACGCGCAGCCGGGCATCATCCACGGCGACTTCCACTTCGGCAACGTGCTCATCAGCCGCGACCGCCCTCAGCTCGCGGCCATCGTCGACTGGGAGTTGGTCACCATCGGCGACCCGCTGCTCGACCTCGGTCATCTGCTGGCCACGTGGCCGCGGGCCGACGGCGAGGGCATCGGCGTGGGCGCCGCCGCACCAGGCCTCCCCACGCCCGACGAAGTGATCGCGCGCTACGCCGCGCAGTCGCCGCGGTCGCTGCACCACCTCGACTGGTACCGCGTGCTCGCCTGCTACCGGCTCGGGCTGATCCTCGAAGGCACCCACGCCCGCGCCTGCGCGGGCCTCGCGCCGAAGGAGACCGGCGACCTCCTCCACGCCCACACCGTGAGCCTCCTGGAACAGGCGTTGACGCTGATCACCTGAGCTATCCGCCACAAACCAAGAGTTCGGGGGCATGTCCAGCGTTGGGAGTCTCCAGACGCCGAAGTCGGGCAACTTCCCCAGACCTGACAGGCACGGAAGAGGTCCGACCGGCGCAGACGCGTCGGCGAGCGACTTCTTAGGGTGTCGTGCCCGGCGCGTCCAAACCAAGCTGGCGCAGGCGCTGAAGGACGCTCAGCAACTCGTCAATCGACATCGTGCCGGCTTGTTCGGGCTGTGAGCCTGCCTCATTGCTACCCACAGATACGAAGAGTGATCTCCCGAAATGTACGAGGAGATCATTGCGTTGGGGCGGGTCGAGCCGGTTCGTGTATGCACCGATCGTGTCAAGTCGGAGGGCGACAGCGGAATGGTGGTGCGCGTGCTCACGGTGGCTGCGAGATTGGGACGTGAGGTACGCGAACATTGTGAGTGCAGGAATGCCGAGCGAAAGCTTTTGCAGAACAGTGGACGTGGTTATGTCACCGTCGTGGCTAAGTGTCCAGAAGAAGATCCCGGCTCCAGCAGCAAGAACTACGACAATCGCCGACAGGCGAAAGAGATTGGCACGACGCTCCTCCCGCTCGGCCACGGAGTGAAATTGAGACGCGAGGTCAAACTCGGCCAGTGAGCCATCGGCTTCCCGCGACGCTCGTCCGACATCGGGTCGAACTACGTCTCGGCCAGACTGAAGTGTGGCAATCAGATCGTCAAGGTAGTCGTAATCTGGGCCGAAGGCGAACTGGCGTTCGGCGCGGAGTCGAAGGCCATACTCCATGGCGACGTTGTAGAGCCGGAAGAGCGTCTGCGCCGCTACAACCCGAGACATCATCGGCAATCGCCGCACGGCATTTTGAAGGCTGTCCTGGTATGAGTCCAGCTCGCGCGCGAGCGCGGGGAGGCGGGACGCATTCTGCTCGAACTCAGACTGATACTCGAGGTGATACCGAAGCATGTCGTGGACTGGCATCAGGTCGTTTGGATCGATCTCACTTGCCCTGGATCGAAGGGTGCGAATCGCATCTTCGAATTCGCTCACCAGTGCTGACAGCCGCTGCCTGGACATTCACCGAGACTACTACCCGACTCCATTTGGCTGCGCGATTTGGCAATGCGCTAGTTGCATTGAGAAACGTGATGCGATGATGTCAGCCCAGGCGGCGTGCCACGCTGGAGCGTTTGAAGACGCACGAGTGGGACTGAGCGCAGCGAGTGAACTATGGAGGTCGAAAGACCTATCTCGGGAGGCCGTCGATGTTGAGGGTGGTGCCGGTGGTGTAGCTGCTGGCGCTGCTGGCGAAGTAGAGCGCGGCGCCAACGATCTCGTGCGGCTCGCCGCCGCGGCCGAGCGCGAACGCGTGCTTCGCCCGTGCGTTGAACGCATCGAGGTCCCATGCCTTCGAGATGTCGGTGAGGAACGGGCCGGGCACGATGCAGTTGACGCGCACCGACGGGCCGTACGCGGCGGCGAGGCTCTGCGTGAGCGAGTTGATGCCAGCCTTGGCCGCGCCGTACGGCGCCTCGGTGGGACTGGGGCGCTGGCTCGCCACCGACGACACGTTGATGATGGAGCCGCCCGCTTCCGCGGCCATGCGCGCGCCCACCAGGCTGGCGAGCCGGAACGGGCCCTTCAGGTTGACGGCGATGACCTTGTCGAACAGCTCTTCGGTGACCTGCTCGAGGCTCGGGTACAGCGGCGACATGCCGGCGTTGTTGACCAGGATGTCGACCGTGCCGAACTCCGCGTACGCCGCGTCGGCGAGCCGATCGGCGTCGTCCCAACTGCCTGCGTGATAGGCGATGGGGAGCGCGCGCCGGCCGAGCGCACGCACCTCGTCGGCCACCGCTTCGCAGTTCGCGATCTTGCGACTGGCGATCACCACGTCGGCTCCACGCTCCGCGAACGCCAACACCATCTCTCGGCCGAGGCCGCGCGAGCCGCCGGTGACGACTGCGACCTTGCCGGTCAGCTCGAACAAGTCCTGTGCCATGTGCGGAACCTACAGTGAGCGAATGGCCATCGACTTCACCCTGAGCCCCGAGCTCGAAGATATCCGAGTTCGCGTGCGGGCATTCATCAACGACGTGGTGAAGCCGGGAGAGGTCGAGCTCGACCGGTTGCGCGACGAAGACCGCGCCGACTACATCGGCAAGCTCGTCGCGATGCGCAAGGAAGCCGCTGCCGCCGGGCTGTGGATGCCGCACATGCCCAAGGAGTGGGGCGGCATGGGCCTCGGCCACGTGCAGCTCGCCATGGTGCAGGCGGAAGCCGCGAAGGCCAGCATGGGCCCGTGGGTGCTGAACTGCCAGGCACCCGACGAGGGCAACATGCACACGCTGCTGCACTGGGGAACTCCGGAGCAGAAGGAGAAGTACCTGAAGCCGCTGTGCGACGGCACTGCGATGAGCTGCTTCGCGATGACCGAGCCGGAGGTGGCGGGCAGCGACCCCACCCTCATCCAGACCACCGCCGTGCAGGACGGCGACGAGTGGGTGGCCAACGGGCACAAGTGGTTCATCTCCAACGCCCGCCGCGCGAAGTTCGCCATCCTCGTCTGCCGCACCGAGGACGACCCCGACCTGCCGCAGGCCGCGAACACCGCGTTCATCGTCGACCTGCCCAGCGACGGCTGGAACCGCGTGCGCGAGGTCGAGACCATGCACGGTTCGAGCGGCCACAGCGAGATCGTCATCGAAGACCTGCGCATCCCGGCAGAGAACATGCTCGGTGGTCGCGGGCAGGGCCACATGCTCGGCCAGTACCGCCTCGGGCCGGCTCGTCTGGCGCACTGCATGCGCTGGATCAGCCAGGCCGAGACTGCGCTCGACATGATGGTGGCCCGCTCACTCGAGCGCTACTCGCACGGCAGCGTGCTGGCCGAGAAGCAGGGCATCCAGTGGATGATCGCCGACAGCTCGATGGAGATCTACCAGTCGAAGCTGATGGTGCTGCACGCGGCCTACCTCATCGACAGCGGGGCCGACTTCAAGAGCGAGGTGTCGATGGCCAAGCACTTCGTCGCGAACATGCTCGGTCGCGTCATCGACCGCAGCATCCAGGTGCACGGTGCACTCGGTTACAGCACCGATACGCCGCTCGCGCACATGTTCCAACACGCCCGTTGGGCACGCTTCGCCGACGGCGCCGACGAGATCCACCAGATGCGCATCGCGCAACGCACCATCAGCGCGTACCGCGACTTCGGCACCACGCGCACCGCAACCGGCAACCTGCCGCTCTGACCGTCCGCAGCCTCCTGCATGCAATGGACTGAACTCGCCTTCGCCTTCGTCACGTCGACGGTGGGTGCCCTCGGTGGGCTCGGGGGAGCCGTGCTGCTGGTGCCGTTGCTGGTGCTCACCGGCACGTCGCCACGCCTTGCGGCGCCGCTCGGACTGGTGTCGGTGGCGGCCGGTTCGCTGTCGGCGGCCGCCCCGCAGTTGAAGGAGCACACCGTCAACCACCGGCTGGGCATCACCACCGAACTGGCGGCGAGCGTGGGCGCGGTGGGCGGCGCGCTCGGCAGTGGCATGGCCAGCGACGTGTTCCTGCAGCGCTTCCTCGCGGTGGTCGCCATTTCGGCGGCACTGCTCGGTGGCCGCCGCAAGGGCATCCGCAACCTGCCCGACCCGGCGTTGACGGCCGCCGACGTCGGCGAGCACATCGGCAGCCTCTCGGGCGCGTACCCGCTCGGCGACGGCGTGGTGCCGTACCGAGCACGGCGACTCGGTGCCGGCGTCGGCCTGTTCGGCGTGTCGGGCCTGCTCGCCGGCATGGCAGGTGCCAGCGGTGGCTTCATCAAGACTCCCGCCACCAGCGAGGTGATGCACGTGCCCGTGCGCGTGGCTGCTGCCACCACCACCTTCACCATCGGGCTCACCGCGGCCACCGGGCTGGTGGTCATGTCGGTGCAGGGCCGCCTGCAGCTCGATCACTGCGCGGCCGTGTGCGTGGGCAGCATGTTCGGAGGTCGTGTCGGTGCACTTGCACAGACTCGCCTCTCGCCACCGCAGGTTCGCCGCTTCCTCAGCGTGGTGCTCGTCGTCGTCGGCATCGTGCTGCTGGTGCGCGCATGAGCGATCAACCCGCTCCGGTGCTCGACGTGCTGCCACGCGGCACGGCCATGCTCCTCAAGGTGGCCGCAGTCATCGCGCTCGCCGCGGCCGTGGTCGGAACCGTCGCTCGCGGCCGGGTCAGTTCGGTGTTCGGGGGCATTGCCGTCGCCGTCATCGTCGCCGCGCCGCTCCTGCGAGTCGCGATGCTCGGTGTCCGCTGGCTGCGCATCGGCGACCGTCGCTTCGCTGCCGCCGCGGCGGGCTTCCTGCTCGTCACCGCCGCCGGTGCCCTGCTCGCGCTGCTCTGACCCGGCCCGTTCGAGGGAGACGCAGTGTGACGGCTCCGGCGAAACACAGGTGAGTGGCCCACACGACTCTCACGCGAGGTCGGCGTCGCTCACGAACTGGTAGTGCCATTCCTCGGGTGGCCCGTCATCGACCAGGATGTACATGCCGCCTTCAACGCCGATCTCGAGCGGGGGTGGGAACTGTACGGCGCGCCCCATGCTGGGCCCGCCTTCGCACCAGATGAGCATTCTCTCGCCCGTCTCCACGATGAACAGTCTGGCCTCAGGCTGGCACCGAGTCGTCCGACGTGTTGGTGCGCGATCGATCTGAGGCCAGGATCAGCAGCACCAGCACCGGGCCGATCGGCAGGTAGATCTTGTCCAGTGAAATGTTGAGGAGGCAGAGCGGCCAGGCCCAGTACGGCGCTGGTCGTCCTGACTTCTGTCTCAGTACGAGCAGCAGGAAGGCCAAGAGAAAGATCCCGATGCCAACGACGTTGAGCACTGCTGCACCCGCGGTGTCGAATCTCGGCACACGTAGCCCGGCAGTCACGAGCGCATAGTGCCTGAACTGGCCGGCGTTGTCCAGCGGCCTATCGGCAGATCTGGCGCGACCACGAAGTAGCGGGAAGCGTATGGTTCGGAACGTGACCACCGATTCCGCCACGCCTCCTGCGTCCGTCGATGATCTCCTGTTCGCCGGCCGGATCGTTGACGCCATCACGGCATTTCGCGAGTGGTCAGGCTGCGGCCTCCAGGCCGCTATCGATGGCGTTGGCGAGCGCATAGCAATTCTGAAGTCGTCCGCGCCCGAGCGCTTCACGGTGCCCCCGCCCGCGGTGCACCTAACACGTCGAAAATGACATGGAACGACATCGCGGTGATGAGCGCCGCAGGCTCGTCCCCGGCCACCATCGACTCGCCGCCACCAACCGGATCGGTAGTTGGTGAGAATCCAGCCGTACGAATCCTGTGGTCGTTTCCCGCAGATGGCGTCGAGTTCATCGCCGTTCACGACGGCGTCGTGTATGCCACGACCGACACACAAATCATTGCGGCGTCGCTCGTTGATGGCACCGTGGCCTGGCGTCACGCCGCTGACGACTACTTCTCCGACGGCGAATCGCTCATCGCTGCCGATGGGAACGACCTGTGGGTGATCGCCCGCTACAACTCCAACATCCACCTCGACCGAACAACCGGTGACACACTCCGAGTCGGCGCTGCACCGGCGGACGAGCTCCCAATCGGCTTCACGCCGCTTTCGTCCCCCGCACCAACGAAGTGGACTGTCAACAACTTCTTTGGCGGAGCGCACGCCGTCTTCCCCGATGGCCAAACTGCTTGGCAACTCGTCGTCACGGACAACGGCTACTACGAGGGTGGGCCCGTCATCGCCGACGGCGACGTGACTATCGTGCCCGCCG
>JAUXQB010000221.1 GCA_030685215.1 Actinomycetota bacterium
CTCACCGCCGCGGCCGCGGCCGTGCTGCTGGTCGCCGGCGTGGTGCTCGCGTTGCGCGACGGTTCGCGCGACTCGTTGGAGCCCAGCGACCTGTCGACCCCCACCGTGCCCGTGACGGTTGCGCCGGTCGTCATCACCGACGGCGTCGCGAGCACGTCGGCAGCACCGGAGACGACCACGGCACCGACCGCGACGAGCGAGCCGAGCACCACCACGCCGGCGGCAACCGTCACGTCGGTCGCGCCGGGCAGCTCGGTCCCGGCGGCGACCACGCCACCTGCCACCTCGGTCGCTCCCGCGACCACTCAACCGTCGACGGTGACCACTCCTGCGACCACGTCATCGACCGCGCCACCGTCGACCACCGAGCCGTCGCAGCCCGTGCCGCCCGCGTCGTTCCGCCTGACGGTGCGCCGCACCGGCGAACGGCTGGTGTTCCGGTGGCCCGTGTACGCGGGGCCCGGAGGCCAGCGCTACGTGCTCGTGCAGGTGGGTCCCGCCGGCTTGACGTCGTGGCCGCCGCCGCCGTCGCGCATCGCCACGGTGGTGTACCGGATCGATGCCGACACCGTGTCGTTGCACATGCCGTCCGTGGAGCCACGCCGCTGGGTGCTCGCCGTACTCGGCGCCGACCGCCGGCTGCTCGCGGTGAGTGATCCCGTCGCGAGCAGCTGACGCGACGAACGGATCAGACGTCCCAGTCCTCGGGCGAGTTGTCCTGCACGAGGTGTTCGAGCACGCGGCCGTCGACAGCGTCGACCAGCACCAGGCCACGCCGGCGAGGCGGCTCCTCCACCGAGTAGATGAGCACTCGCCACGTCGGGCGGCTGCGCAGGCCGCGCCACACCTGTTGCGCGGACGCGTGCCCGACGGCGAAGCCGACCGCACCCTGAGCGGCGACCAATGCTTCCTTCTCGTCGACCTTCATCCGCCAGCCGGAGGTGATGGAGAACACGGCGACCAGACCGAGCAGCAGCGCGGCCCACAACAGGCCATCGTTCACCAACGGCGACTCGTCGCGCTTCCACACCCACAGCACCACGCACACCGCGGCGAATGCCAGGTAGAGGTAGCCCGGCTTGCGGCGACGGCTGTTGTCGGGGAACTCGTACGGACCTGCGTACTCGGCGGCGTTGAGGTCGTCGGGCAGCGAGTCGCGCAGGTCGTCGTCGGCCGTGGAGCTCGACGACACATCGTGGGGGGCAGCATCGGCGTCGGTCATGCGGGCTTCAGGCTAATGGCCGCATCGTCCAGCGGCCTCATGGCGCCGTGTGACACCATGGGCGGATGAGCACGTTGCGCACCGATCACGTCGACTGCGGCCCCGCGGGGTCGATGGATCTTCACGTCTGGACCCCGTCGTCACCGCCCCGAGCGGCCATCCTGCTGGTGCAGGAGATCTTCGGCGTCGGGCCGTACATCCGCAGCGTCGCCGAACGCCTCGCCGACGCCGGTTACCTGGTGGGAGCACCCGACGTGTTCTGGCGGTTCAGCCCGAACTGGGAAGCCGGCCACGACCAGGAGGGCCTCACCGCCAGCCTGGAGAAGGTCGGTCAGCTCGACTTCCCCGCCGCCGTGGGCGACCTCGGCGCCGCGCTCGACCACCTGGCCGGGCAACCCGGCATCGAGAGCGCTCCGGCCGTGATGGGCTTCTGCCTCGGTGGCACGCTCGCGTGGGCCGTCGCCGCCAACTTCCAGCCCTCGGTGTGCGTCAGCTACTACGGCTCCGGTGTGCCGGGGATGCTCGGCATGATCGACCAGGTCTCGTGCCCCACGTTGCTCCACTTCGGCAACCAGGACGCCTACATCCCCAATGAAGGGGTCGACGCGGTCGGCGCGGCAATTGCCGGTCGGGAGGGTTTCGTGCTCAACGTGGAGCAGGCGGGCCATGCGTTCGACAACCACGAGAGCGAGATGTTCCACAACGAGAGCGCGGCCAAGGCAGCATGGGCCAAGACGCTCGCGTTCCTCGCGCTGTACCTGCCCGCCTGAGCTGGATCGCGGTCAGTCGAACAGGCCGGCCGGCCGGTCGACCGTGGGCACCGCCAGCCCGATGTGCGCGTACGCGGCCGGCATCGCGATGCGACCGCGCGGGGTGCGAGCCAGGAAGCCCTGCTGGATGAGGAACGGCTCGTACATGTCTTCCACCGTCTCGGGCTGCTCGCCGACGCTGATGGCGACGGTGCTGAGCCCGACCGGGCCACCGGCGAACTGCTGGCAGATGGAGTGCAGGATTGCACGGTCGACCTTGTCGAGCCCGCGCTCGTCGACCCCGAACACCTTCAACCCCTGACGGGCCGTGTCTTCGGAGATGGTGCCGTCGCCGCGCACCTCGGCGAAGTCGCGCACTCGGCGCAGCAGGCGGTTCGCGATGCGAGGCGTGCCGCGCGAGCGACGGGCGATCTCCCACGCACCCTCCTGTGAGATCTGCACCTTCAGGATGCCGGCTGCGCGGCGGACGATGGACTCGAGCTCGTCGTCGGCGTAGTAGTCGAGCCGGGCGACGAGACCGAAGCGGTCGCGCAGCGGACCGGTGATCATGCCGGTGCGGGTGGTGGCGCCGACCAACGTGAACTGCGGCAGCGTGAGCCGGATGCTGCTGGCCGCTGGCCCCTTGCCGACCACGATGTCGAGCATGAAGTCTTCCATCGCCGGATAGAGGATCTCCTCCACCGCGCGCGAGAGCCGGTGGATCTCGTCGATGAACAGCACGTCGCCGTCCTCGAGCTTGGTGAGGATGGCGGCGAGGTCGCCGGCACGTTCGAGCGCGGGACCCGAGGTGATGTGCATGTGCACACCCATCTCGACCGCGACGATGCCGGCCATGCTGGTCTTGCCCAAGCCGGGCGGGCCGGCGAGCAGCAGGTGGTCGGCGGCCTGCCCGCGCTTCTTCGCGGCCTCGAGCACGATGGCGAGGTGCTCCTTCAGCTCGCGTTGGCCGACGAACTCGCTGAGCCGTCGCGGCCGCAGACCGACTTCGTCGACCTCTTCGTCGGTGCCCACCACCTCGGGCTCGAGGAACTCGTCACGCACGCTTGGCCCCCAGCAGCTTCAGCGCGTCGCGCAGCATGCCCGAGGCGTCGCCGTCGGTGGGCAGCTCGCGCAACGCATCGCGGATCTCGTCGGGGCCGTAGCCGAGGCCGGTGAGCGCCTCGCGCACGTCGCCGACCACGCTGCTCTTGCCGCCACCACCGACGGGCAGCGGGTCGAGCATGGGCATGTTGAGCCGGTTGCGCAGCTCGATGAGCAGCCGCTCGGCCGTCTTCTTGCCGACGCCGGGCACCAGCGTGAGCGCGCCGATGTCGTTGCCCGCGACGATGTCGACCAGGGCTCCAGGAGCGTGGGTGCCGAGGATGGCGAGCGCCAGCGCGGGACCGATGCCGTGCGTGGCGATGAGCACCTGGAAGGTGGTGCGTTCGTCGCGGTGCAAGAACCCGAACAGGGTCTGTGCGTCTTCGCGGATGTGGTGGTGCACGTAGAGGAACACCGATGCCCCGGGCTCCAGCTCGGCGAGTGTGCGCGGCGTGACCGCCACGAAGTAGCCGACACCGCCCACCTCGATGAGCGCGTTCGACTCTTCCGTGCGTTCGAGCACCGTGCCGCGCAGCGAACCGATCATCGAGCCGCCACCGCCTGCGCGACTCGCTTGCGCATCGGTGCCGCGGCCAGGTAGCACAACGCGAGTGCCGCCGCGTCGGCCGCGTCGGCGGGCTTCGGCGGTGTGGCGAGCCCGAGGCGCGACTGCACCATCCGCTGCACCTGTGCCTTGTCGGCGCCACCCCAGCCGGCCACGGAGTCCTTCACCTGGTTGGGCGTGAACTGCACCACGTC
>JAUXQB010000237.1 GCA_030685215.1 Actinomycetota bacterium
CTTCGAGCCGACCCCCGGGCAGAGTGCCGATGACGCGCTGGCCAATCTGCGTGCTCAGTACGACGAGCGAGTGCAGGACTTCACGCAGGACCAGAAGATCGACGCGCTGGTCGAGGAGCAACTCGCCGACGACGAGGCCGAAGCCGACGCCATGGCCGAGGAGACGGAAACCGTCCCGGCCGACACCGAAGAGGCGGACGGCGAGCAGCCTGTCACCGACGAGGCCGCCCCGGACCCGGCCGTCACGCTGCCTGCCCCGCCCGTCATGGAGGAGACCGTGATCGACGGACTCCAGGACGACTTCGAGGCCGCGGTCGAGGTCTTCCACGCGACCGACCTCCCACCTGACGGTCCAGACCTCGGCGACTTGATCTAGCCGGTGCAGGAAGTCGGCCAGGACGTTGTGCCGGCGGCCGAGGATCTCTTCGGTGACACGTTGGTCGCCGACCTGGTCACCACCCCCGACCTCCCGGTGCCCGACCTCCAGGTGTTCGTGCCGGACGCCGCTCGTCCCGACGCCGCGGTCGAGGCCGTGGATGCGGCCGTCGAGGCGCCGTTCGAACCCGTGATGGCGGCGGTCGTCGAGGTGGAGCAGGTGGAGGTCGCCGACTTCGTCGAGGAGCCGGTCGCCGACGTGGCCGACGTGGCCGACGATGCGGAAGGGACCGTCGGCGGCATCGCCGACGACCTCGGCCTATGAGTCGTGGCAAGCTCATCGAATGAGCAACACCCCTGCGACACCGTCGGCAGCGGCGAGTGCTGGTCAGCAGCCCGCCGGTGCCGACGCGCTGATCATCGAGCTGGCAAAGGTGCTCACCGCGCTCGGCCGCTCCGACCTCGCGCAGCGTGCGCAAGCGGCTGCTGCGCGGCTGCGCAGACCGAGCACTGTCGTGTGCGTCGTCGGCGAGTTCAAGCAAGGGAAGAGCTCACTGATCAACGCGCTGCTGGGTCAGCAGGTCTGCCCCGTCGACGACGACCTCGCCACGTCGGCGATCACCCTCGTGCGGTACGGGGAGCAAGCAGGTGCGGTGGTGCGCCGGCGCGACGGCGACGAGCAGGTCTCCGACCCGATTCAGATCGGCGCTGTACACGAGTTCGTCAGCGAATCCGGCAACCCGGGCAATCGGAAAGGTGTCGAGCGCGTCGAGATCAGCGTGCCCAGCGCGTTGCTGAAGCAGGGACTCGTCGTGGTCGACACACCGGGCATGGGTGGCCTCGGTGCGGGCCATGCTGCCGCGACCCTCGGCTTTCTGCCGTTTGCCGACGGGCTCATCTTCGCCAGTGATGCCAGCGCGGAGCTCAGCGCCCCGGAGGTCGAGTTCCTGCGCCGTGCCACCGAGCTGTGTCCGACGGTGCTCTTCGCGCAGACGAAGATCGACATGTTCCCGAACTGGGCGAAGATCATGGATCTCAACCGCGGCCATATGGAGCGCGCGGGCTTCCAGATTCCCATGGTGGCGGTTTCCAGTTCGCTACGCGAAGAGGCGCTGCGACGCAAGGATCGGTCGCTCAACGATCTCTCTCGCGTCCCGGAGGTGGTGAAGCATCTCAACGACGATGTCGTCGGGCCCGCCAAGGCCAGCGCCACGGAGCGCTCGGTTGCCGACGCGCTGGGAATCATCGGTCAGGTGTCAGCGGGGCTGCAGGCCGAGCGGAAAGCTGCGGCCGATCCCGACGCAGCGCGTGCCGCGCTCGCTGCGCTCGACACCGCCAAGGCCCGACTCGAGTACCTGCGCGGCCCGGCTGCGAAGTGGAGCGTGTTGGTCGGCGACCGGATCAGCGATCTGTCGAGCGCTGTGACCTTCCAGTTCCGCAGCGCCTCGCGGCAGATCTCGCGGCTGATGGATGAACGCATCGAGGTGCTGTCCAAGGGTGACGAGTGGGACGAACTCGCTCGCTACCTGCAGACCGTCGTCGCCGACGAAGTCACCAAGGTATTCGTGCAACTGGAGTCCGGGCGCATCAGCACGCGCGACGAGGTGATCGAGCTGATGCAGGACGAAGATCTCGTCATCGCGGGGAAGGGTGAGGGCGCCGCTTCCATCGATCTCTCCGAGCTGTGGTCGGGAAAGAGCCTCGACCCCTCAATGACCGGCGGCAAGAAGGCCCTCGGGCTCGGCCTCACCACCGTCCGCGGTGCGCAGGGCGGGGTGATGATGTTCGGCATGTTGGGTTCGTTCCTCCCCACCGCTGCCGGCGTGCTGTTGATGTCGAACCCTGTGCTGCTCGGTGTCGGAGCCTTGTTCGGCAGCATGGGTCTGGCGGAGGACCGCAAACGAAAGGTGGCGGCGCGTCGCCAGGCGGCGCGCTCACAGGTACGCCAGTTCCTCGACGACGTGCAGTTCGAAGTGAACAACAAGATCACCACCCTGGTGCGCGACATCCAACGCGACCTGCGCGACGAGTTCGGCGAACGACTTGCCGAGCTGGTGCGAACCTGCGCCGAGACGACACAGCGTGTGCAGCAGGACAGTCAGAGCTCCTCGGCGCAACGCCAGGCACGTGTCGCGACGCTCGACACGTCGATGAAGTCGATCGAGCTGTTGCAGAAGGCGCTTGCGAGCGTCTCGAGCGGAGCGACTGCCGGAGCCAGCACGTGACCGTCCCCGGCTCGATCGCCGAGCAGGTGCTCGACGTCGCTCGCGCCGCGGTGGCCGGAGCGCCCAACGATCAGACCCGCGCACAGGCGCAGGCCGTGGTCGATCGACTCAGCGGCCCCCTCCGGGTCGCCATCGCGGGTCGTGTGAAGGCGGGCAAGTCGACGTTGCTCAATGCGCTGGTGGGCGAGCGGTTGGCGCCCACCGACGCGGGAGAGTGCACCAAGCTCGTCAGCCGTTACCGGCGGGGCGCCGGCTATCAGGTCTCGGCGATCATGCGCGATGGTCGCACCGAGCAACTGGCGTTCAACCGCACTGGCGGCGCGCTCGATGTGCAGCTGGGCGCGCTGTCCGAGCGCGACGTGGTGATGCTCGACGTCGTGTGGCCGACGACCGCGCTGGAGACGATCACACTGATCGACACACCCGGGTTGGCGAGCATCAACGACGAGAACTCGCGGCGCACCCGCGAGTTCCTCGAGCAGCAGGACGAACGTCCGAGCGACGCCGACGCCGTGATCTACCTTATGCGTCATGCTCATCGCAGCGACATGGCCTTCCTGGATGCGTTCATGGATCGAAGCGTCACCTCGGCATCACCGGTGAACGCGGTGGCGGTGCTGTCGAGAGCCGACGAGATCGGCGCCGGCCGCCTCGATGCGATGGAGTCCAGCTCCCGTATCGCAGCTCGCTATCAGCATGACCCGCAGCTGCGCGGGCTGTGCGCGGCCGTGGTGCCGCTCGCCGGGCTGCTGGCCGAGACCGGCCTGACCCTGCGCGAGGACGAGGTCGCGTCGCTGCGCACGTTGGCGGGCACCCACCCTGATGTGCTCGAACGAATGTTGATGTCGGCCGACCAGTTCTGCGAGACCAGCGCCAGCGAACTCACGGTCGAGCTCCGCCGAGCGCTGCTCGACCGACTCGGTGTGTTCGGACTCCGCCTGGCGTTGACGGAGATCCGGGAAGGTCGTGGCACCACCGCCGCCACGTTGGGGCCGATCTTGGTGGAACATTCCGGTCTCACGGCGTTGCGACAACTGATCTCGCAGCACTTCATGCCACGAGCGCGGGTGCTGCAAGCGCGCTCCGGGCTGGTGGCATTGCGATCGCTGGCACGTTCGCTGGAGCCGATCGTGCCGGCACTGGCGGCCGACATCGATCGCCGGTTGGAGCAACTCGAGGCCAGCACGGTCCAGTTCTCGCAGGTTCGTGCGGCGCACCTCGTGGCCAGTGGTGCCGCGAGTGTCGCGCCCTCCGAGCGTGCAGAACTCGACCGGCTGTTCTCCGCTTCACCGTCGCCGGCGATGCTGGGTCTTGGGCCCGGCACGTCCGTCGACCAGGTCCAGACCGCGGCGGCCGCCGCCATCGCCCGCTGGCGTACGCAGGCGGGCGACCCGCTGGCGGACCCCACCACGGTCGAGGTCTACGACATCGCCACTCGGGTGGTCGAGCAGGTGTACGGAGCCACGATCGCCCGCTGACGGGAGGCGAGGGCTCAGCCCAGGTCGTTCCACACGTCGTCGGTCGCGTCGGTGACCGCGTCGACCTCGGCGACGTCGCGAGCGAATTCGGTGTCGGGCGCGTCGAACTCGATGGTGGGTTCCGGCAGCTCGACGGCTGCAGCCACAAAGGGTTCGACCTCGGTCGGGAATGGCTCGTCGGATGGCGGTGGCGCGTCGCCACCGTCCTCGGGTTCGCCGGGCACCGTGTCGTCAGCTGGGTCGGCAGGTGGCTCCGCAGGGTCGTCGTCCCCGCCGAGCACGCGGCCATCCACGTCGAGGAAGAATGCGTCGTCGCCATCGCCGAAGTCGAGGCCGACTCCGACGCCGACCTCGTCGACGAATGGCAGGTCGGCCTTGAGGTCGACGGTGAACCCCTCGTCCTCGGTCATCCCGACCCCTGCGCCGAGGCCGGCGATGTAGCCATCGGCGGTGAATCCCGACTCACCGATCGAGAATCCCAGCGAGGCCACCTCGTTCATCCCGAGATCGACGCTCAGGGCGCCGTTGTCGAAGTCGATGTCGATCAGTCCGCCAGTGGCCCAGTCGACGCTGTCGAAGACGTAGTCGTCGACCTGATCCATGACCCAGCTCGCGCCACCGAAGGTGACGGTGTCGAGTGCGTCGCCGGCGAACTCGGCGACGCCGCCGATGACGTCGCCGGCGAAGGCCACCGGCGACAGCACGAGGGCACCGAATCCGGCCAGCCCTTCGCCGATGGTCTCCAGGCCACTGCCGATGTAGTCGATCGGATCTTCGAGCACATCACCGACATCGTCGATGAACCCGGGTACGAACTCCTCGAGGGCTCTCCCAGCCTCGACCAGTCCGTTGACGACCGGGATCTCCTCGGCCACGTCGATGATCGCGTCCCAGGCATCACCGAGCCAGCCCATGTCAGAGGTCGTCCCAGACGTCGTCGGCACTCGTCTCGACCTGCTCGACCTCGACGATGTCCTGCGCGAAGTCGGTCAGCGGCTCGGGCTCCGGAGCGGGCGCCTCGAACCCTGTGTCGAACGAATCCGGGGCAGTCGTGTCGATTCCCGTGATGTCGGGCGGCACGATGCCGGTGTTCTCCGGCGCGGCGACCCTCGCCGACCCGCCACCGGAGAGTGCCTGGATCTGGTCGAGCGTGATGTCGGAGTCGTAGTCGCCGGCGATGCCGACGGTGATGCCGAGGTCGTCCACCACGGCGATGACTCCGGTGTCGCCCTGGTCGTCGATCCCGACACCGACTCTGGCGCCGGCGGGCAGTTCGACGCCAGGAACGTTCTCGTCGAAGAGCAGTGTGGCGCCGTCGTCGCCGGTGAGTCCGACCTCGGCCCCGATGAGCGGTACATCCGCGCCCACCGTGACGCCATCGCCACTGAGGCCGGTCTCGAACTCGAGCAGGCCGTCGACGCCGACGCTGGTCGTCAGCTCGCCGTTGTCGAAGTCGACGTCGATGACGCCGAGGGTCACGGAGTCGACCGTGTCGAGCACGTAGTCGTCGACCAGGTCGAGCACGTCGTCGCCGTAGCCGCCGAGGGCGGCGTTGGCCAGGCCGGCGGCGCCACCGACGGCATCGCCGATGATGCCCCCTGCGCTCCCGACGGCGTCGAGGCCGGATTCGACCACGGCCGAACCCACCCCGTAGACGCCGGAACCTGCGCTCCCGAAGATGTCGACGACGTCGGAGCCGAGGCCGAGGCCGTAGTCCATCGCCGCACCGAACGCTCCCTCGACGGCTCCGACCGGGTCCGTGATGATGTCGCCCAACGCTTGCGCAGCGGCCATGGGGTCCTGGATCACTTCGACCACCCCACCTGCCAGCCCCCAGATCGGAGACGCCAGGTCTGAGCCGAAGTCGAAGATCGCCCCGCCGGTATCCACGACGGCGCCGGCGACGGCACCGCCCACGTTGGTGACGGTGTCGACCACGACCTCCGCCGCGCCGACCACGGCCTCGCCGACATCCTCGACCGCATCGACCAGATCATCAAAAAAACCCATCAGTGTCCTCGCTTCCTCAGACCGCGCGAGCGGTCACCGAAATTTGCCGCTTTGTCAGTGCGGTATCGTTGTTCATGGCCGATAAATCAGACAGCACGGATCGCACCGCACGGCTGGCAGTACAGCCCGGCACGATCAGAGGTATCCCACAGTTCGTCTTCTCGATCCCCGAGGGGTGGGAGGTCGAGGAAGCGCCGAATGCGCTGGCCGTGGTGCACGCGCCGGAGGCGGTCGACGGGTTCTGGTCGAACCTGTTGATCAGCCACGACCGTCTTGGTGCCTCCGTCGACCTGAAGTTGGCCGCCCAGGCCACGTGGGCCAAGACGGTCAAACAGGCGCCGGACGCCCGCATCACGTTCGAGCGAACTGCTCGGTTCGGCGACAACGTGATGTACCTGCGTGGCGTCGAGATGACCGCTCCGCAGTCGGACCGTCCCCTCGGGCAGCTGCACGGCCTGTGCATCGCCCCGAAGCAGGAAGGTGCCAAGACCGTCGACCTGTTCCAGTTGATCGCCACGTCACTGACCGACCCGACGAACTCGCCGGTTGCGCAGTTCATCGAGGTCATCGGTTCGTTCCGCTTCATCTGAGCTGGCAGTCGGCGGCGCTTCACGACGGCAACGTAACCCGAGCCGCTTCCTGATTGCACCGGGAGGATTCCCAGTTCGCCGACATCGGCGCAGCCGTCGAGGCGCTATAACTGAGGGCGTATGGCTGCACCCCAGTTCTCGCCCAGCCCTGTCATCGACACGGCACGCACCTACGCCTCACCCCCGGTGGTTCCCGATGCATGGGTTCCCGACCGCCCCGGCGAGGTCGAAGGCTTCCAGCCCACCGGCGAGCGCCTCGGGTACCAGGGACCCGATCAGGGTTTCGCCATCAAGATCGCCAACGGGTTCGCCTCTCGGTTGCACCTGCAAGCCGGTGAGAACCAGGAAGACGCGATCAAGGGCTGCCTCGGTGTCGGCCTCCGCCGTGCGTCGATGTTCAGCCGAGCGCCGGTGGTGCACGACCTCACCATCGCGTTCACCATCTGGGGCTTCCTCGACCCGAACCCGCCCGCCGAGCTGGTCGCCGCCCGCGGCCCTCGCTTCATCGGGGTCAGCCACGCCAACCACTACACCGAAGCCCGTGCCATCGCCGACCTGGTGCCCGAGTCGACCCTGCGGATGACCCCGGCCCAGGCGGCCGCCGCCTACCTCGCCGACTGGCGCACCCTCCTCGGTCTCTAGAACGGGCACAGCCCTCGGGCCGTTGCCGAAGCGACGACCCGAGGGCTTTCTCCGGAGGAGTCCGGAAACCGTGTGAGTGGTGATCAGCCCGTGACGGACGGGGGCAGCATCACCGAGTCGACGAGGTACACCGTGGCGTTGGCGGTCTGGATCTCTCCGACCACCACCATCGTGGTGCCGTTCACCGTGATCACGTCGCCGTCGACCATGATCGGCAGGATCTCACCGGTGAAGGTGGTCAGCTCGGTCATGTCGGCCAGGTCGGCCGCCGACAGACGCTCGGGGATCACGTGGTAGCCGAGCACCGTGGTGAGCAGACCCGAGGGGTCGGCCAGTGCGGCTTCCAGAGTGGCCGGGTCGAGTGCGGCGAAGGCGCAGTCGGTGGGGGCGAAGACCGTGAGGGCCTCGGCACCGTTGAGGGTGTCGACCAGGCCGGCGGCCGACACGGCCGTCACCAGGGTGGTGAGGATCGGGTTGTTGGAAGCGGCGGTGGCCACCGGGTCGTCGGTCATGCCGGCGAGGGTGCCCTCTTCGTCGCCGCCTTCGACTGCGGCGACGATCGCGTCGGCGTCACAGATCTCGGCGGAGGTCATTGCTTCCTCTTCCATCTCCTCACCGGTCACCGACGGCGGCAGCAGCACGTTGTCGATGAGGTGCACCGTGGCGTTCGCGGTCTGGATGTCGGGGATCACGACGGTGGCCTGACCACCGGCGAGGCTGAGCGAGCCACCCATGGCCTCGAGCGAGAGCACTTCACCGGTGAAGGTGGTGACCTCGGTCATGCCGGCCAGTTCTTCCGACGACAGGCGCTCGGGGATCACGTGGAAGCCGAGCACGGTGGTGAGCAGACCGGTCGGGTCGGCAAGTGCGGCTTCGAGCGTGGCCGGGTCGAGTGCGGCGAACGCGCAGTCGGTGGGAGCGAAGACCGTGAGAGCCTCGGCACCGTTGAGGGTGTCGACCAGGCCGGCGGCCGACACGGCCGTCACCAGGGTCGTGAGGACCGGGTTGTTCGACGCGGCGGTGGCCACCGGGTCGTCCGTCATGCCTTCGAGCGTGCCTTCGGAGTCGCCACCCTGGACTGCGGCGACGAGGTCGTCAGCGGAACAGATCTCCGCAGAGTTCATCATCTCGCCCATCGTGGTGTCGGGAGCCATCGTGTCCATGGTGCTCTCCGCCGGGGCCACCGTCGTGGTGGTGGCTTCCTTGTCGTCGCCGCAGGCGGCGGCGACCATCGAGATCGCTGCGAGGGCGAACATGCCCTTCATGACCTTTCGTGACTTCATGGGAGTTCCTCTTTCTTGGTGGGGGCACGGTTCACGCTGAGCCGTGTTGGTTCGCACGCACCGGACGGTGCATGACGAGGGGTCTCGACGTCAGTTGACGTCGACGAAGATGGACATCCAGCCGCTGGCGCCGTTGGGGAACGGCTCGGCTCGCTGGTCGGTCTGGAGCTCGCCGTCGGCGTCGACGGCACGAGCGGTGATGCGATGGCGGCCGGGAGGCGCATCCCACACCAGGCTCCACTGGCGCCACGTGTTCTCGTTGAGCTCGTCGGCCAGAGTGGCCTCCACGAACTCGCCGTCGTCGATCGCGACCTCGACCTTGGAGATGCCGATCGTCTGCGCCCAGGCCACGCCGCCGATGGCGAACTGGCCGGCGCCGATCTTGCCCAGCGAGCGAGGAGCGTCGATGCGAGCCATCGTCTTGATCGGCGCTTCCTGGTCCCAGCCACGCTTCACCCAGTACTGGTCGAAGTCGTCGAAGCGGGAGAGCTCGATCTCGGTGAGCCACTTGGTGGCCGACACGTAGCCGTAGAGGCCGGGCACCATCAGGCGTGCGGGGAAGCCGTGGTCGATGGGCAGCGGTTCGCCGTTCATGCCGATGGCGATGAGCGCCGGACGGTCGTAGGCGGCCGACACGGGGAATCCGCCGGTGTAGCCGTCGACCGAGCGGCCGATGATCTGATCGGCGCCGTCCTGCACGCCCGCTTCGTCGAGCAGTTCGCGCAGCGGGAGGCCGAGCCAGCGAGCGGTGCCGACCAGCTTGCCGCCGACCGTGTTCGACACGCACGTGAGGGTGATGTCCTCCTCGACCAGGTTGCGTGCGAGCAGGTCGTCGAAGGAGAGGCGCAGTTCGTTGTCGACCATGCCCTTGACGGTGAGGGTCCAGCCCTCGGTCGGTACCTGCGGCACGGCCAGCGCGGTGTCGACCCGGTAGAAGTCGGCGTTGGGTGTGTAGAACGGCGACACGCCGGGCGCCGTGGTGGACACCGCGGTGGGGGCAGCGGGCAGGGGGTCGGCGACCGTAGGCAGCACCACCGCGTTTCGCGACGAGGTGGCGTCGAACCGGCTGCGCAGCGCACGACCGGCGGTGCCTGCGAGTGCGGCGAACGCGGCGACCGCACCCGACACGATCAGGAAGCGGCGACGAGTGCTGCCGGTGGTGGCCGGCTCGTCGTCGGCGGGCTCGTCGGGCGCAAGCACGGCGACCGGTGCGGCGACGCGGTGCAGCAGCAGGAAGACACCGGCACCGGCGACACCGGCCGCCATGCTGGGCAGCGCCGCGCCGAGGGTGGAGCCGGGGAAGCGCTGCGACGCCCACACGCCGACCGCGGCGAAGGCACCGAAGCCGGCAGCGGCGAGGCGTGGCCGGCGGCGGCCTACGAGGCCGAGCACCAGCGAGAAGACGACGCTGAACACGAGGATGCCGACGACGAGTGCGATCTTGTCGTCCTCGCCGAAGGTCTCGATGGCGAAGTCCTTCACCGAGCGGGGGACGGCGTCGATGACCGCTTCCGCCACCGACACGACCGGGCCCTGCCAGCTGGCGGCCAGGCTGCCGACGAACTCACCGGTGGCCAGTGCCGCGGCGCCGGCGAGCAACCCGCTGCTCATGCCGGCGCCGCGACCGGGGACCACCTCGACCACGGCCGGCGCGCCGCCGGATGGCTGCGGGGTGATGGTCGGGTCGGTGGTGAGCACGCTGACAGTTCGGAGCGATCACCGTTGCGGATCGGATCTTGGGCTCGCCGACGGGCCGTGGCACGATGGACGCATGTCGCAACCGATGACCCTCACCGACGAACAGCGCGAGTTCCGCGCCGTCGTCCGCCAGTTCTGTGACGCCAAGATCGCACCGCTCGCCGGCGACATCGACCGTGCCGCGGAGTACTCGTGGGAGACCTTCGAAGCCTTGAAGTGCATGGAGCTCACGTCGCTCAGCTACCCGGTCGAGTACGGCGGCGCGGGAGCCTCGCTGGTCGACCAGGCCATCGTCGCCGAGGAGCTCGCGCGGGCGTGCGTGAGCACCAGCCTGCAGTTCCTCATCAGCAAGCTGGGCATGCTGCCGGTCATCAACTTCGGGTCGCACGAGCTGAAGTCGAAGTACCTCCCGCGCATCTGCAGCGGTGAGAGCCAGTGCAGCTACGGCCTCAGCGAACCCGACGCCGGCAGCGACGTCGCGTCGATGACCACCAAGGCCGTGCCCGACGGCGACAGCTGGATCCTCAGCGGCACCAAGTGTTGGATCACCAACGCCGGCATCAGCGACCTCTACACCGTGTTCGCACGCACGTCTCCGGATCGGCACAAGGGCATCACCGCGTTCCTGGTCGAGGCCGAGTGGGGCGTGCAGGTCGACAAGCTCGAGCACAAGCTGGGCATCAAGGGTTCGCCCACCGGCGTCATCCGACTCGACGACGTGCGCGTGCCCGACGCCAACCGCATCGGTGAGGTGGGGGAGGGGTTCGCCGCGGCGATGCACACGCTCGACCGCAGCCGTCCCACGATCGGCGCGCAGGCCGTGGGTGTGGCGCAGGGTGCGCTCGACTACGCCGTGGGGTACATGAAGGAACGGCGAACGTTCGGTCGCCCGTTGGCCGACAACCAGGGCCTGCAGTGGATGGCCGCCGACTGCGCGATGAAGATCGAAGCCTCACGGTCGCTGGTGCACAAGGCCTGTGCCATCGCCGACGAGGGCGACCCGCATGGCGAGCTCGGCATGGCCGGCGCGATGGCGAAGTGCTTTGCCAGCGACACCGCGATGCAGGTGACCACCGACGCGGTGCAGTTCCTCGGCGGCTACGGCTACACCGACGACTTCCCCGTCGAGCGGATGATGCGCGACGCGAAGATCACCCAGATCTATGAGGGCACGAATCAGATCCAACGCATGGTGATCGCCAAGCAACTCTTCCGGTAGGTCGAAGCGAGGTCAGCGACCTCCATCGCCGCGGGAATCGAAGCGCGCGCCAGCGGGTTTCTACCCGTATGCAGTACCCGGACGACCCGCGGATCGACCATCCCTCCGCCGACGACAGCGAGATCACCGTCTACTGGCGGCCCGGCTGTCCGTTCTGCGCGTTGCTTCGCCGAGGCCTGCATCGCTCCGGGCTTCCGTTCCGGGAGGTGAACATCTGGGACGACCCGGATGCCGCGGCGTTCGTGCGATCCGTGGCCCAGGGGAACGAGACGGTGCCCACCGTGTCCGTCGGCGCGGTCAACCTGGTCAACCCATCCGTGCGCCGCGTCTTGGAGGTCGCCGCCCACGAGACCCCGTCGATGCTGCCGTTGCCGGCGCAGGGCCCTCGCTGGCGCCGCTGGTTCCGCTGAACCGGGCTATGCGATGCAGAACTCGTTGCCTTCCGGGTCGGCGAGAGTGACCCAGGTCTGCGGGCCGAGCTGGCCGTCCCACAGCTTCGTGGCGCCGGAGGCAATGGCACGCGCCACCACTTCGTCGCGCTCGTCGAAGTGCAGGTCGAGGTGCACCCGATTCTTCACCGTCTTCGGCTCCGGCACGTG
>JAUXQB010000248.1 GCA_030685215.1 Actinomycetota bacterium
CCGGTGGCGCCACCGGCCGTTGCGCCGCCGCCCATCAGGTTGCCGGGCGTCGCGCCGCCACCCGCACCAGCACCCGCACCTGGGCCAGCGCCCGCGCCCGCGCCCGCGCCACCACCCGCGCCGGCGCCCGCGGTGGCAACCCGGCGCACGATGGTCACCGAGTGCAGGGTCGGCGGCACGGCGCAGCGGCGGGTGCTGCCGCCCAGCTCGCTGGTGGAGTTGGAGGTGCGCATCGCCGTGCCCAAGCGTGGGCAGATCGCGGTGGAAGGCGGGATCCTCGAACCGGTGACGCCCGGCCCCACCGCGCTGCTCGACGTGACGGCTCGCTCGTCGGTGTGGGCCGTGCAGCCACCCCCGCAGCAGGTGTCGCTGCCCACGTCAGATCGCAGCCTGCCCAGCACGTCGGCGTTCTTCGAGTTCACCACCGGGGTCGTCGGCCAACTCGTCGAGATCGAGATCATCGTCTCGTTCCAGAACCGACCACTGCAAGCGGCGACCCTCACCGCCGCAGTGCGCGCCAAGCCGGGCTTCCGCGAGAAGCTGCGGGTCGTCCCGCATCCGCTGTCGTCGCCGCCGGAGCCCACCGCCGACACCACGCCCGCTGCCGTGATGGTCGACGCACGGACCACCTCGCCGTTCGCCACCGGTGCGCTCAGCGGACCATCGGTCACCGAGGTCGCCCGCATGTTGGGGGCCATCAGTCTCAGCGCGTCGCAGGTGCTCGGTGCCGACGATGCGCCGACTTCGCTCACCGACCAGCGCGCGCTCGACCTGCTCATCCAGATGGCCACCAAGGGCAGCGAGCTGATGTTGCTCGTCGCTCCGCTCGGCTACGGCGAGGCTGGCGCGATCGACCAGTTGGTCGGGCCGACCGACCCGGTCACCCCACTGGAACTGGTGTACGCCGGCCCCGCGCCACACCCCGACGCGCAGGTGTGCGCCGTCCATCGCGCAGCGCCCCCACCGGTGGGTGAACCGTGCACTCTGGCGTCGGTGAAGCGAGTGTGCCCCTATGCGTTCTGGGGCATGTACCGGCGCATCAACCGCACCGTCACCCTCGATCGGAAGACCCCGCCGCCGTCGAGTGCACCGCTGCTCATCGACGACGTGCTCTACGGCGCGGCGAATCAGGCCGACTTCGGCAGCACGCCGGGCGACCGACCGAGCGAACGGCTCGCCACCGCCGCCCAGACGCTGCTCGGCTCGCGGCAGGCCGCGCCGGTGACGAGCTGGCGAGCGTGGCGCAAGGAGGTCGGTCGCCGGCACCCGCCACTGTTGGTCGCGTTGGCGCACACCGAGTTGGAGAACGGCACGACCAGCCTGCTGCTCGGCCGCCGGTCGTACCTCCGCCGCGCCGACGTGTCGATGAAGGTGGTGCGCCCGAACGGCACGCCCGCCCCGTTGGTGGTGCTGATGGCGTGCGACTCGGCGTCGGCCGACGACCCGTTCGGCAACCTGCCCGGCACGTTCACCGCACGTGGTGCCGGTGCGGTGATCGCGACGCTCACCAAGCTCATCGGCCGCGACGGTGCTGCGGCCAGCCGCGAGATCCTGCGCGCCATCGCCGACGCCACCACGCAGCAACGCTCGGTGGGCGATGCCGTGCTGGCGGCGCGCCGCGAGCTGATCGCGCACGACGTGCTCCTCGGCCTGTTCCTGGTGAACCACGGGAACCTCGACATGAAGGTGGTCGCCTGATGTTCGCGATCGAGATGCTGCCCGCAGCCCACGGCGACGCGCTCGTCGTCGAATACGGCAAGAAGGGTGAACCGCCGCACCGACTGCTCATCGACTGCGGCACGTACCACACGTGGACCGGAGTCCGGAATCGGCTGCTCGCCCGCAAGGACTCGCACTACGACCTGTTCGTGGTCACCCACGTCGACGAGGACCACATCGGCGGATCGATCGCGTTGCTCGACGATCCCGATCTCCGGCACAAGATCCGCGACATCTGGTTCAACGGCTACGTGCACATCGATGCCGGCAGCAGCGTGCTCGGCCCGCTCAACGGTGAGCAGCTCACCACCCGCATCGCCAAAGGCCCGTACCGGTGGAACGACTGCTTCCCCAAGCGCCGCACGAAGGGCGTCGGTGGCCCCGCTGTCGTGCCGTCGACGGGTCCGCTGCCGGCGTTCGACCTGCCCGGAGGTGCGGTCGCAGTGCTCCTCTCGCCGAGCGGACCGAAGCTGCAGCTGATGAAGGACAAGTGGGAGGAGAAGATCAAGGAGGCGTACCTGGGCATGGGCGACGACGGCCACACCAAGTCGCCCGGGCTGCACATGAAGCACGTCGCGGAGGCCGCACCGGTGGTGACGCGCGCCGACCTGGAGGCGATGGCGAAACGGAAGCAGGCGGACACCTCGGAGGCCAATGGGTCGAGCATCGCCTTCGTGCTCGAGTTCGGGAAGAAGCGACTGCTGCTGGGGGCCGACGCCCATGCCGACGTGCTGGCCGCGAACCTCGCCCGCTACGGCGAGCGGGTGGGTGAGACGCGCCCGCGCATCGACCTGTTCAAGTTGTCGCACCACGGCAGCGGCGCCAACCTCACCTCCGCCTGCCTCGACGCGATGTCGTGCCGGCGCTTCCTGGTGTCGGCCAGCGGCCACAACCACGGTCACCCCGACGACAGCGCGCTGGCCCGGGCCATCCTCGGCGCGAGCGGCCCCTCGACGTTCTACTGCAACTACGCCAGCCCCCGCACGCAGCCGTGGGTGGCCCGCGGCACCGGCGTCGGCGCCACCTTCACCCTCCCCAAACCCGGCCGCGAAGGCCTTCGTGTCGCGGTCTGACCGCCACCCGTGCAGGTGGAGCCGCGACACGTGCGCACGTGAACGGGGTCAGCGGCGGGCGCCGACCACGCCCGACGCCCGCATCGCGGCGATCTCGTCGGGGGAGTGACCCAGCTCGGTGAGCACCTCGTCGGTGTGCTCGTCGAGTTTCGGTGCGTGACGGCCCAGCGCGGTGGGCGTGTCGCTGAACAGCGCCGGTGGCCGTGGCTCGCGGACCGGGCCCAGCCACGGCCGATCGTGCTCGACCAACGTGCCGTTGTGCTGCACCTGCGGGTCGAGGTGCACCTGCGCCACCGGGTTCACCAGCGCGCACGGCACGTCGTGCGCGTGCAGCGCGGCGACCAGTTCGGCGCCGGCGTGGCGCTGCACCTCGCTGGTGATGAGCTCGTCGAGCACGGCGGCATTGGTCTCGCGGTCGGCGAGCGTCGCGAAGCGCGGGTCGGTGAGCCACTCCGTGCGGCCGAGCGCCGCGCACAGCCCGGGGAACTGCGAGTTGCTGGTGGCGATGAGCGTGAGATGGCGGTCGGCGGTGCGCCGCACCAGGTAACCGTCGGCCATGTGCGGGCCGGGCGTGACCCGACCGTCGTCGGCCAGGAGCGTGTGCTGCATCATCCCGTCGGGCCACAGGAACGCCAGTGCCGTGTCGATCATCGACAGCCGGATGTGTTGCCCGACGCCACCGTTGCGTTCACGCACCAGCAGCGCAGCCAGCACCGACTGCGCGGCGGTCATCGCGGTGACCTTGTCGATGACGATGTTGCGGATGAGCGCCGGCTCGCCGCCCGGCGGCGCCTGCAGCGCGGCCATGCCCGACAGCGCCTGCACCACGTAGTCGTAGCTCTTCTGGTCGATGTAGGGCCCGGTGTCGCCGAAGCCGCTGACCGACACGTACACGAGACCGGGGTTGACGGCGCGCAACGACGCCTCGTCGATGCCCAGCCGGGCCGCGACCCCCGGACGGAAGTTCTGGATGAACACGTCGGCGCCGGCGACCAACGACCGCAGCAGCGCCACGCCGTCGGCCTGCTGCAGGTCGAACACCACGCTGCGCTTCCCCCGGTTCACGTTGGCCCACAGCGCGCCGATCGCGCCCACGCGATGACCGAGCGGCCGCATCCGGTCGCCGCCCTTGGGCTGCTCGACCTTCACCACCTCGGCACCCAGGTCGGCCAGCAACGTGCCCGCCCACGGCCCGGCCACCATCTGGCAGGCCTCGACGACGGTGAACCCCTGCAGCGGCCCTGGCACGAGCCGAACGGTAGCCCGTCGCGCGGGTGGCGGTCCGCTTGGGTGCCGCACGACGGCGCCGCCTAACGTCGCAGGCATGGACATCAACGGAGTCAGCGCAATCGTCACGGGTGGTGCCTCTGGCATCGGGGCGGCCACCGCCCGCCTCCTCGCCTCGAAGGGGGCCAAGGTCGTCGTCGCCGACCTGCAGGAGGACAAGGGCAACGAGCTCGCCAACGAGATCGGCGGCGCGTTCTGCAAGGTCGACGTCACCAAGACCGACGACATCATCAACGCCATCGAGATGGCCAAGAGCATGGGCCCGCTGCGCGTGCTCGTCAACTCGGCCGGCATCGGCTGGGCGCAGCGCACCGTCGGCAAGGACGGCCAGTACGAGAGCGCTGCCAACCTCGATGCGTTCAAGAAGGTCATCGCCATCAACCTCATCGGCAGCTTCGACTGCATCCGCCTCGCCGCCACCGCGATGAGCACCACCGAGCCGCTCGAGTACGGCGAGCGTGGCGCCATCGTCAACATCGCCTCGGTCGCCGCGTTCGACGGTCAGATCGGCCAGGCCAGCTACTCGGCCAGCAAAGGTGGCGTGGTCGGCATGACCCTGCCCATCGCTCGCGACCTGGCCGCCGTCGGCGTGCGCGTGAACACGGTGGCACCGGGCCTCATCGACACGCCCATCTACGGCGAGGGCGACAACAGCGAAGCGTTCAAGGCGAACCTGCAGAAGGGCGTGCTCTTCCCGCAACGCCTCGGCTTCCAGAGCGAGCTCGCGTCGATGGTGGTCGAGTGCGTCACCAACAGCTACATGAACGCCGAGACCATCCGGGTCGACGGCGGCATCCGCATGCCACCCAAGTGAGCCTGTTTCCACGCTGAAACGGTGTGACAGAAGGCCGGGCGCTCCACACGGAGCGCTCGGCCTTTGTCGTAGCGGCCCGGGCATACTGACGCTTCGCCACGAGGAGGAACGGCCATGAAGGCAATCTGGAACGGCACCGTCATCGCCGAGAGTGACGACACCGTGGTGGTCGAGGGCAACCACTACTTCCCGGCCGAGTCGGTGAAGTCGCAGTACCTCACCGACTCACCCAGCAACACCTCTTGCCCGTGGAAGGGCACCGCCAGCTACAAGCACGTCACGGTCGACGGCCAGCTCAACTCCGACGCGGCGTGGTTCTACCCGACGCCGAAGGAAGCCGCCGCCGAGATCGAAGGCCGCTACGCGTTCTGGAAGGGCGTGCAGGTCACCGCCTGACGCGCTCTTCGGGCCACCAGCACAGCGCTGCCGCGCCCAGCAGCCCCATCAGCATCAGCACCAGCGCCGGCGTCAGCCAGCGCGGGCGGTACTCCAACCTGATGTGATGGGTGCCAGCCGGCACCTGCACCCCCGTCCAGATCCCGTCGACGGCGATCACCGGTGCGGGCTCGCCGTCGACGGTGATCGTCCAACCTTGGTCGAACTGCTCGTGCTCGGCGACGACGGCCGGCTTCGACATCTGCACCGTGACCGATCGGGTGCCGTCGATGGGCGACTCCGTGACGAATCCGTCGGGCGCACACGCGCCTGCACACTCGAGCACGGCCGACTCGCGTTCCACGAGACCGACGTGAGCGAGCTCGCCGGACTCGTTGCGCAGCGTGTTGCCGGCATCCTCCGGGGTTTCGACCAGTTGGGTCTGGTACCAGGCCACCGCGTCGCCCGGCCAGAGCGGGTTCTCGTACACCTCGAACTCGCCGTCGGCCTGCACCAAGCGCCATCCGGGGAAGTTGACCGAGCCGTCGCCGCGACTCGAGTTGAAGAAGACGAAACGTACGCCGAGCCGAGCGAGCGGCTGCGGCTCGAGCACGACCGGCGCCTGCGCTCGGAAGGTCAGATCGTTGATCGTCGGGAT
>JAUXQB010000252.1 GCA_030685215.1 Actinomycetota bacterium
CTGCTGCGGGTTCGGCGGCAGCGGAGCGGAAAGGGCAGTCACAGCCGAATGCTCGGAGGCGCCGGGGCGGCGAAGCAGCGCGACACCGAGCCAGATCAGTCCGCCCCACGCGACCAGCATCATGATGGCCATCGGGATCCAACCCCAGCCGAATCCATCGTGCATGTCATTGTTCCAGTTGCCGTGCATCACGACCTCCAATCGTTGTACCTACTCCGAACCGTACGGCTCGAGTCGAGTGAGACAACGCACGTACATCAATCAGCAGATCGACTCCACGTCATCTCCACCTGATCTCCATCGACTGGGGTGCCCGCATGCCGGCGGACGGTCATCTCCAGCAGGCGAGGGCTCGCTCGACGGCTCGACAGCAACGATCGGCGAGCACGAGCGGGAGGTGATGAGCGCCGTCCCATGTCTCGCAGGAGACGTGCGGGTGCCTGCTGGCCAGCTCTCGGAGATGTGTCAGGTCGACGACCGGATCACGGTCGCCGGCGACGAGCTGGAGCGGGCATCGCATCTCGGCGACCCAATCTCCTGCGCGCGCAGAGAGGATCACCCGTTCGAGGGTTTCGGAGTACGAGTCCCACGTGTGCTGCACGCCGGCCGCGGCGATCTCGGGCGGGAGGCTCGGGTGGGTCCACTCGGCAATCGTGGCCGCCAGCTCGCGGTGGTGGCACACCCACCGACACGCTCGCTCGGCTGCGCTGCCGGGGAGCACGAGGAATCCGCCCATCGGACTGGTCGAGGCGATGTGCTGTCGAGCGGCAACGCGATCGGGATACACGGGTGGGCCGAACGCCACGACGCTGCGGACTCGGTCGGGGTCGGTCGCGGCAAACCTGATTGCGATCAGCGCGCCGAGCGAATGGGCCCCGATCACGACTGGCTCGACGATGGCCAGTTCATCGAGTACTGAGCGAATCGCAGCCACGTGATCGTCGGGCCCGAAGGTCGAGCCGACATCGGCCGATTCTCCGAAGCCGAGGAGATCAGGCACGATGAGGCGATGCTGCGCACCGAGACGGTCGAAGATCCCACCCCAGTAGTTCCCAGAGCCCACGAGGCCGTGCAGGAGCATCACCGGCGGACCGCCCGCGCCGTGCGTTCGTACCGACAGCGAGGAGGTCTTTGTCACCCGCCCGCTGGGTGACGTCCAGATGGGCCGTCGAGCCCGAGCGTCGGCATAGCGGGAGCCAGTTGCGGCAACAGCCGCGCCGAGGAGGGCGACTGTCGTCGCCCGCCGCATACTCACGCTCGGAAGTCGCCAGTGACAGTCAGATCGAGGACCGAACTCGAGCCGTCGGCGTGCTGAACCGGCACGTGGATCGTCATGTCGTGAGCGCCGTCCATGCCGGGGTGCATCGAGAGCTCGAAGGTCAGCTCCGTGACCTGGTCAGCCTGGAGTGTGGTCGGCCCGGTGTAGGTGAGGGCGCCGGGGCAGCAGCCTTCGTTGATCTGGACGTGGGGCGTTCCGAGGGTGAGGGTCTGGGTGCCAGTGTTCTGGAGTTGCCAGGTCGGCCGCACGGCGACGTTCAGCGGTACTCGTCCGAGGGCCCACAGGCTCGGTGTCGCCGTGATGCCATCGCCTTCGGCGACGCCGCTGCCGGCGCCGGGTGTGGCGATGATGGGCATGCCCATCAAGTTGGTCTCACCGGTTCGGGTCGCAGCTGTGTCGGTTGATGATCCGCCACTGGTGAGGGCGAACACAGTGAGGACCGCAACCACGGCAACGATGCTGGCACCGAGGATCCAGTGGTTGCGGTGGGTGCGTTGGCGTTGCGCGCGCCGGGTGGTGGTGTTGGTCATGACGATGCTCCAGTGGTGAACAGTGAGGGCGGTGGTCCGTATTGGTCAATGATCGAGCTGCGCACGTCAACGATCGGCGTGCCAGCGGTGAGTTGCTCGCGAGCGGTCGCGGTTTCGTTACCGCACACCGCGCAGCCTGAGGCGTGGGCGTCCCAGGCGCCGGTGGCGGTCACGTAGCAGTCGGCGAGGTTGCGGTGGCCGAGGCTGCGGTCGCAGCCGCAATAGCAGGGAATCTGCGCGAAGTTGGTGAGGTTGTCGGCGGCGTAGTGGTAGTCGTCGGCGATCGCCGAGGTGACGTTCGACAACTCGACCGTCACGACCGGTGGTTCTGCCATGGCGACGGCACCGTCGGGTTCGCTCGCACCACGGATCAATCCGACGATGCCGAGGGCGATCAGCGCGAGAACCACCAGCTCGAACCCGAGGATCTTCAACCAAGGCCGGGCATTCATCGCCGACCCGCCGGTGAGTACTCCCTGTGTTGGTCACCGTCGCTCTGGTGGGTTGCCGGTTGGGGCTGGCGCATCAGCAGCCACATCACGACGCCCATCACCAGGGGACAGATCAACAGGGCGAGGCTCAGGCCGGCGAGAGCGAGCCCGCCGTTCCCGGCGACGAGGAACCACAGGCCTAGGCCGACCGCGGCTACCAGACAGATGACGTGGTGGCGGTGACTCATGACCCTGTCCCCCCGTGGTGTTCGTCGTGTTGCCTCTGGCCCTGTACGGGCATTGTCGTCATCGAACCTGCCATCGTGACGTGAGCCTCGTCGCAGGCGGCGAGGATGTCGTCGTCGACGGTGCCCTTCATCATCTGGTGCATCATCGAGTGCATGGCCGACATGTCGGCCGAGCCCATCATGGCGGCCATCTCGGTCGATTCTCCCGTCATCATCGAGTCCATGCCGGGCATCTGATTCATGGCAATCGAATCAGTGGTTGGGGTGGTGGGAGTGGTGCTGCTGGCGGCGGAGTTGCCGCCGAGTGCGAGTCCGAGCACCAGGCCTGCGGTGACCACCGTGGCGCCGATGGCGCCGAGTGTGCGAGTTCGTGACTTCATGGTGTCCTCCTTGACGAAGACCATGGTGCGCCGCAGGTGTGGAGAACAGATGGAGACTTCGTGCGCACGACGCGCTTTCCGCCGCGACGTCCTCGCTCCTACTGAGGCGGTGCTGCTGGAAACGCAACGGTGAAACGCGTGCCCCCGCCTGGCACGTTCTCACCAGTGACCGTGCCGTGATGGGCGGCGACGAGTTCCGAAACGACTGCGAGCCCGATGCCGCTGCCGCTGGCCTTGTTGCCGTTCGCGCCGCGCCAGAATCGTTCGAAGACGTGCGGTAGATCCTGTTCGGGGATCCCAGGGCCGTTGTCGAGGACCTCGAGTGACGCTGTGGCTCCGCTCGATCTGGTACTGATGGTGATCGCACCGCCAGCAGGGGTGAACTTCACCGCGTTGGCGATCAGGTTGACCGCGATCTGGTGCAGCCGATCGGCGTCGCCGATCACCGCTGCTGCCTCGGCGTCGACCGTCAGGGTGGTTGTACGGTCGTCGGCCAACGGACGCAGCAGATCGGCGGCGGAGGTCGCGACGTCTGCGAGGTCCACACGGTCGGCGCGCGGGCGCAGCCCGGCTGCTTCAGCGGCAGCGAGGGTCTCGAGGTCGCCGACCAGACGCCGCAGGCGGGTGACCTCATCGTTGAGCGACCCGAGCACCTCGGCCGTCGGTTGGTCGATGCCGTCGAGCAACGCCTCAGTCGACCCTTGTAGGATAGCGAGTGGCGTGCGCAGTTCGTGTGCGATGTCTGCGACCAGGTTGCGGCGGAGCCGGTCCTCGCGGTCGAGGTGGTCGGCCATCCCGTTGAAGGCCTCGGCGAGTGTGCGTAGCTCGCCGGGTCCGTCAGTGTCGACCCGGGCGTCGCGGCGGCCGGCGGCGAGATCGCCTGCGGCGGTGGTCAGCGCGGTGACGGGACGGGTGACCCGCACCGACACGTACAGCGCGACAACGAGGGCCACTGCCCCAGCGATCAGCATCCCGAGGATCGCGGTGCGCGCCAGCGCGTCACGAACGTGACGCTCGGCCGCCATCGCCTGCGTGGGGAACCGAAGCATCACCGCACCGACGGGTTGCCCATCGACCACGACCGCGGCCGACACGGGGTCACCCCTCGGCGTGTCGACCGACGCAAGGCCGTGCATCTGCATCATCATCGACGCCAACGCATCGGTCGGTGCAGCGACCACGTCGCCATTACCGTCGACGATGGTGAGCGTCGCCTGGCTCCGCGCCGCGACCGCCGCCGCTCCCGCCAAGTCTGCGGTGGCCCATCCATCTGCCCGCTGATAAGCGTCACCGGCTGCGATCGCCGTCGCCGCCAAGTCGTCCCCGCGTTGTCGGTCGGTGAGCCCGGACACCTCATTGCGTGCCGACAGCATCGTCAGCGCGGCGAACACTGCGATCGCCGACACTGCCACCGTCAGGAACGCCAACGCGAGACGAACACCGAGCGGACCTAAGTGCGGACGACGCACCACCATCAACCGCGGTCCCGTGACAGGCCGAGTCGATACCCGGCGCCGAGCACCGTCTCCACCACCGTCGGATCATGAGGATCCGGCTCGATCTTGCGGCGCAGGTTCTTGATGTGCGAGTCGACAGTTCGTTCGTAGCCATCGAACTCGTAGCCGCGGACACGGTTGACCAGCTCGCTCCGCGAGAACACCCGACCCGGCGACGACGCCAGCACCGTCAGCAACGACCACTCGGTCGGGGTCAACTCCACGACAGTCCCACCAACGGTTGCCTCGTGCCGAACTTCATCGATGACGAGCTGCCCGCCGCCGAACGACGAGATCGACGACTCGATGGTCGACGTGGCACTCCGGCGCAGCACTGCCTGTACGCGCAGCACGAGCTCGCGCGGCGAGAACGGCTTGGTCAAGTAGTCGTCGGCACCGAGCTCCAGACCGCGGATGCGATCCGCTTCACCCGACTTCGCGGTCAGCATCACGATCGGCAGACGACCCGAGAACTCGGCGGCGATCGTCTCACCCGTGACATCGGGGAGGTTCAGGTCCAAGACGAGCAGGTCGATCCCACCGCGCTCTAGGATCGACATCGCCTCGGCGCCCGAACCCGTCGTGACCACCGCCAGGTCCTCGCGCTCGAGATACCGACGCACCAGGTCGCGGATCTTCACCTCGTCCTCGACCACCAGCACGGTCACGCTCACCCTCACGACTCTACGACGCGCCACCGAAGCACGGACGTGTGTCAACGGCGAAACCAATCAGCCTTCACCGGACCTCCACGCGTTCTGCACATCAGATCGACACAGTGCTCCCACGAAGTCGGTGCCGACGCGCACCCCGACCCGAAAGAGGAACCGTCGATGACGCTCCGAGCTCGCCACCTCCCACTGATCGCCGGTGCCGTCGCGCTGACCACACTCCTCGCTGCGTGTGGCGGCAGCAGCGGCGCCGGCACCACCGACATTGTGGGTAACGACGCCACACCCACTAGCCCGATGACCGTCGAGGTCGCCATGGAAGACATCAAGTTCGACACGACAACCCTCACCGTCACGGCAGGCGAGACCATCGACTTCCGGTTCACCAACACCGGCAAGATCGCCCACGACGCCTTCATCGGCGACGCCGCAGCCCAGATGGAGCACGAGGTCGAGATGAGTGACGCAAGTGCGCATCCCATGGAGGAAGCGGCAATCGTGCTGCAGCCGGGCGAGTCCGGCGAACTCTCGTACACGTTCGACCTGCCCGGCACCTACCAGATCGGCTGCCACCAGCCGGGACACTATGCGGCCGGAATGAAGATCCAAGTCACCGTCGAGTGAGTCGCGAAGGCCTGACTCGTTCTGCGTCGCCCTTCGACGTCTGAGCGTCCCGGCGCTCCAAGAGTCGCTCAACCGTCGGTGTCGGGAAGGCGGCGGGCACGCTCGGCTCCCCCGTCGCAGTCGAGGCCGCCGGCACCGCCGTCGTGATCAGCACGGTTCACCCCCTCGCGAGGACTCGAAGCATCAACCGGATTGCCCGAAGAATGTCCGGCCCACCCGGCGCGATCATCGCCACGGTCGCTCGGCCGGGCGTCGCTGCGGCTTCGCCGAAGCGACAGTGCGTAGCCAACGCGGATGCCATCGAAAGTGAGGACGCCCACAATCACGCTGCAACGAAGAAGTTGTCATCACTCGGTCAGGAGCGACACAGAATGAACTGCACAAATGGTGGTGGCTGCTGCAGCCACGACAACTCGTCGACAGCCAACGACGGACATGAGCCCGAACCGACAACGCAGACTCGGTCCGCGGGCCAATCAGCCGGATGCTGCGGTGGAGCGGCCGAGCACAGCCAGCTCGCCCACTCGAATCATCCGCCCGCAGAGCGGCATACGGAAGCGACTCCAGGCTCCCAGACGAAAGCGGCAGCCGGCGATGCCGGACGGTCCGTTTGTCGGACGGTCGCCCCCGCATCGCAGGCGCGTTGACCGCCGTGCGCATCACCTTCTGGGGCGCGGCGGGCACCGTGACAGGTTCACGTCATCTCCTCGAGCTGGAGGGCCGTCGGCTACTGATTGACTGCGGGATGTTCCAGGGGCTCAAGTCGCTGCGGCTGCGCAACTGGGAGCCGTTTCCCGTCGATCCGGCATCCATCGACGGCCTGCTGTTGACTCATGCCCACATCGACCACACGGGCTGGCTCCCGGCACTGGTTCGCGAGGGCTTCCGCGGTGCGGTCTGGTGCACTCCGGGGACAGCCGAGTTGTGCCGAATCCTGCTTCTCGACGCCGCGCACATCCAGGAGGAGGACGCCCGCTACGCGAACAAGCACCGGTCGAGCCGCCACGACCCGGCACTCCCGCTGTATACGACCGCCGACGCGCAACGAGCCCTCGAACTGCTGCGACCGCGCCCGTTCGGCGCACCCTTTGAAGCCGACACCGGCATCGACTGCGAATTCGCCCCCGCAGGGCACATCCTCGGTGCCGCATCACTACGGATCCGCAACGAGTCGACGTCGGTGTTGTTCACTGGCGATGTCGGTCGGCCGGTTGACCCGGTGATGCGTGCTCCGATGTCGCCGCTCGCTGCCGATCACGTCGTGACGGAGTCGACGTACGGAAACCGGCTACACCCGGTGGGCGATCCGATCGATGACCTCGCCGCGGTCGTCAACGAGACGGTGAGCCGTGGCGGGACGTTGCTCATCCCCGTGTTCGCAGTCGGCCGAGCACAGACCATGCTCCACCTTCTCAGCCGACTTCGAGCAGCGGGCCGCATCCCGCGCGTCCCTGTGTACTTGGACAGTCCGATGGCCATCAACACCACCGAACTGTTCTGCCGGCACTCTGACGAGCACCGGCTCACCGAGGTCGAGTGCCGCGAGATGTGCGACGGTGTCGAGTTCGTCCGCACGGTCGAGGAGTCCAAGCAGCTCGCCTCGCTGATTGGTCCGACGATCCTGCTGTCTGCGAGTGGGATGTTGACGGGCGGCCGCGTACTGCATCACCTCGAGCGCCTTGCGCCGGATCATCACAACTCGGTCCTGCTCGTCGGTTATCAGGCGGCTGGCACCCGAGGTGAGGCGTTGGCTTCTGGCGCCCGATCGATCAAGCTGTTCGGCGAGCACGTGTCAGTTCGCTGTGAAGTCGCCCGAGTCGATGGGCTATCTGCCCACGCTGACGCAGACGAGCTGTGCAAGTGGCTCGCAACCATTCCCGCCCCGCAGCAGGGGGCGAGCATCGTGCACGGCGAGCCCGCCGCCGCTGACGCCTTCCGCCGGCGTCTCCGAGACGAACTGGGCTGGAACCCAGCCGTCCCGAATCATGGCGACACGATCGAGCTGCGATGACCGACCCATCTCTCGCTGACGCCCGGCGACGCACGTGCGAGTGTGCCGCTGCTTCCCATGCTCCCAGGCTCGTCGCCGTCACCGGCGGGCCTGGAGCGGGCAAGACCGCTGTCTTGGAGATCGCCCGACGCAGCCTCTGCAACCATGTCGTGGTGCTGCCGGAGGCAGCAAGCATCGTATTCGGCGGTGGGTTCCCGCGCAGGCCGAGCGTCCCGGCTCGTCGCGCTGCACAACGAGCCATCTTCCAGGTGCAGACCGAACTTGAGCGGGTCGTGTTGGACGAGAAACGAGCAGCCATCGGTCTCTGCGACCGGGGCACCGTCGACTCTGTCGCCTACTGGCCCGAACCGGTCGCTGACCTGTGGAAAGACGTGCACAGCGAGGAAGCAACACAACTCGCCCGATACTCGGCAGTCATTCATCTGCGCACCCCATCCGACGTCATGGGATACGACCACAGCAACCCGTTGCGCACCGAACCTGTCGAAGACGCTCTTCACCTGGACCGCTTGATCGAACAGGCGTAGGCCCGGCACCCCAATCGTCACTTCGTCGACAGCGACCTCAGCTTAGTCGACAAAGCTGCCCACGCGCTCGACCTCATCCGGGCGGAACTCCCCGAGTGCTGCCAGGGACACGCCACGACCTGACTCAGCCGCACGCCGACCACTGATCGAGGGGACCCTGGCCCGGCAAGAACCACATCCCCCGACCATGGTTACCGCACAACCGTCCACAGCGATGCGAGAACGAGCACCATGCCCGCTGCTGTCCACGCGCTGGGCCGTTCACGAGTCAAGACCAGCCGAGGACGACGCCAAACACAGGCGCCAGAAATGTCCACGCCGCCACTCTGCCGAGTGGGCATCGCATCGTTTCGGTGAACACGCCCAGAACGCGAGCGCGGTCCCGATCAGGGCGAGAAAGCCGAGCGCGAATGCGAAGCGAGGCGTCCAGTTGATATTCGGCAGGCCTTCGACGGCGGCAGCGACCGCGGCGAGGACGACGCCACCGATCACGAAGTGCCACCCGGCGGACTGGAGCACGTCGGTGGCGGCGAGACGCCGTGACAGAAGGGTCCCGGCCGTGATGGCGACAGCGGCCAGGATCGACAGCCATGCCCCTGATCCGCCGCCGCCAGGGGCTGCAACGACCAGCAGGCCGCTGAATCCGACGAGCATCCCGAGCTACATCCGAGTTGTGACTCGCTCTCCGTACAGCCACCACGCAGGAAAGAGGACGAGCAGCGGTTGAGCGTTGGCAAGCACGGCAGCACTTCCGGTCGCCAAGCCGGCCACGCCGCCGAACATCGCCGCGAAGGCAACACTGCCGTTCGCCACGGCCATCAACCCGATCAGCGACCAAGTCCGGACACCCGTCGGCCGTGCGCGTCCCTGCAATGTCGCGATCCCCACCAGGGCAACGCCGGCAATGAGCGCCCGCAGGGCGGCGAACCACAAGACCGGCGCGTCGCGCAGACCCCACCGTATGGTGACGAAGCAGCCTCCCCAGGCGGCGCTGATCCACAGCATCCGGCGAGGGCGGGGTATGCCGACTGCTGGGCCGACGTCGTCATCTGTGCCAGCGCTCACAGGTCGTCTCCTCCATGGACCGGTTTCACCGGGCGCCATGACCTCATCCTTGTCCACTCCCACCGGTGGCGAGGACTTGGCATCTGCACCACCCTTGACGCCAGGGAGTCGCCTCCACGTAGACGGTCGGGTCTGCAGCACGCACCCGAGATCAGGGCTTCTTACGGATGCGGCCGGAGGTCGTCGAGCGAACGATGAGAGCAGCTCGAAACGCTTCACAACAAGGAGGACGCCATGAAACATCCCGTTTGTCGACGCCGCTCGAAAACTGCGCGGTTTCGCCGGGCGAAAAGTGCGCGGTTGTTGTTGGGTGGGGAGCTTAGGCCTCGGGCTGGTCGATGCCGGCTCGGACGCTGGGGAGGGTGTCGATGCCGCGGTTGCGGAGTCGGTAGCTGGCGCCCTTCAACGTCAGCACGTCGGCGTGGTGGACGATCCGGTCGATCATCGCGGCAGCGACGGCTTGGTCGCCGAACACGCCACCCCAGCTCGAGAACGGCAGGTTCGAGGTGAGGATCAGCGATGCGTGTTCGTAGCGCGACGACACCAACTGGAACACCAAGTTGGCGGCGTCTTGCTCGAACGGGAGGTAGCCGACTTCGTCGATGATGATCAGCCCATAGCGGCGCAGCCGGGCGAGCTCGGCGGGCAGTTTGCCGTGACGGTGGGCTTCGGTGAGCCGGGCGACCCAGTCGACTGCGGTGGCGAACATGACGCGGTGGCCGTGGTGGGCGGCGGTCACGCCGAGCGCGGTCGCGAGGTGGGTCTTGCCGGTGCCGGGCGGGCCGAGCAGCACGACGTTGCGGGCCTCGGTCAAGAACGCTCCGGAGGCGAGCGCGGTGACCTGTTGACGGGCGGCGGGTTGCTGGTCCCAGTCGAAGTCGTCGAGGGTCTTGCGGGCCGGGAACCCGGCCCAACGGATCCGCTGGGCGGCGCCGGATGCGTTACGCGCGGAGACCTCGCGTTCGAGCACGGCGGCGAGGTAGTCCTCATGTGTCCATCCGGCGTCGCGGGCTTGGTCGGCGAGCCGGGCGGCGGCTTCGGTGATCCGTGGCGCCTTGAGCGCAGCGGCGAGGTAGTGGATCTGCTTGACCGCATCCGACGGTGGCGTCTTCGGGGCCATCAGGCGACCTCCCGCCCGTCGTCGAGCCCGTCGATCCCGAAGGCCCGGTCGTAGTCGGCCAGATCACGAACGAGTGCGTCGTCGACGCGCGTCCGCGGACGCGCGAACTCCTCGCGTAACAGCTGGGCGATGGCGACGTGGGCAGGGTCGGTGACGGTCATGTGCCGGGCCCACACCCGGGCGTGGTCGGCCACAAGCCGGCCGTCGAGGCGCACCTGAACACGATCCAGGTCGGCGGTGACGGTGACTTGCCGGCCGATCGCCGCGGGGTCGACGGAGTAGTCGTTCGTGTCGACCCTCACGTAGTAGTCGCGGCCGAGGCGGACCTGGTTGAACCAGCCGACCCTCGGTGACACGGGCGGCAGCGGAAGCATCGCGGCCCGGTCGGCGTCGACCAAGTCGATCGGGCGGGCCTTGATCGTTCGCACCACCCGCTGGTTCGCGCCATCGATCCAGTCGCTGAACTGGTCGTTGAAGTCGGCCGGTGAGTCAAACTCGCGGCCGGGCATGAACGAGGTCTCGAAGAACCCATTGCGCCGCTCGACCACACCCTTCGACTCGGGGTCGTTGGCCTTGAGCTGATGCATCCGCGTGGCCAACGTGCCGCAGAACTCGCCGACACCTTGGGCGAGGCGGTTACGTCGGCCGATCCCGGACTCGTTGTCCCACAACAGTCGACGTGGGACCCGTCCGAACCCGTCGATCAGCGACCACATCCCCAACAACAGATCCGGGGTCTGGCGCGTCGGCACCATCTCGCCGGAGATGAACCGCGAGTGCGCAGCGGTGATCACCAGCACCGGCAACAGCGCAGCGGTCCCGTCCTCGAGCGGGATCTTCTTCGGCGGGAACCACAAGTCACACTGCGCCGCGTCGCCCGGAGCCCACTCCAACCGATCCGCCGGATCGGGCCGACGCTGTTCGGGTCGCAGACGGGCCACGTTCTCCCGGAACCACGACGACGATCCCTCCCAGCCAACCCGCTCGGCGAGCACCGTCGCCGGCATGTCCGGGAACTCCACCAACAGCTCCCGCACCCGTCGCTCGAACGGCGTGAACGACGTCGCCGCCACGGGCGTTCGCTCATACTTCGGCGGCTCGGTCGAGTTCACCGCCGCCGTCACCGTATTGCGCGAGATCCCCAATCGCTCAGCGATCCGCGTCTTCGGCACGCCCTCCGCGGCCAACCTCCGAATCAGTGCCCAGTCCTCCAAAGTGATCACCCTCCAAGTATCGAGTGCTCACTTTTCGCCCGGCGGAACTGCTCAGTTTTCGGCCGTCATCGACA
>JAUXQB010000270.1 GCA_030685215.1 Actinomycetota bacterium
AGGGAGTGATGCCGTTGCGACCCCGGCGTGCATGACGGAACAGGGCACCTTGGATGGCTGCAGGCGACACCACCCGTGCGGCGATCAGGTCGATCATCGCGCCCTCGACGGCGTCGGGATCCACGGCGCCGAGGTCGAGCAGCATTCTGAGCGGGTTGGTCGTGGGGATCTGCGCGCGCATGATCGGACGAAGGTCGAGGAGGTCGCGGGGTCGATGCACGATGACTCCCTGCGGCTGGGTGTTGTGGCGGCGGCCGTCGAGCAGCACCTCGATGGGGTCGTCCTCGGGCCGGTCGACGCGCCACAGTCGCGCCGCCGTGCGGTGCGAGCTCATCGCGCTGCGGCCTGCGGCCCACACGCCCGCCAACGCTCGCTGCTCGAAGGTGTCCGGCGAACCCCAGAGTCGCACGACGTTCGGGTGCAGCAGCTCGAACTGTCCGCTGGCGATCGCTCGATACCACGTCGAGCGGCTGACGCCTGCGGCGCTGGCGGCACTCGCAGTGATGAGGCCGTGGTGCCGGCGGGCGAAGGAGTCGAGGCGTTCGAGTCGCATACCGACACTGGGCGCGGTGAGTGGACGCAACCGGCAAAAGTCGTGATTGCTCACTGACCTGGACAGGAATCGTCTCGGACGCCGGGACGATTCCTGTCCAGAACTCGGGCTGGAACGATTCCTGTCCAGAACCAGTTGTCGTCCGGTGTGGTCCGCGGGGGTGGCCGCGGGGTCGGCGAGACTTGGCGGATGGAGCAGCGCAACTGGCCACGCACTCGCGACGAGCTCAACGAGAGCCCGATCCAGGTGCGCGTGGCGACGGTGGAGGGCATCTTCAACCCGATGGATCCGTCGCCGCTGGAGGAGCGTTCGCTCAACCAGGAGGTGGCCGACTGGATCGAGGAGTGGGCCGAGGACTTCGACAAGGACCATGCCATCACGGTCGAGATCCACGTGGCCGACGGGCGCGTCGCCGGACGTGAGCACGCCATCGTCAATGGGCTCCACAACCACTTCGAGTACCGCGCCTGGCAGGCGGCACGTCAACTGCGCAAGCTGCTGCGGGAAGGTCGCATCAGCCTGGTCATCGGCATCTGCGCGATCACCGGGTTCAACCTGCTGTCGAAGGCCATCCGATCGAGCAGCAACCCGGTGGTGCAGGTGATCCACGACGGTCTGTCGGTGCTCGGCTGGGTGTCGATGTGGAAGCCGATGGAGATCTTCCTCTACGAGTGGTGGCCCATCCGTCGCGAGAAGCGAGCGTGTCGACGGCTCGCGGAGGCCACCGTCATCTTCCCGTTGGCCGTTCGCTGAGCTTGGCTCGCAGCTGCACGTACACGGCGTGTCCGGCGATCCCCGCCAACTCCTCGGCGAGCGACTCGACCACCGGTTGTTCGCCCACGTAGGCACCTTCGCCCTCGGGGCCCTCTGTGCAGCACCAGGCCATGGTCTCGCCCTCGTCGCCCCAGTCGGCTCGCGACCAGCGGCGCACGGTGGCGTGCTCGATGCCGGTCGGTTGCATCTCCCACTCCACGCGCACCGGCAGCTGCCAGCACACCGACGGCTTCCAGTCGATCGGTGACTCGCCCGCGGCCACAGCCGCGAGGTGCAGCGCGCAGCCGGCTCCGCCCGCGAAGCCGGGACGGTTGAGGAAGATGCAGGCGCCGTCGACCACTTTCGTGTTCGAGCGTTCGGCGTCGCTGAACACGTCGTCGGCGTCGACGCGGTCGCGGTGCTGCCACAGGTGCGCGGGCACGGTGGCGGCGAGCGCGGAGACGGTCATCGCTTCTTCGATGTCGGTGAGCTCTGCGCCGACCGAGCAGCAGCCCTGCTGCAGGTGCTCGGCCGGGTGGTCGAGGATGCCCTGGCAGCCGCGACCCCAGATGCAGGTCCAGTTCGACCGCATGAAGGTGGGCTCGAAGCGCCAGAGCGTGTGGCCATCGGCCACTTCGATGAAGCCGTCGGTCGCGGAAGGGTCCACGGCCCCGAGGGTACCGGTCAGACGGTCGACGGCACCGTCTGTGCGGCGGCGAACCGTTCGGCCACGTTGGGCCAGTTGGCGATGTTCCAGAACGCCTTCACGAAGTCGGCCTTCACGTTCTTGTACTGCAAGTAGTAGGCGTGCTCCCAGGAGTCGATGACGAGCAGCGGGATGCTGCCCGCGCCGACGTTGCCCTGGTGGTCGTGGATCTGCTCGATGACCAACTTCTTGCTCACCGGCTCCCAGGCGAGCGCGCCCCAGCCGATGCCCATCACGTTGACGGTGGCCGCGGTGAGCTGTGCCTTCATCGCATCGAAGCTGCCGAAGAACTCGTCGATCGCGGTGCCGAGCTCACCCTCCGGGTTGCCGCCACCGTCGGGACTCATGTTGGTCCAGAAGATGCTGTGCAGCACGTGGCCACTCACGTGGAACGCGAAGGCACGGGACAGCATGTTGATGGTGGAGAAGTCGCCGGACTCTCGGGCGGCGGCGAGCGCATCGAGCGTGTCGTTGGCGCCCTTCACGTACGCGGCGTGGTGCTTGTCGTGGTGGAGTTCCACGATCTCGCCGCTGTAGTGCGGCTCGAGCGCGCCGGGCGAGTAGGGCAGATCGGGCAGCGAGTAGGCAGGCATTGGAGTTCCTTCCGGTGGTGAGCGGTGGTACCCGCGAGGGGAAGCCCCTAAACCCTCCCACGAATCGACTGGTCACATCTCGTCGACACCGAATGTCGGATGTGTGGGACCAGACGGGCGATTTCCTGGCAACCTGATCCGATGAGCACGGAGCAGTACGACCTCGTCATCATCGGTGCCGGGTCCGGCAACTCGATCATCGGCCCGGAGATGGACGGGTGGCGCATCGCGATGGTCGAGCGCGGACTGTTCGGCGGCACCTGCATGAACCGGGGCTGCATCCCGTCGAAGATGTTCATCTACGCCGCCGACCTCGCCGAGCACGCCACGCACGGCGAGCGCTACGGGATCGACACGCAGTTCAACGGTGCCGACTGGCACAGCATCGTGCACCGCGTGTTCGGGCGCATCGACCCGATCGCCGAAGGTGGCCGCCAGTACCGGCACAGCCTGCCCAACGTCGACGTGTACGAACACTCCGCGCACTTCGTCGGCGACCGCGAGCTGGAAGTGGGCGGCGTCCGCATCCGCGGCGAGCAGGTGGTCATCGCGGCCGGCGCGCGATCGTTCATCCCCGACGTGCCCGGCATCGACGACGTGCCGTTCCACACCAGCGACAGCATCATGCGCATCGCGCAACAGCCGCAGCATCTCGTCATCCTCGGTGGCGGGTTCATCGCCACCGAGATGGGCCATGTGTTCCAGGCGCTGGGCTCTGCGGTCACCATCGTGAACCGCGGTCATCTGCTGCTGCGCGCAGAGGATCACGATATCGCACAACGGTTCACCGACCTGGCCGCCGACCGATTCGACCTCGCGCTCGGCGCCACGGTGCATCGCGTGTCCATGACTGCCGACGGCGTCGCGATGGAGCTCAGCACCGACGACGGACCGCGCACCATCGAGGGCGACGTGCTGCTGGTCGCAGCCGGACGCATTCCCAACAGCGACCAGTTGCAGGTGCACGCCGGTGGCATCGAGACCGACGAGTGGGGCTTCGTGCGCGTGGACCAGTACGGGCGCACCACGGCGCCGGGGGTGTGGGCGCTGGGCGACATCAACGGTCGCCACCAGCTGAAGCACATGGCCAACGGCGAGGCGAAGGTGGTGCGTCACAACCTCAGCCATCCCGACGATCTGCACACCTACGACTCGCGCCCGGCGCCGCACGCGGTGTTCAGCAGCCCACAGATCGGCTCGGTGGGGCTCACCGAGGAACAGGCCGTCGCGAGCGGAACGCCGTTCGTGACGATCACGCACGCGTACGGCGACGCGGCGTACGGGTGGGCGATGGAGGACACGACTGGGTTCTGCAAGCTCATCGGCGATCCGGTCACGCGCACCGTGATCGGCGCGCACCTCATCGGTCACCAGGCATCGATGCTGGTGCAGTTGCTGGTGCAGGGCATGCACCTGGGCAACACCGTCGACGAGATGGCAGTGGGTCAGGTGTGGATCCATCCGGCGCTCAGCGAGGTGGTCGAGCAGGCGCTGCTGAAGCTGATCGACGCGTTCGACGCCGCCTGACCACTCACACCGGCCTCTTACGGTTCGCCGGTTGGCGCCTTACTCGCGACCTTCATCATGTCCTTCACCCCCAAGGACACGAAGGAGCAACGACATGAACAAGAAGATGGCAGCAGCAGGTCTGGCAGCGGGCCTCGTCGCCGGCACCGGCGCAGGGTTCCTCCTGTCGATCACCGGTTCCGCCGGAGCGGCAGGGTCGACCCCGGCGGCGCTCACCGCGGCGACCGACGACGACACGACCACGGACGACACGACCACCGACACCGACCGTGCAGCCGAGCGCACCGCTCGCCTCACCGAGGTGCTCCAGCCGCTCGTCGACGACGGCACCCTCACCCAGGCCCAGCTCGACGCGGTGATCGCCGCACTCGGCGACGCCGGCCCGATCGGCGGCGGGCACGGTGGCCCCGGCGGTCGCGGTGCGCACCTCGACGTGGTCGCCACCACGCTCGGCCTCACCGAAGCCGAAGTGCGCGACGCCATCTCCAACGGCCAGACCTTGGCGCAGTTGGCCGAGGCCAACGGGTCCACCGGCCAGGCGCTCATCGACGTGCTCGTTGCAGAAGTGAAGGCGCACCTCGACGAAGAGGTCGCCGCCGGCGAGCACACCCAGGAGGAGGCCGACGCCAAGCTGGCCGAAGCGACCACCCGGATCACCGAGTTCGTGAACAACACCGACACCGCCGGCCCGATGGCTGGCCCCGGCGGCCCGCGCGGTCGCCACGGCGACGACGCCGACGATGCGACGACCGAGACCGTCACGGTCGAGACCGTCACCGCCGACACGACCGGCTGACACGACCGCTGACATCCGATGGCGACGACACCTCGTCGCGACAACCCGTACGATCGGCCGGGGCGGCCTCCCCCTCACGCCCCGGCCGATCGGCCGCGAGAAGGAACCACAGCAATGAGCGGACGCATTCTGATAGCCGACGACGACCGGGCCATCCGTGAGTCGTTGTCGCGCGCGCTCACCCTGGAGGGGTACGACGTGGTGCAGGCGCCCGACGGCGCGCAGGCGCTGAGCCTGATCGAGAGCACCAAGCCCGACGTGGCGGTGCTCGACGTGATGATGCCGAACGTCGACGGACTCACCGTCTGCCGAGTGCTGCGAGCTGAACGAAACCGCATCCCGGTGCTGATGCTCACCGCTCGCACCGAGACGCCCGACAGGGTGGCCGGGCTCGATGCCGGGGCCGACGACTACCTGGCCAAACCGTTCGACCTCGACGAACTGCTCGCCCGGCTTCGGGCGCTCCTGCGCCGGGCGCGCCCCGACGACGCGGATCACACCGAACCGCTGCAGATCGCCGACCTGCGCCTCGACCCCACGGCCCGGCGCGTGTGGCGCGGCCAGCGCGAGGCCGAGCTGTCGAAGACCGAGTTCGACCTGCTGGAACTGCTCGTGCGCAACCAGGGCATGGTGCTCGAGCACAGCACCATCTACGACCGCATCTGGGGCTACGACTTCGGGCCCGACTCGAAGAACCTCGCGGTCTACATCTCGTACCTGCGCCGCAAGCTGGAGGGCGAGGGCGAGACCAAGCTCATCCACACCGTGCGCGGAGTGGGGTACACGGTGCGCACGTCGTGAGCCTGCGCCTGAAGATCGTGCTGGCGCTCACGCTGCTGGCGGCGGGTGCCACGGCGGCCATCGGCATCGTCTCCTACACGAGCACGAAGCACGAGCTGGAGGAGACGGTCGATCGTTCGCTCGACGTGGCCGCCGCTCAGCTGCGCGAATCGATCCCGCTGCTCGACGGCGACGGCGATGGTGGTCTGGGCAGCGGCCGGCCGGGACGCGACCGGCCGCGCAGCTTCGAGCAGGTGCTCTATCAGGTCATCGACGCGACCGGCGTCGTGCTCGCGGCCGGGCAGTCCGACCAGCTGCCGGTCAGCGATCGCGACATCGCCGTCGCCAATGCGGCGTCGCCCGACGCCCGTGTGCGGTACGAGATCGAGGTCGACGGCGAGCCGTTCCGCGTGCTCACCGTCCGCCAGGGGCCGGTGGCGGTGCAGCTCGCCCGTTCGTTGAGCGAGAGCCAGAAGTCGTTGGAGCAGATCCTGCAGAGCACCTTGCTCGCCGTGGTCGTGGTCGCGGTGCTGTCGGCCCTGATCGGGTGGCTCATCGCTCGGCAGGTCACCCGTCGCCTGCTGCGCCTCACCGCTGCCGCCGGCGAAGTGGCCACGACCGGTCGGCTCGACGTCGACGTGCCCGTCGACGGCAGCGACGAGACCGCGCAGTTGGGCCGCGCATTCAGTGGCATGCTCGGCGCGCTGCAGGCCAGCAAGCGCGAGCAGCACCAACTGGTGCAAGACGCGGGCCACGAGCTGCGCACGCCGCTCACCAGCCTGCGCACCAACGTGGCGGTGCTGCGTCGCCGGTTCGACGCACTGCCGGCCGACTCGCGCGATCAGTTGCTGGCCGACCTCGACAGCGAGACGCGCGAGCTCACCGATCTGGTGAACGAACTGGTCGAGCTGGCCACCGATCGACGCGACGACGAGCCGGTGCAGGCCGTGCGGCTGCAGGACGTGGCCGAGCGTGCCGCTGCCCGGGCCCGTCGCCGGTTCGGCCGCGATGTCGTCGTGCATGCCGCGACGGCGACGGCCACGCTCGTCGACGGTCGCCCGAACGGGCTCGAGCGCGCGGTGCAGAACCTCATCGACAACGCGTGCAAGTTCGCGAGCGAGGGGCTGATCGAGGTCGCCGTCGCCGGAGGGTCGGTCACCGTGCGCGATCACGGGCCCGGCCTGGTCGACGCCGACATCCCACACCTCTTCGATCGGTTCTACCGATCGGTCGAGATGCGCAGCAAGCCAGGCTCCGGGCTCGGCCTGTCCATCGTCAAGTCGGTGGCCGACGCGCACGGCGGCACCGTGTTCGCGCGCAACGCGCCCGGCGGCGGCGCCGAGCTCGGCTTCACCATCCCCACCTGACCGCGCATCCGTCCCTCTTGCCTCTTGCGTCTGAGCACTTCCGCTCGCCCGGCGAGCGGAAGTGCACACTCGCGGGTCTTGACAGGGGTTGTAACGTTGTTATTGACGCAGCGCCCGGGAGTCGGGCGCGCGGAGGGGGAGTCGTCATGACCGACACTGCGAACCGCTACCTGGAGGGCAACTACGGCCCCGTGGTCGACGAGGTCACTGCCTTCGATCTGCCGGTGATCGGCCAGATCCCCACCGAGCTCGCCGGGCGTTACCTGCGCAACGGGCCGAACCCGATGTCGGAGGTCGACCCGGCCACGCACCACTGGTTCATCGGCGACGGCATGGTGCACGGCGTGCGCCTGCTCGACGGCCAGGCGAAGTGGTACCGCAACCGCTACGTCGGCTCGTCGAGCCTCAGCGAACGCCGCGGCCAGCCCGACATCCCGGGCCGCAACTGGAACGACAGCCCGGGTGGGCCCAACACCAACGTCGGTGGTTTCGCCGGCACCACGTGGGCGATGGTGGAAGCCGGCGGCTGCCCGGTCGAGCTCACCTACGACCTCGAGACGGTCGGCCGCAACGACTTCTTCGGCACGCTGCCCGGCGCGTTCACCGCGCACCCGAAGGTCGACGCCGACACCGGCGAGATGCACGCGGTGGTCTACGCGCTGCCGCAGTGGATGGACCACGTGCAGTACGTGGTGGTCGGTGCCGACGGCAAGGTGCGCCGCACGGTCGACGTGCCGGTGGTCGACGGGCCGATGGTGCACGACATGTCGCTCACGCAGAAGTACGCCATCGTCTACGACATGCCCGTGACGCTCGACCTCGACCTGGCGTTCGCTGCGCGCTTCCCCTTCTCGTGGAACCCCGACCACGGCAGCCGCCTCGGCTTCCTGCCGCGTGAGGGCGAGGCCGCCGACATCGTGTGGGTCGACGTTCCGATCAGCTACGTCTTCCACCCGATGAACGCCTACGACCAGGCCGACGGCAGCGTGGTCATCGACCTGTGCGTGTACGACACGATGTTCGACAACGACGTGCGTGGTCCGTTCGGCGACAACTTCGCCCGGCTCGAGCGGTGGGTCGTGAACCCGCTCACGCGCACCTGCAGCACCACCGTCATCGACAGCTCGTGGTCCGAGTTCCCGCGGCACCGTGGCTCGCTCACCGGCAAGCCCTACCGCTTCGGCTACTGCGCCAGCCCCAGCCTCGACCCCACCTGGCCCACCCTCAAGTACGACCTGCACACCGGCGAGCGCTGGCAGTTCGACCACGGCCCCGGCCGCAGCGCCGGCGAGCCCGTGTTCGTCGGTCGACAGGGCAGCACCGAGGAGGACGACGGCTGGTTGGTCACGTTCGTGCACGACGTTCCCGCGGGCACGGCCGAACTGGTCATCCTCGACGCGCAGGACTTCTCCCGGCCGGAGGTCGCCCGCGTGCAACTGCCGCAGCGCATCCCCTACGGCTTCCACGGCAACTGGGTGAGCGACCGCTCGGTGCCGCCTCCCGCCTAACGCCCTCGGGACTGACGACGTGTGAGCGGGGGTCGCCGGTCTGCCAATCTGACGGGATGACGATCGACATCGACGCGGTGATGGCAACGCTCACGTTGGGGCAGAAGGTGAGCCTGCTCGCCGGTCACGACAACTGGCACAGCGAGGCGCTGCCCGGTGTGCCGGCCATGCGCTGCAGCGACGGGCCCGCCGGTGTGCGTGGCACCAAGTGGACCGGGCCGGCGTCGGCCTCGTTCCCGTGCGGTACCGCGTTGGGCGCCACCTTCGACCCGGCACTGGTGCAGGAGGTGGGTGCCGCGCTCGGCGAAGAGGCGCGATCGAAGGGCGCGCACGTGCTGCTCGCGCCCACGGTGAACCTGCACCGCACACCGATCGGTGGCCGCAACTTCGAGTGCATGAGCGAAGACCCGGTGCTCACCGCCAAGATCGCGGTCGGTTACGTGCGCGGTGTGCAGCAGCATCGGGTGGCGTGCTGCATCAAGCACTTCGTCGGCAACGACACCGAGCACGAGCGCCACACCATCAGCAGCGACATCGACGAGGTCACCCTGCGCGAGGCGTACCTGGTGCCGTTCGAGGTGGCCGTCCGCCCGGTGGCCGAGGGTGGCGCCGACGTGCGATCGATGATGAGCTCGTACAACTGCATCAACGGCGTGCACGCCAGCGAGCACCACGAACTGCTGCGCGGTGTGCTGCGCGACGAGTGGGGGTTCGACGGGGCCGTCATCAGCGACTGGTTCGGCACCCACAGCGCCGCCAACTCGCTGGAGGCGAGCCTCGACCTGGAGATGCCCGGCCCGCCGCGCGAGCGCGGTGCAGCCCTGCTCGCCGCAGTGCGCAACGGTGAGACCACCGAGGCCCGTGTCGACGAGTCGGTGCGCCGGCTGCTGCAGCTGTTCTCCTGGTCGGGTGTCGGCGAGATCTCGTCCGACGAAGTGACGGCCGACTCGCCGGCCACCCGCTCCGTCATCAAGCGTGCGGCCATCGCGGGCAGCGTGCTGCTGAAGAACGACGACTCCGTGCTGCCCCTCGCAGCGTCGGGTCGTGTGGCGCTCATCGGCCCCAACACCGCCGAGCGCGGGCAGGTGCAGGGTGGCGGCAGCGCCCGCGTGCGTGTGAACCGTCCGTCGATGCCGCTCGCCGCGCTGCAGGCCCGCGGCATCGACCTGGTGCACGAGGCAGGGTGCAGCATCGACAAGCGGATGCCGTCCATGCGTGGCGACTTCGCGGTCGAGTACTTCGACGCCGTCGGTGGCACCGCGGCGGCCACGACCGATCGCATCAACTTCATCTGGATGGACTCACCCGACCCGAACATCGACCTCGCCACCTTCGGCGTCCGAGTCTCCGGGGCGTTCGTCCCGCACGTCTCGGGCGAGTGGTCCATCGGGCTCACCGTCGTGGGTGCGGCGGTGCTGCGCGTCGATGGCGAGATCGTGGTCGACCTGTCCACGCCGCAGGTGGGTGGCGCGTTCTTCGGGCTCGGCAGCCAGGAGATCCGCAGCACCATCAGCTGCGAGCAGGGGGTCGCACGCCACATCGAGGTGGAGGTGAGCGTCGCCGAGCGAGCACAGCTGCGCGGTCTCATCGTCGGCGCCGCGCCGCCGATCGCCGACGACACCATCGGCCGCGCCGCGGCGGTTGCCGCCGACGCGGAAGTAGCCGTGGTCATCGTCGGCACGAACCCCGACTGGGAGACCGAGGGCGAGGACCGCACCAGCATGGACCTGCCCGGCGACCAGGACGAACTGGTGCGCCGGGTCGCGGCGGTGAACCCGCGCACGGTGGTGGTGATCAACGCCGGGTCGCCGGTGTCGATGCCGTGGCTCGACGACGTGGCCGCGGTGCTGCAGGTGTGGTTCCCCGGCGAGGAGTTCGGCGAGGCGTTGGCCGACATGCTGCTCGGTGTCGCCGAACCCGGCGGTCGCCTGCCCATCACCATCCCGAAGCAGCTGTCCGACACGCCCGCGTTCGAGTTCTACCCGGGCGCCGACGACCACATGGCCTACGGCGAAGGGTTGCTCATCGGCCACCGCTGGTACGACGCACACGGCACCGAACCGGCGTTCCCGTTCGGCTTCGGCCTCGGCTACACCTCCTGGGAGATGGGCGACGCGTCACTGGCCGGCGACATCGAGTCCGGCGTCACCGTCACGGTTCCTGTTCGCAACACCGGTGGCCGCGCGGGCAGCACCGTCGTGCAGTGCTACGTGGAGCCGGCGCAGACCGAAGCGGGTCGGCCGTTGCGCACGCTGCAGGGTTTCGCCCGGGTGGAAGCGGCCGCCGGCGGCGACGCGGTCGCCACCATCCACCTCGACACGCGAGCGTTCAGCCGATGGAACATCGACTCGCACGGCTGGGTGGTCGCGCCCGGCGACTACCGGGTGCTGGCGGGGTGGTCGTCGCGCGACCTCACGTCAGCGGCGGGGGTCGTGAGTCGTGCACCCGCACAGGAGTGATCGGCAGGTAGCGCTGCGTTCCGGCGCTCGAGAACGTGCCGACGATGTCGATCGCGATGTGCATGGTGGCCGAGACGAACACGCAGTACGTGCCGTCGGCGGCCACCGGCACGATCGCGAGGTTGGCCACCGACGCGCCGACCACGGCATTGAGGTTCGACTGGCTCTGCGGCCCGGGCACCAGCGTGTCGCACGACGCGGCGGTCACGTAGCCGCCGGCGGATGCACTGATCGCGGTGAGGTTCACCACCACTGCTGACGCACCGGCGGGAGCGGGTGCGCGCACGATGCTGCCACCCTGGTTGATCTGCTGGCAACGCTCCTCGGAGGTGATCGGGTCGGTCCAGCACTGGCGCGTGTCGACCACGCGATCCGGTGTGAGTGCCGTGTATCCGAGCCCGCCCTGGACGGCCGGCGCGAAGTAGCCCTGCACGTCGACGATCTGCTGCGTTCGTGTGCTGGCGAACGTGCAGAACTGCACACCTTGATCGGTGGAGGTGGACGGTACGACGCCGAGGTTGGCGACCGTGTCGCCGAAGGCGAAGTTGAGGTTGCTGCGTGACTGTGGGCCTGGCACCAGCGAGGAGCACGTGTCGGCGGTGAGGTACCCGCGATCCGCGGGCGCGTTCACGGTGAGGTTGGCGACGGTGGCCACTGCGTCGACCGGCGCCGACGACTGGATGACGATCTCGGTCTCGGCCACCACCGGACCAGTGGGCAGGCAGGCGCCGGCGGGTGTGCAGAACGGACGGGTGCGGGTATCGGTGGCGCGCTGTGGTGTCACCGGTGTGTAGAGGTTGCCGGAGGAGACCGACGAGGGCGCGAAGTAGCCCTGCACGTCGACGATGGTGTGCATCGACGACGACTGGTACAGGCAGAAACGACCTTGCGCGTCGAGTGCGACCACGGCGGTGGAGGCGACCGCGCGACCGGTGCGAGTGTTGCCGTTCGACCAGCCACGCGCGTTGGGCACCACGCCGCAGCCCTCGGCCGTGATGAACGCACCGGAGTTGGCGGCGGTGGTGGTGATGTTCACCAGCGCCGCGGTGGCGCCGGTAGGTGCATCGGTGTCGACCACCACGCGGGTGTTGGCGCCGGGCAGTTCGTTGCGGCGATAGCAGCGTTCGGTGATGGTGCCGTTGGCGTCGGCCACGTCGAAGCAGGCGCCGATGCCGCCGAGCGTGTTGAAGGCGAGGATGGCACGTGCCTGGTCGACCGTGCCGTTGAACTCGAAGTGCATGGGGTCGCGCGACGCGGACGACTTCACCTGCGACGGCGACGAGCAACCGCTGCTCCACCCGTAGCCGCCCCAGTAGAGGCCCCACTTCTCGGCGGTCTGGATGACCCACTGCGGCATGTCGGTCTGCATAGGGGTCTGGCACGCGGTGGCACCGTTGATGCCGTAGTACGTGCGCATCGGGTTCGCCGTGGTGTTGAAGTCGATGGCGAGGCCGTAGGCGTGATTGGAGAGGCTGCTGCGGGTGAGACCAGCGCAGTCCTTGCGGGTGCTGGCCGTGCAGCGGAACACGTACCCGCCGGAGCCGCCGGTGATCACGTACCCGTTCGCCTGGACCTCGCGCATGAAACCTTCGAACAGCGGGAGTGCGTCGGCGAACGCCGCGACTCCTCCCACACGAACCGCGCCGACCGGCTGCGTGTTGCGGACGAACAGCTGCTCCCACTGGTACAGCGCGGTGGAGCCGTTGTAGCCCCATCCCAGCCAGTTCCAGCCTGGCCCGGGGAACGCACCCGCCGCACGGTTCTCGACTCCCAGCAGATCGGCGGTCGCCTGGTTGACGATGCCGGTGGAGGGCAGCGCGTTCGCGGTCTGGAACGCCTTCACCGCGTTCTCGGTGAGGGTGCCGAACTGGCCGTCGGCCACGAGCGTGGCGCCGTGCTCGTTGAGCGCCAGCTGCACCTTCTCCACGATCGGTCCACTGGCTCCCTTGGCGAGGTCGACCCACGGGATCACCGCACCGGGAGTGGCCTCCGGGAACGGCGGCATCGGCCAGCCGCGGGTCTCGGGCAGGCCGGGACCGTTGTGGATGATGCAGCCCGCGACATCGCCCAGGTTCTTCTGCGCATCGGTGCACCTGGGAGGCACGGTGGGCGTGGTCCACGGGGCCGCAGGGGCTGCTTCGACGACCGGCGCGGGCGTGACCGAGGTGAGGCCGCTGCTGACCAACGCAGAGGCGAGGCAGAGCGCAAGGAGTGGGTGTCTGACCTTGGGCATCGATGAGGTATCGGCCCGTCCGCGCCACATCTTGACAGATCGGGGAATGTACCCAGGTCCGGGGCGGTTCTCGTCGGCATGCCCGACACCCCCGAGAACTCCCGCGACATCGCCACCGTCGAGCGGTTCATCGCCGCGCCGGCCGACCGCATCTTCGACATCCTCGCCGACCCCTCACGCCACCAGGAGATCGACGGCTCCGGCACCGTGAAGGGTTCGCCGGAGGGGTCGCAGCGGCTCGCGCTCGGTTCGAAGTTCGGGATGAGCATGAAGATGGGCATCGGTTACTCGATGGTCAGCACCGTGGTCGAGTTCGAGGAGAACCGCCGCATCGCATGGCAGCCGCGTCCCACGTTCTCGCTGGCGAAGTTCCTCGCCGGTGGTCGCATCTGGCGCTACGAACTGATCCCGCAGGACGATGGCACCCTCGTGCGTGAGAGCTGGGACATCACCCAGGAAGCACACCCGTGGGCAGTGCGCAACATGCGCTCGAAGACCATCGACTCGATGACCAAGACCCTCGAGCGCATCGCCCACGTCGTCGAAGCCTGATCGTCGGGTGCCCGGTGCCGACCGGTTGATGAGGGCCTCATTGCGCGCTGCGTTCCGCCCAGCGCGAACAATCGCGCACGTACGGCGGTCTCGCCGGACGGACCAGTCGACGTCCTGGACCCGAACTCACGCCTCGGGTGGGCGGTACCTGCGAGCGGGGAGAGCGTGGTTGAGCTCGGCGCCGAGCAGGGCGACCATCGAGTGCAAGCCCAGCCAGGTGATGAGGCCGATGACCGTGGCGAAGGTGCCGTAGACCGCGGACGCGTTGGCGATGGCGCGACCGACGATGGCGGTACCGGCCACCTGCAGGCCGGCGAACAAGAAGCCGGCGGTGATGGCGCCGGGGGCCAGTTGCCGCCACGACTGCTCGCGCACGCACAGCCAGCGGAAGGTGGCGATGAGCGCCGCCGAGTTGACGACGATGGCCGCAACCACGAACAAGAACTTGAACTCACCCGCGACGCCGCCGACGCCCACGAAGCTGGTGAGCACCGCGGTGCCGATCTGCGACGCGCCGACGATGCCGATGCCCAGCAGTGAACGGATGCGGACGCGCACGAGGGTGGGTCGTTCGTCGCGCGGCACCTCGGCGATGTCGTCGAGCGCGATCTGCAGTGCGTTGAACGCCTTCATGCCGGCCCACAGCGCGAGCAGCAGACCGAACACGAATGCGAACGTGCTGCCCTCCAACTCACCCGGCGCAGTGCCCAGCTGTTGGCCGATGATGGGGATCTGGCTGAACGCCGAGTCGATGATCGAGTCCTGCAGATCCGGGTGGTTCTGCAGCACGAAGCCCAACACGGTGGTGAGCACCAGGAACAACGGGAACACCGACAGGAACCCGAAGTGCGCGACCAGCGTGGCGTTACGGCCAGTGCGGTGGAGGCGGTAGTTGTCGGCAGCGCGCACCACGAGATCGACGGCGCCGGAGCGCGTGCGTATCGCGATGACCCGAGGGTGCTCCGTCCACTGCTGCTTCGCCATGGCTCGTCAGGCTACGCGGGTGCGGGACCGGGTCAGCCGTCCATGTCGGCAAGTGCGACGCCGGCGAGATCGTGGCCCAGCATCACGAGCACCGTCGCGTCTTCGAGCCCGGCGGTGCCGCCGCTGATCCATGCAGGAGTGGGCATGCGCGACACCGGGATGCCGCCCATCAGGCGGCTCACCGACTCCGCCACCGGCTCGCTGCCGGCGATGACGTAGATCTTGCTGGTGTCGAGGTCCTTGTCGATGCCCGCTGCGTTGGTGGCGTCGCGGGTGGTGAAGCCGAGCGCACCCAGCTCTCCGGTGAGGCGGCCCGCGGCGCCGTCGATGCCCGATGCGTTGGCCACCTTCACCACGCCCGGCGCGACCACGAGCGGTTCGGTCGTGGTGGTGGGCGGCAGCGTCGTCGACGTGGTGGTGGACGTGGAGGTGCTCGACGTGGACGGCGTGGACTCGGTGGTGTCGGGTGATGCCGCCGTGGGTGTGCTGGCGTCGTCGCGGCTGCTCTTGCAGGCGACCGGTACGAGCACTAGGGCCAGCAGCAACAAGCAGCGCACGGCCACCGAGGGGCCTGCGGAAGTGGGAGTGCGCATGATGACTACAGCCTGCCGACTGGATGGACGAGAGACAAGTCACCTGGCACGCTGTTGACGATGAACCCGTCGCCGCTCTCGTCGATCCGACCGGCGACCACCGACGACTTCGATCGCATCGCGGCAATCGCGGCGGAAGGCGACTCGTCGGACTCCAACGCGCGGTACCTGTCGTTCGTCGCCGAGCACGGTCGCTTGCTGGTCGCTGTGCTCGACGAGGGAGTCGACGCGTTCGGCGGCATGGTGCCGGTGCCGATGGGCGAGCCCGGCGGCGACACATCGGTCGCGATGGTCACCGACCTGTTCGTGACGGTCGGTCACCGCGGCAGGGGCCTCGGCGAGGCGCTCCTCGACGAGCTGCTCGACGGTCACCCTCGTCGTATGACCGCGAGCTCGAAGCACCCAGCGGCCGTGCCCGCGTACCGGCGCGCAGGGATGCAGCCGCGTTGGAACCTGTTGTACCTGGAGGGCGTCGCGACCGGAGGTGGCCCTCCGCTGCAACCCGCCGCCTGGCAGCACGACAGAGCCGAGCTGATCGCACACTTCGCAGCTGACGGCGCGATGGTGACCGCTGACGCGGTGGCGATGGTGGACGACGAGGGCGTCGATGTGTTGCGCGTGCACAGCGACGACGCCATCCGAGTGATGACGGAGGTGTCGATGGCGTTCGCGGCCGGCGTCAGGATCCGTGCCTGCGTGCCCGAGCGGCACCCGCTGGCCACCTGGATGCAGGCCCGCGGCTTCGCGGTCGTCGATCACGATGTGTTCTGCACCAGCGAGGGCGTGGAGTTTTCGTCCGCGGTCAGCTGCGTACACGCCGGACTCGCCTGACGTTGTACGGTCCCCCCTCGTGCGACGCTTGGGGGGCCAGCGGGGTGCGGCCACATTGGTGGCCTTCCTGACGATCGGTGGACTTGTCGCGATCCAACTCCTGTTCTTCGGACTGCCGCTGGGGCTGTGGGTCCGCGGTCTGGTGCTCGGGTTGCTCACCTCGATGCTGGCCATCGGCATGGCGCTCATCTACCGGGCCAACCGCGTGGTCAACTTCGCTCAGGCCGATCTGGGCGGCGTGCCCACCGGGTTCGCGGCGTCGCTCATCCTGTTCTGGCAGTGGCCCTACCTGGTCGGTCTGGGCGTCGGTCTGGTTGCGGCACTGCTGCTCGGCGTCATCGTCGAGATGGCCATCATCCGGCGGTTCCGCAACGCGCCGCGCATGGTGATGATGGTCGCCACGCTCGGCATCAGTCAGCTGCTGCTGGTGCTCGCCATCCTGGTGCCACGGTGGTGGGGCAAGAACCTGGCCAGCCAGCGCCTCGAGTCGCCGCTCGACTGGAAGCTCACGTTGTCGTGGTCGATGCCGCCGTGGAAGCCCGACTCCAGCCAGCCGATCCTCGGCGGCAACGACCTCATCGCGATGGTCGTCGCACCGCTGTCGCTGGTGTTCGTCGCGTGGTTCCTGAACCGCAGCCGGCTCGGCACCGCCATCCGCGCCTCTGCCGAGCGCAGCGACCGCGCCGCGATGCTCGGCATTCCCGTCGCTCGTCTCAACACGGTCGTGTGGATGCTGGCCGCAGTGCTTTCGTTCCTGGCGCTGTTCATGCGCAGCGGCATCACCGGTGTGCCGCTCGGGTACGCCGAAGGGTTGCCCACGCTGCTCATCGCGCTCTCCGCGCTGGTGATCGGCCGGCTGGAGAACCTGCTCGTCATCGCACTCGCCGCCATCTCGTTGAAGCTGCTCGAGTTCGGTGTGCAGTACAACGCCGACACGCCCTACCTGGCCTACCCCATCATGGCGGGCGCGATGTTCGTGGCGCTGCTGGCCCAGCGCGGCAGCGCCTCGCGGCGCGACAACGACGCCACCAGCAGCTGGCGCGGTGCCGAGGAAGTGCGGCCGCTGCCGCGGCACCTCGCCCGCGACGCCGCCGTCGTCTCGCTGAAGTACCTCCTCATCGTCGGATCGGTGCTCTTCGTGCTCGCACTGCCGTGGGTGCTCGAGGTGGGCAACGTCATCAAGGCCTCGTCGCTCATCGCCTTCGCCATCATCGGCATGTCGCTCGTCGTCCTCACCGGCTGGGCCGGGCAGGTGTCGCTCGGGCAGATGGGCATCGTCGGCATCGGGGCGGCTGTCAGCGCCACGGCCACCTCGCGGTGGAACGTCGACATCACCATCGCCCTCGTCCTCGGTGGCACGGCCGGTGCGCTGGCCGCGTTCGCGGTGGGTGTGCCGGCGCTGCGCCTACGCGGTCTGTACCTGGCCGTCACCACCTTCGCGCTCGGCCTCGCCACCGAGTTCTGGTTGCTCAACGACCGCTTCTTCGGTTGGTTCCCCAAGGCTGAGTCACGGTTCGAGACGGTGCCGCTCTTCGGTCGCCTCGACCTGAGCACGCCCACTCGCTACTACTTCTTCTCCGTCGTCGTGATGGCGCTCGTGTACGCGGCGTTGCGCGGCATCCGTCGCTCGCGCAGCGGTCGGGTCATCGTGGCCATCCGCGAGAACGAGCGCGCGGCCCAGAGCTTCTCGGTGGGCATCGTGCGCGCCAAGCTCACGGCCTTCGTCATCTCCGGATTCGTCGCCGGTCTCGGCGGCGCGCTGTTCGTGCACCAGCAGCAGCAGTTCTCGGTGGCGAGCTACACCACCGGCGACAGCTTCAACGTGTTCACCAGTGCCGTCATCGGCGGGCTCGGCTCGCTCGGCGGTGCGTTCCTCGGCGCGCTGTACCTCTACGGCACGCGCTGGTTCATCACCGACCAGGCGTGGCAGCTGCTCTCCACCGGGTTCGGTGTGCTGCTGGTGCTGCTCATCCTGCCCGGCGGACTGGGCAGCCTGTGGGTGAAGCTGCGCGACGTGATCGTCCGTGTCATCACCGGCCAGCGTGTCGATGCGCCGCCACCGGACGAGCCCGTGCCCGAGGCCGAGGCCGAGGCGACGGCACCGATCGACGCATCCGTCGACTCTGTGAGTGAGGTCGTATGAGTGCGTTCCGCCGGTTCCTCGGGCACGTCGCGCACCCGATGCAGTGGCTGCGTGGTGTGTGCGGCGGCGAGAGCGCGTTCCCGCTGGTGGTGCTGTTCGGGCTCAACGCCGTCGACGAGCTCGACCGCACGGCGTTCGGCATCCTGCTACCCAACATCCGCGACGAGTTCAACCTCGACAACACCGGCGTGCTCGGGTTGGTGGCGCTGTCGTCCATCGCCGCGCTGGCGCTGCAGGTGCCCATCGCGCAGTACGCCGACCGATCCAAGCGCGTGCCGCTCGCCGTGGTCGGCGCGCTGGTCTGGGCCACGTTCAGTGGCATGACCGGTCTCGCCACCGGCGTGGTGCTGCTCACCATCGCTCGCAGCGGCAGCAGCCTGGGCAAGGCAGTCATCGACCCCACCCACAACTCGTTGCTGGCCGACTACTACCCGATCGATCGACGCAGCTACGTGTTCAGCACGCACCGCGCCGCCAACGCGGTCGGCGCCTTCGTCGGCCCGCTCAGCGCCGGCCTGCTCGCCTATGCGTTCGGGTGGCGCGTGCCGTTCCTCATCTTCGTGATCCCCACGGTCATCTTCGCCGTGCTCGCACTGCGACTGCGCGAGCCGGTGCGCGGCAAGTGGGAACGGGAAGCGATGGGCGCCAGCGACGACGTGGCCAACACCGAGGAGGTCGTGCCGTCGTTCGCGGAGAGTTGGCGCACCGTGCAGAAGATCCCCACCCTGCAGCGGCTGTGGTGGAGCCTGCCGTTCCTCGCCACCGCACTCATCGGTTTCGTGGTGCTCGCGTCGCTGCTCTACGAAGACCAGTTCGGACTCGACGAGCGCGGCCGTGGTGTCGCCGCCGCCGTCGCCGAGCCGTTCCAGCTGGTCGGACTGGTCATCGGCACCCGCTACATCACGAAGCGGTTCATGGCCGACATGGCGGGCCTCATCCGGTTCATCGCCCGTGTCGCCATCGGCACGTCGGTGGCATCCATCGGCTTCGCGTTCTCACCGAACATCGTCGTCGCGGTCGCGCTCAACTGCGTCATCTCCGGCACGCTCGCAGTGGTCGGTCCCGGCATCCTGGTCGCGCTGTCGCTGGCCATTCCCTCACGCGCTCGCGCCACCGGATTCTCCGTCGCGTCGCTGTGGGTCATCCCCGGCCTGCTCATCCTGCCGCTCATCGGCTGGATCAGCGGGCACGTCGGCATCCGCTGGGGCATGCTCACGCTGGTGCCGCTGTTCATCATCGGCAGCCTCATCCTGCGCACGGCGCAGCACACCATCGACGCCGACATCGCGCAGGTGTGGCAGGCGTCGGCAGCGCGCAGCGAGGCGTTGTACCAGCGTCGCCACGGCGAGGCCGACTTGCTGCTGGTGCGCAACCTCGACGCCGGCTACAGCGGACGCCAGGTGCTGTTCGGCGTCACGATGGACGTGAAGGAAGGCGAGATCGTCGCGCTGCTCGGCACCAACGGCGCCGGCAAGAGCACGCTCCTCAAGGCCATCAGCGGCGTGGTCGAAGCCGACCGCGGCGCGGTCATCCTCGACGGTCGCGACGTCACGCACGCACCACCCAACGAGATCGCTGCCATCGGCATCAGTCAGATGCCGGGCGGGCAGGGTGTCTTCGGCGCATTGACGGTGCACGAGAACCTGCAGCTCGCCGGCTGGACCCGGCGACACGAGCCCGAGGCCCGCGACTCGGCCATCGAGGAAGTGCTGGAGATGTTCCCTGTGCTGCGCGACCGGCTGCACCGCGACGCCGCTGATCTCAGCGGCGGACAGCAGCAGATGCTCGCCCTCGGGATGGCGTTCGTGGCCAAGCCGCGCGTGCTGCTCATCGACGAGCTGTCGCTCGGCCTCGCTCCGGTGGTGGTCGGTCAGTTGCTGCCCATCGTGCAGCGAGTCGCGGCCGAGGGCACAGCGGTCATCCTCGTGGAGCAGAGCGTCAACGTCGCGCTCACGGTCGCCGAGCGCGCCTACTTCATGGAGCGCGGCGCCATCCGGTTCAGCGGCCTCACCTCCGAACTGCTCGAACGCAAGGACCTGCTGCGGTCGGTGTTCCTCTCCGGCGCATCCACCGGCGATGCCACCGCAGTCGCCGATCGCGCCGTCGATCCCGATGCGGCGCCCGTGCTGCGCGTCACCGACATCACACGCGCCTTCGGCGGCAACCGCGCGGTGAACGAAGCCCGGTTCCACGTGATGCCGCGCGAGATCGTCGGCTTGTTCGGCCCCATGGGCGCCGGCAAGACCACCATCTTCGAGCTCATCAGCGGCGTCGTCTCGCGCGACGCCGGTCG
>JAUXQB010000296.1 GCA_030685215.1 Actinomycetota bacterium
ATGGGCGACCGCATCCTGGTCACCACGCTCACCAAGAAGATGGCTGAAGACCTCACCGAGTACCTGCTCGAGCAAGGCCTGCGGGTGCGCTACCTGCACAGCAACATCGACACCATTCAGCGCATCGAGATCCTGCGTGCGCTGCGGCTCGGCGAGTTCGACGTGCTGGTCGGCATCAACCTGCTCCGCGAGGGTCTCGACCTGCCGGAGGTGTCGCTGGTCAGCATCCTCGATGCCGACAAGGAGGGCTTCCTGCGCAGCGAGACCTCACTCATCCAGATGATCGGGCGCGCGGCCCGCAACGTCGACGGGCAGGTGGTGATGTACGCCGACAAGATCACGCCCAGCATGACCAAGGCCATCGACACCACGCGTGAGCGGCGTGCGCGTCAGATCGAGTACAACACGCTGCACGGCATCAACCCGCAGACCATCCGCAAGGCCGTCGGCGACATCCTGTCGCTGCTGCGGCCCGACGACAGCTCACCGGTGCCGGGCAAGGGCAACCGCCGCAACCGCGAACGAGACAAGGTGCAGCGCGAGCTGAAGACGATGCCGCAGCAGGAGCTGGCGCGGCTCATCCAGACGCTCGAGGAAGAGATGCACGAGGCGGCGGCCGAGCTGAAGTTCGAGTACGCCGCGCGCCTGCGCGACGAGGTCAACGAGCTGCGCCGAGAGCTGCGCGACGCGGGCTGAGCGGCTGGCGCAGTGCCCCCACCACCGCCTGCACTGCGGGTGAGTCGTGCATGCTGCGCCGGTAGAGCACGGTGATCTCACGCGTGGGCACCGGGTCGTGCACCGGCACGGCCACCACCGAGTCGGGCAGGGGAGCGCGACCCAGGCGCGGCACCAACGCGATGCCCAGACCGGCTGCCACCAGCGCGATGTGCGACTCGAACTCCACGGCCCGGTGCGCGATGCGCGGTGGCTTGCCGGTGCGTTCCTGCATGCGCCGCAGCCACTGGCGGCAGATGGTGCCCTCGGGAGTGGCGATCCACGACTCGTCGACGAGGTCGCGCGGCGTCACCTTGCGGCGTGTCGCCAGCCGGTGAGCGGCCGGCACGAGAGCATCGGCCACGTCGTGCGCGACGACGACACCGATCACGTGCTCGGGGATGTCGACGGGCACGTCGCCCCAGCGGTGCACGATGCCGAGCTCGAAGTGGCCGGCCGCGACGAGGTCGATGGTCTCCCACGGTTCGCGCTCGGTGAGACTCACGTGCAGATCCGGATGGTGGGACAGCACGGCGGGCAGCATCGGGGCGACGAGCCCGCGCATCGCGGTGCTGAACGCGGCCATGCGCAGGTGGCCGGCCACCGCGCCGGTGGTGCGGTGCAGGTCGGCCTCGATGCTCTCCAGCTCGGTGAGCAGCACGGCGCCGCGGTCGACGAGGTGGCGGCCCTGTTGGGTGAGCATCACGCCGCGCCCCACGCGTTCGAGCAGGTCGACACCGGCCTGCCGTTCGAGGCGTTTCACCTGCTGGGAGACGGCGCTGGGCGTGAAGCCGAGCGCGTCGGCCGCAGCGATGACCGAGCCATGGTTGGCCACGGCCTGCAGCGCGACGAGTGCATCGAGATCGATCATGAACGGATGCTACATGGTGAGGGGCATTTCAATTCGCTGGTGCTTCACGGTGCCGCGCTCCACAATGCACTCCGTGAAGCCCCGTGATTCCGTCCTGGCCGCTCTCGTCGCAACGATCTGGGGCATCAACTTCGTCGTCATCCAGTGGGGCATGGAGGGCGTGCCGCCGCTGCTGTTCGCCGCGCTGCGCTTCGCCGCGGTGGCGGTGCCGGCAGTGTTCCTGGTGCCCAAGCCCGACGCCCCGTGGCGCACCGTGCTGGCCGTCGGCGCGTTCATGTCGCTGGGGCAGTTCGGCTTCCTCTACTCGGCGATGCACGCGGGCATGCCGCCGGGGTTGGCCGCGTTGGTACTGCAGTCGCAGGTCATCTTCACCATCGTGCTCGCCGCGGTGCACCTCGGGGAGCTGCCCACCCGCGGGCAGGTGATCGGGGTCGCGGTCGCCACCGCCGGCCTGGTCATCGTCGGGGTCGGGCGCGGCGGCAACGTGCCACTGCTCGCACTCGCGCTGTGCCTGTTGGGTGGGTTGTCGTGGGGCATCGGCAACGTGGTGTCGCGGGCCTCGGGCATCCGCAGCGGGCTGTCGCTCACCGTGTGGTCGGCGGTCATCGTCCCCGTCCCGCTCCTGGTGCTGTCGCTGTTGCTCGATGGTCCCTCCACCGTCGGCTCCGCGCTCGCACACTTCTCGTGGAAGTCGATCCTGTCGACCCTCTACACCGCCGGGTTGGCGTCGCTGCTCGGCTACTCCATCTTCAACGGCCTGCTCTCGCGGTACACGCCGTCATCGGTGGTGCCGTGGGTGCTGGTCGCGCCGATCGTCGCGATGCTGTCGGCGTGGCTGCTGCTGGAGCAACGCCCGAACGCCGGAGAAGCGCTCGGTGGCGCGCTACTGCTGGTCGGCGTGCTGGTGGCGCTGCGGCCGCCGCGTCACGTTGCGGACGCGTCCATGGGCACTCGGTCACGTGTGTCCGATTTCGATTCGATGCTCGACCCAAGTCCATGAAGCGTGGCGGACGTGGTCTCACTCGAGTCGAGCCGCGGGTCGAGCCGCGTCGAGCACGGCATCGCGCCCGACTCGACGCACAGTGTGCGGCTCCGCGAGTCCGACGCAGCGCTCGACCGCCGGTCCGAATCGAAATCGAACACACGTGATGGAGCCGAAATGTGTCAGGCGTGGGCAGGTCACTGACACCAGCGCTCGACCGCAGCTGTGAGTCGAATGGGACTCCGGCGCCAGGGCTCGACCGCCGGTCCGAATCGAAATCGAACACACGTGACGGGCGCGCCCCGTCCCGGTCAGAACGTGCTGACGAGCGGTGCGGAGAGCACGGTGGCCAGCGAGTCGGCCGGCTGGGGGAGTGCGAACAGGTAGCCCTGGCCGAGGCGGCAGCCCATGCGCACCAGGCGGTCGCACTGCAGCTGGGTCTCGATGCCTTCGGCGATCACGGTGAGGCCGGTCTCGGCGGCGAGGGCGATCATCGCCTTCACCACGATGCTCTCCCGCTCGCCGTGCACCACCTGGCCGGTGAAGCGACGGTCGAGCTTCACGCCGGTGACGGGCAGCGTAGTCAGCGTCTCCAGCGAGGCGAAGCCGGTGCCGAAGTCGTCGAGCATCAGCTGCACGCCCATCTCGGCGACGGCGAACAGCTCGTGCAGCACGTCGACGGGCAGCTCGAACGTCTGGCGCTCGGAGAGCTCCAGCGACAGCGCGGAGGGCGGCAGGTTGTGGCGCGCGAGGCGATCGCGCACGGTGTCGATCAGCGAGTTGACCGGCTTGGTGTCGAACTCGAAGTTGACGGCCAGCTGCAGGTTCGGCGACACGCGGCGGAACTCGACCAGCTTCTCGAGACCGTCGTCGAGGATGCGGTCGAACAGTGCCCCGAGCAGGCCGGCTTGTTGCAGCTGCGGCAGGAACTGGTCCGGCTCGCGCACGCCGTCGGCCGACTGCCAACGGGCGAGTGCTTCGAGCGCGACGACCTCGCCGGTGCGGAGGTCGACGATCGGTTGGAAGTAGGCGCGGATCGCACCGCGGTCCATGGCGTCCATCAGTGCGGCCACGTGACCGGCGTCGGCGACGGCGACGCGCTCCACGGCGTGCGTCTGTTCGATGATCTCGTCGGCCGCGGCCATCGCGCCCGACAGCCCGGTCTCGGGTCGGCGGCGAACCACACCGATCGCGGCCGATACCTCGGCGGCGGCGAGGGCTTGGCGCGTCGTGCGCTCCAGTTCGCCCATCTCGTGGTCGTTGACGCCGATCATCAGTGCACCGAGGCGGTCGCCGGTGATGCGGGCGGCGAAGTGATGGCCGCCGAGCACCTCGCGCAGGACGGTGCCGGCCAGGCGCAACTGCTCGTCGCCGACGGAGTGACCCTGGGTCTCGTTGCTGCGCTTCAGCTCGTCGAGCTCGATCACCAGCACCGCGGCCGTCTCGCCGAACTCGCGGCAGAACTGCTCGTCGCTGCGGATGCGCTGCTCCCAACCCTGGCGAGTGGCCAGGCCGGTCAGCGGGTCGAGCAGGCCGTCGCGCAGTTGGCTCTCGCGGCGTTCGGTGGCGAGCGCCACTTCCGCCGCGGCCAGTGCGCCGAGCAGCGAGGCGAGCACCTGCACCTGCGCGTGGGTGACCTCGCGACTGTGACTGCCGTAGCCGACCATCTCACCGAAGTACTGGCCGTTGGGGAAGGTGATCGGTTCGACGATGCGATGCGGTGCGTCGGCGCCCAGCGGTTCGTCGATGGTGGTGTGCGGTCGCACGATCTGGTGGTGATCGACGACGACCAGCGTGTGGCTGCCGGTGGGGTCGGTGCGGCACAGCGCCCACGTGGACAGACCGGAGGTGATGGCGAGGTGGTCGAGGACGGCGTGTGCCGCGCGTGTGAACGCCGACTCGAGATGGGTGCCGTGGCTCATGTCTCCTCTATCGGCGCACTGAGCAGGCGACTTCAGCGAATCTTGACAGTCGTGACGGATTCCTGACGATGGTCCTCGGCGGCCCGCGGGGAGAGAACACCTGTTCGGTCGAGTGTGCTAGCTTGTGTGCCGTGAACGCACTCCTCCGCCTCGCCGGTCAGGCTCCGTGCCTGCTCAGCGCCTTCCTGCCGTCGCCCAGCCAGGGCGTCACCATCCCTCGGTAGCCTCGTCCCAATGGCCGCAGCACCCAAGAACGCACTGCCTCAGATCATCGTCAGGGGCGCTCGCGAGCACAACCTCAAGAACGTCAGCATCGAGATTCCCCGCGATCGCATGGTGGTGTTCACCGGTCTGTCGGGCTCCGGCAAGAGCAGCCTGGCGTTCGACACCATCTACGCCGAGGGCCAGCGCCGCTACGTCGAGTCGCTCAGCTCCTACGCCCGCCAGTTCCTCGGGCAGATGGACAAGCCCGACGTCGATGTCATCGAGGGCCTGTCGCCGGCCATCTCCATCGACCAAAAGAGCGCCAGCAAGAACCCGCGCTCCACCGTCGGCACCATCACCGAGGTCTACGACTACCTGCGCCTGCTCTACGCGCGCATCGGCGTGCAGCACTGCCCCAACGACGGCACGCGGCTGCAGCGCCAGACCCCGTCGCAGATCGTCGACCGCATCCTGCTGCTGCCCGACGGCACGCGCTTCCAGGTGCTCGCGCCCGTGGTGCGCGGTCGCAAGGGTGAGTACAGCACGCTGCTCGACGACCTGGCCGGTCAGGGCTACGTGCGTGCGCGCATCGACGGCGAGGTCGTCGACATCGCCGAGTTCCTCAAGCGCGACGAGAAGCTCGCGCGCTACGAGCAGCACAAGATCGAGATCATCGTCGACCGTCTGGTACGGCGCGACGGCATCGAGCGCCGCCTCACCGACTCGCTCGAGACCGCGCTGAAGCTGGCCGACGGCATCGCCGAGGTCGAACTGTTCGCGGCCGACGGTGCGCAGGACGGCGAAACGCTCACGTTCAGCCAGCACCTCGCCTGCCCGAAGTGCGGCACCAGCTTCGACGAGCCGGCGCCGCGCAACTTCTCGTTCAACTCGCCGTACGGCGCGTGCGAGGCGTGCGACGGGTTGGGCACCACCTTCGAGGTCGACCCCGAACTGCTCATCCCCGACCACGACCAGTCCATCAACGCCGGTGCCATCGCGCCCTGGCGAACCAGCAGCACGCAGTACTTCACGCGCATGCTCGAAGCCGTCGCCGAGACCTACGACATCGACATGGATGCGCCGTACGGCACGCTCACCGCCAAGCAGCAGAAGGTCATCCTCTACGGCGTCGAGGGCAACCTGAAGGTGAAGTACAAGAACCGCTACGGGCGCACCCGTGAGTACTCCACCGCCTACGAAGGTGTGGTGCCGTGGCTCAACCGTCGCCGCGAGGGAGCGGAGAGCGAGTGGGCCCGCGAGCAGTACGAGGGCTACATGCGCGAGGTGCCGTGCCCGAAGTGCAACGGCGCACGCCTGAAGCCGGCCACGCTGGCGGTCACCATCAACGACAAGAACATCGCGGAAGTGTGCGAGATGGCCATCGGCGAGTCGTCGAAGTTCCTCGCTGCGCTCGAGCTCACCGAACGCGACCGCATGATCGCCGAGCGGGTCACCAAGGAGATCAACGCACGTCTCGGGTTCCTGCTCGACGTCGGGCTCGACTACCTGTCGCTCTCGCGCAACGCGGGCACGCTCGCCGGCGGCGAGGCGCAGCGCATCCGCCTCGCCAGTCAGATCGGCAGCGGCCTGGTCGGCACGCTCTACGTGCTCGACGAGCCCAGCATCGGCCTGCACCAGCGCGACAACCGGCGCCTCATCGACACGCTGCTGCGCTTGCGCGACCTGGGTAACACGGTGCTCGTGGTCGAGCACGACGAGGACACCATCATGGAGGCCGACTGGATCGTCGACATCGGCCCCGGTGCCGGCGAGCACGGCGGCGCGGTGGTGTACAGCGGTCCGGTGAAGGGCATCCTCAAGTCGAAGGAGTCCATCACCGGTCAGTACCTCAGCCGCAAGCGCAGCGTGCCGGTGCCGTCGTCACGCCGGGCACCCGGGCTCGACTGGCTCGAGATCCAGGGCGCGAAGGAGCACAACCTGCGCAACCTCGACGTGCGCATCCCGCTCGGCTGCTTCGTGGCCATCACCGGCGTCAGCGGCAGCGGGAAGAGCACGCTCATCCGCGACATCCTGCTGCCGGTGCTCATGCAGCGCATCTACAAGTCGAAGTCGGCCGCCGGTCGCCACAAGAGCATCAAGGGCATCGAGATGCTCGACAAGGTCATCGACATGGACCAGTCGCCCATCGGTCGCACGCCGCGCAGCAACGCGGCCACGTACACGGGCGTGTTCGACAACGTGCGCAAGTTGTTCGCCACCACCGCCGAGGCGAAGGTGCGCGGCTACATGCCCGGCCGGTTCAGCTTCAACGTGCAGGGCGGGCGCTGCGAAGCGTGCAGCGGCGACGGCACGATCAAGATCGAGATGCACTTCCTGCCCGACGTCTACGTGCCGTGCGAGGTGTGCAAGGGCGCGCGCTACAACCGCGACACGCTCGACATCCAGTTCAAGGGCAAGAACATCGCCGAGATCCTCGACATGCCCGTCGCCGAGGCGGTCGACTTCTTCGCCAACCAGCCGGCCATCCACCGCCACATGCAGACCCTGATGGACGTCGGTCTCGGCTACGTGCGGCTCGGGCAGCCGGCGCCCACGTTGTCGGGTGGCGAAGCGCAGCGGGTGAAGCTCGCCAGCGAGCTCGCCAAGCGCAACACCGGCCACACCATCTACCTGCTCGACGAACCCACCACCGGCCTGCACTTCGAAGACGTGCGCCGACTGCTCACCGTGCTCTCGCGGCTGGTCGACCAGGGCAACACGGTGCTGGTCATCGAGCACAACCTCGACGTCATCAAGACGGCCGACTGGATCATCGACCTCGGCCCCGAGGGCGGCAGCGGCGGCGGCTTGGTCATCGCCGAAGGTAGCCCGGAAGACGTCGCCAAGGTAGACGGTAGCCACACCGGCAGGTTCCTCAAGCCACTGCTGAATGGTTGATGGATGAGATGCGCCTTGCTACCATTCCGCACGTGACCGCCAAGACCGCCCTCAACATCGATCGTGAGAAGGTGCGCCGGGCGGCCGAGGTCCTCGGTACGAAGGGGACGACGGCCACCATCGACGCGGCGCTCACCGAGATCATCGCCAGAGACGCTCGTACGCGCCTCGTGGAACGTATGCGCCGCCTGACGCCTGAGCAGCGTGACGCGATCCTGCACAGTTGGGATTGACGTGGCGACGCACCTCATCGACAAGTCTGCTTGGGCGCGCTTGGCCGACGACGGAGTCGCCGAGATGTGGTCGGGACCGCTCGCCTCAGGACGCGTTGCTGTCACCGGTGTGGGCATGCTCGAGATACTGGTGTCCGCGACATCCGGTGCCGACTTCGTCGATGCGAGGTTCGAGCTCAGCATGATGCCTCGAGTAGCGGTGACCGAACAGATCATCGACCGGGCGCTCGACGTCCAAGGCGAGATGGCCGGGCGCGGCACACACAGGGCTCCGTCGCCGGCCGATCTCGTTCTCGCCGCCTGTGCCGAGGCGAACGGCCTCACCGTTCTCCATTACGACAAGGATTTCGACCTGATCGCCGCCGTCACGGGGCAGGCGATGGAGTGGATCGCACCGGCGGGTTCGGTCGCATGACCATCGTCGTCGAGCCCGATCACTCGGTGCTGCAGCGGCGCACGCTGCGCACACTTCGGCTGGCGCAGGTGCCGGGCCAGGCCGCGGTCGCCGGTGTGGTCGCGGTGGGCGCGCTGCTCGCCAAGGACCTGCTGCACGGCAACGACCGCTTCGCCGGCTCCGGCGGCGCCGCGTTCACGCTCGGCTCCGCATTTCTCGCGGTGCCGCTCTCGGCGTTCATGCGCCGGCGTGGGCGGCGGCCCGGGCTGATGTTCGCGTTCGGTCTCGGCGCGGTCGGCGCACTCGTCGCCGGTGCCGGCGGTCAGCTCCGCTCGTTCCCGCTGTTCCTCGTCGGCATGGTGTGCTTCGGTGGCGCGCAGGCCGCCACCCTGCAGGGCCGCTACGTGGCGGCCGACCTCGCCCGCGACGAGCACCGGGCGAAGGCCATCGCCAGCGTGGTGGTGGTCGGCACGTTGGGCGCCGTTTTCGGTCCCATCCTCACGCCGTTCGAGAAGGCAGCCGGCGAAGCCGTCGGTCTCGACGAGTACATCGGGCCGTTCTTCTTCGCGTCGATGCTGCTGCTGGTCGCGCTGGCCGTCATCGCGAAGCTGCTGCGGCCGGATCCGCTGGCCGTCAACGGTCAGCTCGACCCGCACGCGGAGCGAGTGCGTCCACTCACTCAGGTGCGTTTGTCGGCCGGTGTCATCCGCGTCAGTCACCTCGCGCCGCTGGGACTGTTCGCGATGGTCATCTCGCAGACGGCGATGGTGGCGGTGATGACGATGACGCCGTCGCACATGGCCGACCACGGTCACAGCGACCTGTCGGCCTACGTCATCGCGTTGCACATCGCGGGCATGTACGCGTTCGCGCCGTTCGTCGGCGTGTTCGTGGCTCGCGTCGGTCAGGTGCGTGCCGTGATGATCGGTTCGGTGGTGCTCGCCTCGGGCACCGTCGTGTCGGTGGTGGCGGGCTACGTGCCGTCGCTCATCTTCATCGGCCTGTTCCTGCTCGGTATCGGCTGGAACGTCGGGCTCATCGCGGGCAGCAGCATGCTCACCGGGGCGGTGCCGCCCCAGGCCAGGGTGGAGGTGCAGGGCACCGCCGACCTGACGATGAGCTTCTGCGGCGGCATGGCGGCCTTCGCGTCAGGGTTCGTGAAGCAGGGCCTCGGCTTCCACGTGCTCGCCAACGCCGCCACGTTGCTGGCGGGTGTGCTGCTGGTGCTCGCCTACATGCAGGCGCTGCGCAACCGCCCGCGGGTGGCCTGAGCGGCAACCGCTCAGCGGCCGCGGAGCTTCTTGCTCAGCTCGTTGAGGCGAGCCTTCTCGCTGCGTGAGAGCGAGTCCATGCCGCTGGCACTGATCTTGTCGAGCAGGCCGTCGAGCTCCATCTGATCGGCAGCGCCGTGCATCGTGTCGGCGCCTGCCCACGGCCCGGCGACCACGGTGGAGCCGGTACCGCCGCCTCTGCGCTTGGCCGGCTTGACCGCCTTGCTGCGCTTCGCACCGCCGCCGAAGCGGGGGATGAAGTCGAGGTCGTTGAGCATGCCGTACTGGCGGGCGGTGAGGGATCCGATGATGATGGCGCCGAGCTCGACGAGCAGTGCCCCGAACATGCGGTTGCCGAGGTACTGCAGCACGTCGAGCAGCACGAACACGGCGGCCAGCACCCACAGCGGGATGTTGAACAGCCACACCGCGCCGGGGCTGTCGAAGGCGAAGATGACCAGCAGCGCGATGGCGAGGATGCTGAGCCCGTAGGCCTGCCCGGTGTCGACGGTGAAGTCCATCAGCGACACGAGCGCGGCGGGCACTATGGTCATCAGCAGGATCATGGTGGTGAAGCGCTTGCGGCCGATGGTGTCTTCGATGCGGTGACCGACGAACCAGAAGAAGGCGAGTGTGAGGAGCACCCAGATGCGCGTGGGTGGGTTGGCGATGGGCCACAGCACGAGGCGCCACACCTCGCCGTCGCGTACGAGCGGGCCGTAGAAGATGAGGTCGGAGAACAACCCGCCGGCGCCGCCGATCGCGTACACGAACATCGAGAGCACGCCCAGCCCCACCAGCAGCGCAGTCGTGGTGACGTCGACGGTGCCGATGCGGAACCAGCCGTCGCGGCTGGGGCGTTCGGGCAGGGAGAACTGATAGCGGCCGGGCACGTCGGCAACCCTATCCGCACCACCCCGCGCACGGCAGGCGCTGCCGTGCCGTTCACCCGTAGAGTCAGAGCGATGGTCACCCGCCCTCCCACCGGAACGATTCCCGAGACGCCGGGCTCGTACCAGTTCAAGGACAAAGAGGGTCGCGTCATCTACGTGGGCAAGGCGAGCAGCCTTCGCCAGCGCCTGTCGAACTACTTCCAGGACCCGCGCAACATGCATCCGCGCACCGCGCAGATGGTGTCCACCGCGGCCACGGTCGAGTGGATCGAGGTGCGCAACGAGGTCGAAGCGCTCATGCTCGAGTTCAGCCTCATCCAGCTGCACCGGCCGCGCTTCAACGTGCGCCTGCGCGACGACAAGAGCTACCCGTTCCTCGCGGTGACGGTCGACGAGCAGTTCCCACGGGCGATGGTGATGCGCGGCCGCAAGCGCAAGGGCACCCGCTACTTCGGGCCCTACGCGCACGCCTACGCCATCCGCGACACGCTCGACCTGTTGCTGCGCAGCTTCCCCATCCGCACGTGCAGCCCGGGCAAGTTCAACGAGCACCACCGGCTGGGCCGGCCGTGCCTGCTGTTCCACATCGAGAAGTGCAGCGGGCCGTGCGTCGGCGAGATCGACGAGATGCCCTACCGCATGCTCGTGCAAGAGCTGTGCGACTTCCTCGACGGCGATACCGACGAGATCGTCAAGCGGCTCGAGACGCAGATGGCCGAGGCCGCGCACGAGTTGGAGTACGAGCGGGCCGCGCGAGTGCGCGACCGGTTGCTCGCGGTGCGCAAGGCCATCGAGAAGCAGCAGATGGTCGGCGATCGCAGCGAAGACATCGACGTGGTCGGCATCGCCGACGACGAGCTGGAAGCCGCGGTGCAGGTGTTCTTCGTGCGCAAGGGTCGAGTGGTCGGCCGCAAGGGCTTCGTGCTCGACAAGGTGGAGGAGCTGTCGCCGGGCGGTCTCGTCGATCGCATCCTCGAGGAGCTCTACGGCAACGATCCGCCGGCGGGTGTGCCCAAGCAGGTGCTGGTGCCGGTGCAACCCGACGACACGCCCACCTATGAGGAATGGCTGTGCCACCTGCGCGGCAGCCGGGTGCAGATCCGTGTGCCGCAGCGCGGCGACAAGCGAGACCTGCACGAGACGGTCACCCGCAACGCCCGCGAGGAGTTCGTGCGCCATCGCCTGCGCCGGGCAGGCGACCACAACGCGCGCAGCCGTGCACTCACCGAATTGCAGGATCTGCTCGGGTTGCCCGAGGCGCCGCTGCGCATCGAGTGCTACGACATGGCGCACCTGCAGGGCACCGACTACGTGGGCAGCATGGTGGTGCTCGAAGACGGCCTGCCCAACAAGCGCGAGT
>JAUXQB010000144.1 GCA_030685215.1 Actinomycetota bacterium
TCAGGGAGACGTACGGGGTGTGTGCATCGGCGGCGATCGTCACGTGCACGATGGCAGCTGCCGCAGCGATGGCCTCCACCCACGTCGTCTGTCGACTGACGAGGAACGACAGGCGATGGTCGTGCACCTCCGCGCAGGCGACGGGACGCGAGGTGTGCTCACGGCCCACCATGGTCATCACCATCGCCACGTGCATGTCGCCCTGCAGCAACTCTGTCAGCGGACGAACCCGGTCGCGGTCGGTCGTTTCGATCGTATCGCTCATGGTGGTGTCGTACCCGACAACGTGGAACGTGAAACTCGCGGCCGAGCCGTCCGGCGTCGCTGGCTGGATCTTGACCCGCTGGCCTGGGCGGATGCAGAATCCGCCGTGCCTTTCGCGCGTGCAAGTGCCACCAGCGTGCGGTCCCCGCTCATCGCCCTTGCCTTCGTCGTCGCATTGGTCGCCGTCGAGGTGTTCGCGACCAACTCGGTCATCCTGATCCCGCTCCTGGTGGTGGCGCCGTTGCTCGCCGCGATCGACGGGCGATCGGACCACGTCCTGTGGGTCGGAGGGGTCGCTGTGCCGGCGGCCATCGCCCTCGGATGGGTGACCGACATCGCGGGCACGGCTTGCCATCTGGTGGCGGTCACGGCGGTCATCGCCGGTGTCGTCCTCGGCTGGTACCTGGCTCGCGACCGTGAGCAGCGCGAGCACGATCTCCTGCGCTCGAAGCCGGTGCTCGATCAGGCCGCACGCGTGGCACGGGCGATGCACGCCGGTCGCATGGGCGAGTGGTGGTGGCAGCTGGAGAGTGGACGCGTCGGTTGGGACGACGAACTGAACCGGCTGTTCGGATTGGCCCCCGGTGAGTTCGGTGGCACGTTCGACCACTGGGTGGAACGGGTGCACGTCGACGATCGGCAGATGGTCCTCGATGTCGTCGAGGCAGGAGTCGCCGGCAAGTCGACTTTCCGTTTCGACCATCGGTGCGTGTGGCCGGACGGCTCCATCCACTGGGTGGAGGGTGTCGGCGATGTGACGCTCGACGAGAACGACGCGGTCACCGGTGCGATCGGGCTCGCGTGGGATGTCGACGAGCGGCACCGCGAGCTCGACGAGCGCGCCCGTCTGCTCGACGTCGAGCGTTCCGCTCGCGCCCGTGCAGAGTTCATCGCCGGAGCGCACGAGGTGCTCACCCGCTCCGTCGATGTGCACGAGATCATGAGCCAGGTGACGCACTCGGCCGTGCCCGAACTCGCCGACTGGTGCGCGGCGGTGCTGGCGTTCGATCAGCCGCCTCGATCGCCGTTGATCGTCACGGCCCATCGTGACGAAGCCATGCGGAACTGGGCGGAGGAGGTGCAACGGCAGTTTCCGTACGACCCGGAGGCACCGTTCGGGGCGGCGAAGGTCATCCGCACCGGCGAACGGGACGTGGTGCAGGGCCTGAGCCGCGTGCTCGACCGATCGCCGCGCGCCACCCGTGAACTCCTGCTCACGGCCGACGTCGACTCGGTGGTGACCGTGCCGATCAAGGGACCGCTCGGCGTGTTGGGCTCGCTGCAGCTGATTCGCGGCCGAGATCGCGCGGCGTTCTCGTCGGGCGACCTCGAGGTGGCCGACGAGCTCGCCGCCCGATGCGGCGCGGCGCTGAACACCGCGGTGCTGTTCGACCGTCAGGCCACGAGCGCGTCGGCGCTGGAGACGCTGCAGCGTGTGAGCGGCTGGTTGGCGAGAGCGGCGACCGTGCGCGACGTGGCGCGTGCGGTCATCACGCACGGCATCTCCGGTCTGCGGGCCGAGGGTGCCGCACTGTTCGTGGTCGACGACTCGTCCGGCGATGGTGCCGGCCTCTCCGTGCTGTCGTCCGACGGGGTCTCGGAAGGGGAGTGCGAGCTCGCGTTGCGAGCGTTGTCGGAGCGATGCATCGCCGACGATCGGGTGCTCAACGAACGCGTGTCGGGCACGCGCCCGCTGTGGGCACTGGTCACCCCGCTCCGCGTGCTCGACCGTACGCTCGGTGCGCTGGTGTTCGTGTTCGACAACGACCGACGGTTCGCGGAGTCCGAGCTCTCGATGGTGTTCACCCTCGGCTCTCGCTGCGCGGGAGCGATGGAACGTGCGTCGCTGCACGACAGGGATCGCCAGATCTCGCTCACCTTGCAGCGGCGGTTGCTGCCGGCGTTGCCGCCGGCGCCGGACTGGCTGCAGGCGGGCAGCGCGTACCGCCCGGCGGCGGGAGGCCAGGTCGGCGGTGACTGGTATCAGCTCATCGCGCGTGACGACGACACGGTCGTCGCCAGCGTCGGCGACTCGGTCGGTCACGGCGTGGCGTCGGCAGCCGCGATGGGACAGCTCCGCGCATCGATCGCGACCGCGGTGTCGCGTGAGGTGGACCCGGCCGCCGCACTCGAGGTCGTCGACCGCTTCGCAGCGCACGAGGCCGACACGCTGTCGGCGTCTGTGGCGCTGGCCGTGCTGGCACCCGGGCAGCCGATCCACTATGCATCGTCGGGTCATCCGCCGATGATCGTGGTGCGCGCCGACGGGCGATCAGAGGTGTTGGAGGGCGGGCGGCGACCGCTGCTCGGATTCGGCCACGGGTCGACGAGCTGTCAGTCCGATGCGGCGACGACCGCGTTCGACCCGGGCGACACGCTGGTGATGTACACCGACGGCCTCATCGAGCGGCGGCGAGAGCTCATCGATGTGGGCATCGAGCGCCTCCGTGAGGCCTGTGTCCGACTGCGTCACGTGCCGGTGCAGCAGATGTGCGACGAGCTCGTCGATCAGTTGCTCGCCGACTCCCTCATCGACGACGACGTCGCCGTGCTCATCCTTCGCCACACCTGACGGGGCCGACCGCGTCGCACTGCTGTTTGGACGGGCCAGCGCTCGGGTACACCTGCGGCGGAGTCGCCGCGCGCAATCGGCGCCGGACCGTCGGCTCCCACACGAAGGAGAACCCGATGTCGAACATCTTGCGTGACGCAGCCGAGAGCACCATGCACGTGGCGGAGTCGACGCTGCAGAGCGTCGCGGACTTCGTGGAGGATGCCTACCGCAACATCGAGCTGCCGCACATCGAGCTGCCGTCGCGACGCCGGTCGTCGCCCGTCCGCTCGATCCTCGTCGCCGTCCTCGGCGTCGTGGCGCTCGTCGGTGTGGCCGCCATGCTGCTGCGACGCTTCGAAGGTGCGGCCTCCAAGGGTCGCCACGACGCCGACACAGCCGATGCCACCAAGCCGGACGCCACGAAGGACGACGCCGCCAAGACGGATCCGGCCGAGCGCAACGGACGCAGCGCCGAGCGCGAGGCCCGCACCGCCTCCTGACGACGGCGTGGGCCTCAGACCGCGCGGCGGCGGCGCATCGCGACGATGCTGCCGGCGTCGAGTACGGACACCTCGTCCATCAGGCTGCGCACGATGCCGAGGCCGCGGCCGGAGGCTGCTACCGCCGGCGCCACGGTCCAGCCGCTGGGGTCGCGCAACCGGTGGGGGAGCGGACTGTGACTGGCGACCTCGATGTGCCACCAGCCCTGGTCGGAGGTGTCGATCACCACCACCACTTCCGCGTCGTCGGAATGTGCGACGGCGTTGGACACCACTTCGCTGACGGCGAGCGCGAAGTCGTCGACCACTTCTGCCGTGGCGCCCTGTGCGGACAACTGCTCGGTGACGAAGGCGCGCGCTGCGCGGGCGGTGGACGGGTGCGCGGCGAACGAACGCCGCTGGCGAGTCGTCCGGCCCACGTTCATCGCCGTCAAGCCTGCCAGGTCGAGCGTTCGCACGGGGTGCACCACAGCACTGCCCCGATGTCGAGGTCGTGTGCACGGCAGCGGAGCAGCATGATCAGGCGCTGGCGATGGGTTCGTCGAGAGCGCTGCGCAGCGAGGCGAGGCTGGAGGAGATGAGGCGGCCGACGTGCACCTGACTGGTGCCGATCTGTTCGGCGATCTGCGATTGGCTCAGCTCCTCGAAGAATCGGAGGTAGAGGATCTTGCGTTCCCGGGCGGGCAGGCGATCCAGGAGGCCGATGACGACTTCGCGGTCGACGATGCCGTCGAACTCGTTCTTCGTAGTGGGCACGCTGCGACCGACACCCTGCGGATCCAGCGAGTACGAACGGTAGGCACTGTTGGCCTCCATCGCCTCGAGCACCGCGTCGTCGGTGATGTGCAAGTGCTGCGCGATCTCATGCACCTGCGGTGAGCGCCCGAGTTCCTTGCTCAGCTGATCGGTGGCCTCATTGACGGCTGGCCGAAGGTCCTTCGCGCGACGCGGGACGTGCACGCTCCAGGTGTGGTCGCGGAAGTAACGGCGGAGTTCACCCAGGATGGTGGGCGTGGCGTAGGCGCCGAAGTGCACACCGACGGAGCGATCGAAACGATCGACGGCCTTGAGGAGCCCCATGCGTGCTACCTGCAACAGGTCGTCGAACGGTTCTCCGCGCGATGCGAACCGGCGTGCACCTCGCACGGCAAGCCAGTTGGTTCGCTCGACGATCTCGTCGCGGAGCGCATCGTCTCGTGTCTCGGCGAGGCGTCGGAACGCGTCGTCGAGCCACTCGTCGTCGGCTTCGGTGGACTCGTGCATTTTCAGGCAGCCTTGAAGGGGCGACGCAGTACGGCAGAGATGCGGGCGTGCTCATCGATGAGCTCGATGGTGTGATCCGTGCACACTTCGGCCAACACGGTGCGGCAGAGGCGGAGGTCAGGGTGGTCGAGGTCGAACTCGTGCACCTCGGTGTCGCCGAGCACCGTGAAGCTGCCCTGCTCGACCACGAAGCTCACGTCGACGTGGTGGCCGGCGCCGTGCTCGATGAGCGCGATGAGCACCTCGCTCACGGCGATCTTGATCTCCTCGATCTCGTCGACGCTGAAACCACACAGTGACGCCACGCCGCTCGCCGCGAGGCGCAGCACTCGAGACATGGCGGGGTCGGCGGGCACCCGGATCTCCACGGGGCCGGAGAGCGCGGTGTCGGTGGCGTGCACGTCAGTCACGGCGACCGTCGATCCGGAACTGCTCGGAGGTGCCGGTGATCTCGAGGAGGCGACTCACCTCTGGCCCGACGGAGCGCAGCACCACTTCGGTGCCGCGAGCGTGTGCCCGGCGTGCGGCGTCGAGCAGGCTGCGCAAGCCGGAGGAGTCGATGAACGACACGTCGGCGAGATCGATGAGCACGGCATCGGTGCCCTCGCGCGGGCGGAGCACGGCTTCGAGGATGGGCCCACCGGCCATGTCGATGTCGCCGTGCACCACCACGGCGCCGTCGTCGGCGATGTCGATGGTGAGTGACTCATTGCTCGTGAACTCGGTCATGTCTGTCGTTCCTGTCTCTCGAACTGGCCCCCGGGCCCGCCGTCGTGCTGCGGGTTCCGCTCATGGTACGAGTTGATCCGGCCATGAGTGAACGACGTGCGATCGACGGAGGGCGAAATCAGGGAGGGGATGACGCAGTGCGGGCGAGCGGTTGCGACATCCCCTCCCTCGGCGTCCATCGGTTGCGGGCGACGGACACCAGGCACTCCAGTACCCGCACCCGATCGGAGTCAAACATGCGACGTGTTTGCTCGTCGGCCGGGGTGGGTAGTTGCTCGCCGTGCACAACGCAGGAGCATCATGAACGAGTCGCGCCCGGACCGACCAGAGCAGCCGGATGGGCCGATGTCGGAGCTGCTGTTGCCCAGGGGCACCACGGTGTCGAGCCAGCGCAGCAGCGACGCCGAAGAATCGAGTGACCAGCGATCAGGCACCGTCGAGGTCGCGCGCCGCGGGCCGCCCGCGGCATGGTCGGAAGTGCCCTGGCGAACGATCATCGGCACGCTGGCCGTCGTCGCCGCCGCGATCGGGTTGTTCGCCGTGCTCTACATCGCGTGGCGTCTCGTGGTGCTGGTGGCGATCGCCGGCTTCTTCGCGGTGGTGCTCGCGCCGCCGGTGAGGCGCCTGCAGAGCGCTCTGCACCTGCGTCGGGGGATGGCCGTCGGTCTCATGCTGGTGGTGGTCCTCGCGGCGCTCATCGGCCTGCTGGCGGTGTTCCTCATGCCGGTGCGCAGCCAGCTCGTCCAGGTGCTCACCGACCTGCCCGGCACCGTGCAGCAGGCGTCGACGGGACGCGGGCCGTTGGGCGACCTGGTGTCGAGGCTGCGCCTCGAGAAGATCGTCGCCGACAACCAGGAGTCGCTGACGAAGGCGGCCGAGTCGATGCAGGGGTCGCTGGTCGACATGATCGGCACCGCGATCCAGGTGCTGCTCGCCGTGATCACGGTGCTGGTGATGACCGCGCTGTTCCTCTCGCAGTCGTCGTCGCTCGCACAGACCACGTCGCGGTTGCTGCCGGACAAGCACCGCGAGGCAGTCGTGCAGGTGTCGCGCGACGCGGCGAAGGCTGTCAGTGGCTACATGATCGGCAACCTGTTCATCAGCCTGTGCGCCGGTGTGGCCGCGATGGCGTTCCTGCTCGTCGCGGGCGTGCCCAGTCCGATCGTGGTGGCGCTGTTCGTCGCGTTCGCCGACCTCATCCCGCTGGTCGGAGCGACCATCGGTGCAATCGTGGCCGTGGTTGCGTCGCTGTCGGTCTCGCCGGGGGCGGGCATCGCCGCCATCATCTTCTTCACGCTCTACCAGCAGTTCGAGAACAGCGTGCTGCAGCTGATCGTGATGTCTCGAACCGTCAAGGTCAACTCGCTCGCGGTGCTGTTGAGCGTGCTGATCGGGGTGGAGCTGTTCGGCATCGTCGGCGCGATGCTGGCCATCCCCATCGCCGGTGCGTTGTCGGTGGTGGTGAAGGAGCTCTGGCGACATCGCGCGTCTCCGACTGACCAGTTGCTGTTGGTGTCGGAACGCGGCGTGGAGCTGCGTGCCGAGGACGTTCGACCAGCGAGCGAGTCGAGTACCGACGAGTGAGCCGACGCGGGTTTGATCCGAGTCGTCACCGGGAACACTTCTTCACGACACCGTCGTGTGGCGAACGCCTCCGAGCGGATCAGTTCGTTCGACAAGGAGCAGCATCACCGTGAGACCCATCCGTGCCACCATCCGCCCGTTCACCCGAGCGATCGTGCTCTCGTTCCTGTGGAACAACCGCAAGGAGCTCGCCCGGTGGGCCGCGAAGGCCAAGGAGTCGGCGATCTCGTTGATCGACTCGGCCAAGGCAGAGGTCAACGCACGGCGCGCCTCGCGCGTCAGCTCGGTGATCGCCGATGCAGAGGACGGCTCGGGTACAACGGCCGCTCCCGCCGAGCCGCTGATCGACGTCTACCCGATCTGAGCCGGGAGGCGACGCAGCCGAGCCAGGGTGCGGCTGACCGTGCGGTCCCGTGCGTGCGGGGTTCCGTCACGTGTGTTCGATTCCGACTTCGAGCGGTGGCACTCATCGATGCCGGCCGATGCCGGTCCGAGTCCGGTCCGAGTCCGAGCGGTGGCCGCGAGCGATCGCGCATCGAAATCGAACACACGTGACGGGGACCGACGTGGACGTGCCGCCGCGCCATCAGGGCGCCATCAGATGAGCCTGTCGTCGAATCGAGCGGGCACGCGGGCAGTCAGCGGCCGACCTACTCGCCGTACTCGTGCTCCGGAGCGGGGTACGCCCCGCTCTCCACGTCTTCGCGATACGACTTCGCCGCGTCGAGCAGTGTGCGCCCGATGTCGGCGTACTGCTTCACGAACTTCGGGATGCGGCCCTGGGTGAAACCCGCCCAGTCGCTCCACACCATCAACTGTCCGTCGCAGTGCGGTCCCGCGCCAACGGAGATGGTGGGGATGGAGAGCTCCTTGGTCACCTGCGCGGCGATCGCGGAGGGCACCATCTCGAGCACCACTGCGAAGGCACCCGCTTCCTCCACCGCGTGCGCGTCGGCCAGCAACGCCGCGGCGCCCTCGCCGCGCCCCTGGATGATGTGTCCGCCGAGGCCGTGTTCGCTCTGCGGGGTGAAGCCGATGTGGGCCATCACCGGGATGCCGGCGCGCACGATGCGTCGGATCTGTTTGGCGCTGCGCACGCCGCCCTCGCACTTCACTGCGTGCGCTCCGGTCTCCTTCATGAAGCGGAGCGCCGTGTCGAGCGCGACGTCGGGCCCGTTCTCGTACGAGCCGAACGGCATGTCGGCGATGACGAGGGCGCGCTTCGCGCCGCGCACCACCGCACGGGTGAGCGGGATCAGCTCGTCGACGGTGACGGGGATGGTGGTGTCGTAGCCGAACACGGTGTTGCCCGCCGAGTCGCCCACCAGCAGGAAGTCGATGCCGGCTTCGTCGAACAACCTGGCCGACAGCACGTCGTAGCTGGTGAGTCCGGTGATCTTGATGCCCTGTTCCTTGGCACGCTGGAAGTGGCGCGTGCGCACTCGCTTCAAGGCAGGGTTGTCGTCGGCACCACCGTACGGTCGTTGTTCGGCGTCGGATCGTTGCTCGTCGGTCACCGCGCCACCGTAGACCGCCCGTGATGGTCGGCGCATGTGCGCGTTGTGCCAATCTGTGCGAGATGGACAACCCCCGCGATGCCTGGCGTGCGGCGTTCGACGCATCCTCCACCCGGCCCGGTGAGTACGCCACCATGTCGGGCGTACCGCTGGAGCCCGTGTACGGGCCCGCCGACGGATCGGGTGAGTACCCGGGTCAGTACCCGTACACCCGCGGGCCCTACGCCTCGATGTATCGCTCGAAGCTGTGGACGATGCGCATGTTCGC
>JAUXQB010000305.1 GCA_030685215.1 Actinomycetota bacterium
GCTCGCCTACGAGACCGTGCAGTTGACGGGTGGCGCGCTGCCGTTGCTCGCCCCGATGAGCGAGGTGGCCGGCCGGCTCGCGCCGCAGATGGGCGCGCACTACCTCGAACGTCACAACGGTGGCCGCGGGGTGCTGATGGGTGGCGCGCCGGGCGTGCAGCCCGCGAAGGTCGTCGTGCTCGGCGCGGGCAACGTGGGCTGGAACTCGGCGTGGATCGCGGCGGGCATGGAGGCCGAGGTGGTGCTGTTCGACAAGAACCTCGATCGCCTGCGCTGGGTCGACCAGATCAACAAGGGCCGCATCGTCACGCTCGCCTCGAACCGCGGCGCGCTGGAGCGCAACATCGCCGACGCCGATCTCGTGATCGGTGCGGTGCTCGTCGCCGGCGGCCGCGCACCGGTGGTGGTCACCGAGGACATGGTGCGCACGATGAAGCCGGGCGCGGTCATCGTCGACGTCGCGGTCGACCAGGGTGGCTGCATCGAGACCATCCACGAGACCACGCACGCCGCGCCGGTCTACGAGCTGCACGGCGTGTTGCACTACGCGGTCGGCAACATGCCCGGCGCAGTGCCGCACACGAGCACGTATGCGCTCACCAACGCCACGCTCCCCTACCAGCTCGAGCTCGCCATCCACGGCGTCGCCGGCGCGTGCGCCCGCGACCACGCGCTCGCCCTCGGTCTCAACACGCACGCGGGCAGCGTCACCAACGCACCCGTCGCCGAGTTCCTCGCCACCCCCTTCGTCGACCCCACCGTCGCCCTCGCCTGACTCCCCGAGATCGCTGGGACGCTGGGTGACGGGCGAGATGGGCGACGGCGCGTAGCGTTCGGGCATGGCCACGCTCGTGCACGAACTCGACCTGCCGCTGATGCTGCCGCCGGAGGGCGCGCCCGCCCGCCGGTTCGACCCGAACCTGGAGCTGCCGGCCGACGCGTGGATCGTGCGCAACCTGTTCGGGTTCGCGGTGTGGCACTACGACGACGTCACCAGCATCCTGCGCGACAAGCGCTGGCACAGCGCGG
>JAUXQB010000306.1 GCA_030685215.1 Actinomycetota bacterium
CCCTGGATGGTCGGGCGCGGTGGCACCGGTCGACAGCGAGCTCACCGACGAGCAGGTGGTCGAATGGCTCCAGACCGAAGACCCCAGCACGTTCACCGAACTCGGAATCGGCACCGTCACCGTGCTCTTCGCGGAGGGCGCCACCCGGGTCGACGTCGCTCCACCGCGCCTCGTGGTCGCCTGCGGCGACACCGGTGGCTCGGTGGGAATCGCCGCGATCGTCACCGTCGAACCGTGAATCGCAGCACCTCTGCCGTCCGTCGCTCGCTCCAGCGGCACGACGCGGACTTTTCGTTCAGCCTCCGCCCGGCGCACGCCGCCGGGCAATAGCGTCAACACATGGAATCCAAGCGCCGCCTCGTCGTGCTCGCCAGCGGCAACGGTTCCAACGCCCAGGCCATCATCGACGCCTGCGCCGACGGCACGCTCCCTGCCGAGGTCGTGGCCGTGGTCAGCGATCACGCCGATGCCCGTGCCCTCGTGCGTGCCGATGCCGCAGAGCTGCCGGCGGTGCACGTCGGACGTCGCAGCGGCGAGTCGCGCGACGACTACGACGCTCGGCTCGCCGACATCGTCACCGGTTTCGACCCGCACTGGGTGGTGCTCGCCGGCTGGATGCGAGTGCTCACCATGAACTTCCTGGGGTGGTTCCCCGGCATGGTGGTGAACCTGCACCCTGCGCTGCCGGGCGAGTTGCCCGGGCTGCACGCCATCGAGCGGGCGTACGAAGAGGCCCGCGCCGGCACCCGCGATCACACCGGCGTGATGGTGCACCTCGTTCCCGACCAGGGCGTCGACGACGGACCGGTGCTCGCTACTGCCGTCGTACCGATCCACCCCACCGACACGTTGCCCGAGCTCGAGGAGCGCATGCACCTCACCGAGCACGAACTCCTCGTCCGAACGCTCGGCACATTGTGCGCACGAGCCCTCAGCCACGAGACACCTTGACTCTCACGATCCACGACATGAACGGAGCCCACGCATGATCAACGACGATCTGTTCGACCGCTTCCAGGCACTCACCTTCGACGACGTCGTCATGGTGCCCGGGTACAGCGATGTGCTGCCCGACACGGTCGACACCAGCGCGGTGTTCGCCGCCGACATCACGCTCGCGGTGCCGGTGGTGAGCGCGGCGATGGACAAGGTGACCGAAGGGCGCATGGCCATCGCCCTCGCTCGCGAAGGCGGCATCGGGGTGATCCACCGCAACATGAGCATCGCCGACCAGGCCGCGGAGGTGCAGAAGGTGAAGCGCAGCCAGAGCGGCATGATCACCGATCCGATCACGCTGCCGCCCAGCGCCACGCTCGCCGACGCCGAGGCGTTGATGAACCAGTTCAAGATCAGCGGCGTGCCCATCACCGACCCCAACGGTCGCCTGGTCGGCATCCTCACCAACCGCGACACGCGCTTCTGCGAGCCCAGCGACTACCGCCGCTCGGTCACCGACTTCATGACGAGCGAGGGCCTCGTCACCGCGAAGGTGGGCACCACGCTCGACGAAGCGCGCAGCATCCTGCAACGCCACCGCATCGAGAAGCTGCCGCTCATCGACGGCGATCGCCGTCTCGCCGGCCTCATCACGGTGAAGGACATCCTGAAGAACCAGGAGTTCCCCAACGCCACCAGCGACCCGTCCGGCCGCCTGCGATGCGCAGCAGCAGTCGGCGTCGGCGACGACCTCGAGAGTCGCGTCGAGGCGTTGGTCGCGCAGGGCGTCGATGCCGTCGCGCTCGACACCGCGCACGGCCACTCGGCAGGTGTCATCAAGGCCATCGAGCGGATCAAGTCGTCGTGGCCGGATCTGCCGGTGGTCGCCGGCAACGTCGTCACCGAGGACGGTGTGGAGGCGCTCTCCAAGGCGGGCGCCGACGCGGTGAAGGTCGGCGTGGGCGCCGGCTCCATCTGCACCACTCGCGTGGTCAGCGGTGCGGGCATGCCGCAGCTGTCGGCCATCTACTTCACGTGCCAGTGGGCTCGACGCCACGGGGTTCCCGTCATCGCCGACGGTGGCATCACCTACAGCGGCGACGTCGTCAAGGCCATCGCGGCAGGTGCCGACTGCGTGATGCTCGGCTCCATCCTGGCCGGCACCGACGAGGCGCCCGGCGAGCTGGAACTGTTCGAAGGTCGTCGGTACAAGAGCTACCGCGGCATGGGCTCGATGGGCGCGATGCAGGGCCTCGGGGCCGACCGCTACGCCAGCGGTCAGGGCGACAAGAGCCAGGTGGCAGGCCAGTCACGCAAGCTCGTGCCCGAGGGCATCGAAGGTCGCGTGCCGTACGCCGGCACGCTCGGCGATGTCGTCTACCAGCTCGTCGGCGGTCTGCGCAGCGGCATGGGCTACGCCGGCGCCGGCACGCTCGACTCGTTGCGCAGCACGGCGCGGTTCATGCGGGTCACCACCGCCGGTCGCAACGAGAGCCACCCGCACGACGTCACCATCACCAAGGAAGCGCCCAACTACCAGCGCAGCTGAGTCGGCACCGCGGCGGTCGCCTTCGGGTGCGGCCGACCATCCGAGTGCCATCCGACCATCCGAGTGCCATCCGACCATCCGAGTGCCAGCCGACCATCCGAGTGCCAGCCGCACCCCCGTCGGGACGCTCCCACTCGGATGGACCGCTGCTCACCATCCTCGGCCCGGGCGAAGTGGCACCGTTCGCCTCGGGTGGTCAGGCGGGGGTGACCGTCACGAAGGTGTCGTTGAAGCAGGCACCGTTGGCGAGCGCGTCGCCAGTGGCGGGCGTGAGCGCGTTGACG
>JAUXQB010000308.1 GCA_030685215.1 Actinomycetota bacterium
ACGCGGCGTCGGGTTCAAGGTGGGCGTCGACGCCGACCACGTGGTGCCGATCGTGCCCACCGCCGTCATCTTCGACCTCGGTCGCGGCGGCAGCTTCACCCATCGGCCCGACGCCGGGTTCGGCCGGCGCGCTGCCGGCGCGGCACGAGCCCGACCTGCCGCCAACGGCGCCGTCGGTGCGGGCACCGGCGCGCGTTCCCGCGGGCTGCAGGGTGGCGTGGGCACCGCGTCGACCGTGCTGTCCAACGGCACGGTGGTGGCGGCACTGGCGGTGGTCAACGCGGCCGGCTCCGTCATCGACCCGGCAACCGGGTTGCCGTGGATGCGAGGGAGCGTTCGCCTGCGTCGCCCGAGCGCGGCGGATCGATCTGCACTGCGCGACCACATGGACGCTGCCGTGCCGCCGCTCAACACCACCATCGGCCTGGTCGTCACCACCGCCGCGCTCAGCAAGGCCGAGTGCAACAAGCTGGCGTCGGTCGCGCACGACGGCCTCGCCCGCGCGGTTCGGCCGGTGCACTCGATGCTCGACGGCGACACCATCTTCGGGCTCTCCACCGGCCGCGACGACCTCGGCAGCTTCGTCGACGAGTCCACCGCCGGCACCCCGCCACGCCGGCCGCGCATCGGGTGGCTGAACGCGGTGCTGGAGGCGGGCGCCGAGTGCTTCGCCGCGGCGTGCACGAACGCCATCGTCAGCGCCGTCGCCACCGGCACCGACCCTGCATACCGCGACCTGTGCCCCTCGGCGTTCCCGCGATGAGCGCGATGCAGGTGTTCGACACTCCCGACGCGATGCGCGCCTGGAGCGACGAGTCGCGCGCCGCCGGCCGACGGGTGGCGCTGGTGCCCACGATGGGCGCGCTGCACGATGGTCACATGGCGTTGGTGCGCGACGCGCGCGGGCGTGCCGATGCGGTGGTGGTCAGCATCTTCGTCAACCCGCTGCAGTTCAACCGACCCGACGACTTCGCCGCGTATCCGCGCCCGCTCGACGACGACCTCGCCATCTGCGCGGCAGCGGGCGTCGACGCGGTGTACGCCCCCACCGCGGCGGCGATGTACCCCAGCGGGTTCGACACGCACGTCGAGCCGGGCGCCATCGCCGACCGGCTCGAGGGCGCGTTCCGCCCGGGGCACTTCCGCGGTGTCACCACCGTGGTGGCCAAGCTGTTCGGCGCGGTGCGACCGGACGTCGCCGTGTTCGGCCAGAAGGACTACCAGCAGCTCACCGTCATCCGCCGCATGTCGGCCGACCTCGACATGGGCATCGAGGTGGCTGCGATGCCCACCGTGCGCGACGCCGACGGCGTGGCCATGTCGAGCCGCAATCGCCGTCTCACGCCCGCCCAGCGCGCCGCAGCTGTCTGTGTGCCGCGGTCGCTGCAGGCGGTGTCCGACGCCCTGGCCGCAGGCGAACGCGATGTGGCCACGCTGGTGGCCGCCGGGCGCGCGCTCGTCGACTCCGAGCCGCTGGCCGCGTTCGAGCACCTGGAGATCGTGCACCCGGAGACGCTCGAGTCGCTCACCCGAGTCGACCACGACGCGGTGGCGGTGACCGCCGTCTGGTTCGGCGATGTGCGCCTCATCGACAACCGCCTCCTCTGATTCTGGACCGGAATCGTCCCACTCGGGGTTCTGGACAGTAATCGTCCCGGCGTCAGAGACGATCCATGCCCAGTTCACTACGAGTCGGGTGACCAGCCGGACAGGACGATGGCCATCGCCACGCCGTTGAGGATGGCGTGGGCGAGCATGCTCGGCGCCAGGCGGCGGAACAGGTAGGCCGCACCACCGAGCACGCCGCCCACGGCGCTCAGCACGAGCACGAGGCCGAGGTTGCGCACCCCGCGTGCCGGATCGACGTGCGCGGCGCCGAAGAGCAGCGCCTGGGTCGTGATCGCGAACACCGGCGCGAGGCGCGAGAGCAGCCCGCGCAGGATGAGCCCGCGGAACACGATCTCCTCCACGATCGGCGCGGCCACCACTGCGACGATGAGGATGGGGATGACGTACCCCGGCTCGTCGCGAGCTGCGCGGATCTGATCGGTGTTGTTCTGGAACGGCACCTTCAACGAGATGACCAGGATGCCGACCACGATCTGCGCGCCGAGGCACGCCAACCAGGTGACCGGACCCCAGCCGGCGTCGACGGCGCTGATCGAGAGGCCGATGTCGTCTCGCGCCGAGCCGCTGCCCCAGCGGTTGCTGGCGTAGCGCCAGAACACCAGCGGCGGGCCGTAGGCCACGACTGCGAGCACGATCACGTACACGGCGATGGGCCAGCGCAGCTCGGCGAGCGCGCGCAGCACGAACCGGCTGGCCACCAGTGGCACGGCCATCGACGCGAGTGCACCCCATGCCACCTGGATGGGCAACGTCGGCAGCGGTGCACGAGGGACCGGCGCCACCCGCGCTGCCGACGAGGTCCATTGCGCGCCGTCCCAGTACCGCACGTCGGTGGGTTGCCAGGGGTCCGGGTACCACCCCGGCGGCTGCGTGTTCATCGATCCACACCCGTCACGCCAGGCACCATAGGCTGCGCCGGTGCACGAACTGTCGAACCTCTCGCTCTGGCACTCCACCATGTCGGCCGACGAGTGGGGCCCCGGACGCACGGCGCTCGGCGCCGATCTGCAGGTCGATGTGGCCATCGTCGGCGCCGGCTACACCGGGCTGTGGACCGCCTACTACCTGCTGCAGCGCGATCCGTCGCTGCGCATCGCGATCCTCGAGGCACAGGTGGTCGGCTTCGGTGCCAGCGGCCGCAACGGTGGCTGGTGCTCGGCGTTGCTGCCGATGAGCCTCGACGCGATGGCCGCCGAATCCAGCCGGTCGCAGGCCGCTCGGCTGCAGACGGTGATGCACGAGACCGTCGCCGAGGTGGGCCGGGTGGTGGCTGCGGAGGGCATCGAGTGCGACTTCGCCCACGGCGGCTACCTCAGCCTGGCGCGCAGCCAGGTGCAACTGCAGCGCGAGCGCGACCACGTGGCGCACCTCCACTCCTACGGCTTCACCGACGACGACTACCGAATGCTGTCGGCCGACGAGACCATCGAGCGTTGTGGTGCCACCAAGGTCGTCGGCGGAGCGTTCACTCCGCACTGCGCCGCCATTCACCCGGCCCGCCTCGCGCGTGGGTTGGCGCGCACCGTCGAGCGGATGGGCGCCACCATCTACGAGCACACGCCGGTGGTCGAGCTGTCGCCGCGATCGGTGCGCACGCACCTCGGCACGGTGACGGCCGACGTGGTGGTGCGCGCCACCGAGGCGTTCACACCCGCGCTCCCCGGCCTGCGCCGCGCCATCGCACCCGTGTTCTCACTGATGATCGCCACCGAGCCGTTGCCCGAGTCGTTCTGGCAGCAGGCCGGTCTGCGCGATCGCTCCACGTTCAACGACGGCCGCCACATGATCGTCTACGGCCAGCGCACCGCCGACGACCGATTCGCCTTCGGTGGGCGCGGCGCGTGGTACCACTGGGGCAGTCGCATCAAGCCCGAGTACGACCGCGATGAACGCGTGCACGGGCTCATCCACCGCACGCTGCGCGAGATGTTCCCGGCCATCGGCGATGCCGAGATCACGCACCGCTGGGGTGGCGCGGTCGGAGCGCCCCGCGACTGGTGGTGCAGTGCGCACTTCGATCGCAGCACCGGCATGGCGTCGGCGGGCGGCTACGTGGGCGACGGTGTCGGCACCACCAATCTCAGCGGCCGCACGCTCGCCGACCTCATCACCGACACACCCAGCGAACTGGTGTCACTGCCGTGGGTGGGGCACCGGTCGCCGAAGTGGGAACCGGAGCCACTGCGCTTCGTGGGCATCAACACGATGGCCTACCTACCGATCGGGGCCGACCGCCACGAGGAGCACACCGGCTCGCCGTCGAAGTGGCGCGAAGCCATCATGAACAGGCTGATCCGCTGACGCTCAGCCGTTCGGGAACTCGTCGGGCGGCCGATCCGCGAACAACCAGGTGTCGAAGAAGTCGGTGAGCGACTGCCCGGTGGACTCCTCGGCGAAGGTGATGAACTGTTGCGTGGTGCGCGACTCGCCGTTGTTCTCCGCGGCCCATCGCCGCAGCATCTCGAAGAACGCGTCGTCCCCCACCGTCAAGCGCAGCGCGTGCAGCACGATGGCGCCGCCCATGTAGCTGTTGAAGCCGAACATCTCCTGCACGCTCGGGTCGGCCGAGCTGCCCGGCGGCCGCTGTGCCAGCACCAGGTTCGCCTGGTCGTCGACCGTGAAGTATCCGGCGTGCTCCATCCACAACCACTCGCCGTAGGTGGCGAACGACTCGTTGAGCCAGATGTCCTGCCAGCGGGCCGGCGACACGGCGTTGCCGTAGTACTGGTGCACGAGCTCGTGCGCGAGGAAGGTCTCCTGGTACTCCCCCATCTCTCCGGTGAAGTCGTCGCGGCTGAACAGCGAGCGTTCCTGGGTCTCCATCGCGAGGCCGCCGAAGCTGTCGGAGAACGCGAGGCCGTACCTGTCGAGCGGGTACGGGCCGAACAGGTCGTCGAAGAACTCGATCATCTCTGGCGTGATGTCGAGGTACGGCTGCATCTGCTCGACGTCGGAGCGGAGCACCGCGTGGATGAGCGGCAAGCCGTCGGGTCCGGTGTCGGTGATGATCTCGTAGTCGCCGGTGAGCAGCAGGATGAGGTACGTGGTCATCGGGCGGTCTTCCTGCCACACCCACACGTCGAGCGCACCGTCGTTGCGTTGTTCGACGAGCTCGCCGTTGGCCACCGCCACGGTGCCGGCGGGCACCCGCACCGTGAACGTGTAACTGGCCTTGTCGCTCGGGTGGTCGTTGCACGGCATCCACCCGCGTGCGCCGTCGGGCTCGTTCAGCACGTACGAACCGCCCTCGGTGTTGAACCAACTGTTCGGGAAGCCGATCGGCGAATCCATCGGCGACGGCTCGACGGAGTACGTGACCTCCACCCGCAGCTGCTCGCCGGCAGCTCCGGGCGTCGGCAGCGGGATGCGCAGTTCGGGCGAGTCGTCCTGTGCGGCGACGGCCTGGCCGTTCACCGTGACCTCCCACGTCTTCAGGTTCACCGCGTCGAGGGTGATCTCCGCGCGGGGCTCGGTGAGCAGCAGGTCGAGACCGACCACGCCGTCGATGGCGTCGCGGTCGGGGTCGTAGCTGATGCCCACGTCGTAGTGCAGCACGTCGATGCCGGGGTTGCCGAGCGACGGGAACAGCAGGTCGCCGGCGCCGTCGTCGGTGGGCACCATGCCGGGCACGGTGGAGGCCGGCATCGGCACGGTGGACGGGGCGGAGGGCGTGGTGGTGCCCGGTGGCGCTGGAGTGGTCTCGGGCGGCGGCACCGTGGCAGGTCCGGAGATGGCCGGGTCGGCACGGGCCGACCGGACACCCGGGTCGCTGGTGCACGCGACCATCGTCGTCGACACCACGAACACCACCGAGAGCACCGTCAACCCGCGAGCACGCACCGGCGAACCATAACCGAGTGACCGCGCGGCCGGACGGCGGCGTGATGCCGCCCGATCACCCCGTCCGATCGTCAAGATCCCGTCAAACCTTGTTCTGGTTCCTTCAGACTTGCGCACACCACGCCGAAGAAGAACACGAAGTCAGCCGGACTTTTCTCGGTGGTGGGGCATGAAGCGGATTCGACAACTGAGCGCAGTGTTGCTGGCAGGAGCGCTGCTCGCCTTTTCGCACGCCGCCTCCACCGCAGCCGCTGATCCAGTCCCGCCGTTCATCACCCCCGATGCGCACTGGCTGACCACGGTCAACTACTACCGCGCGATGGCCGGCCTCGCGCCCGTCGTGGAGAACACGACGCTGTCGGCCGGCGCCGCCAATCACTCGTGCTACATGCTCTACAACGGCATCTCCCACGACGAGATCCCGGGTCGCCAGGGGTACACCGCCTCCGGCGACACCGCAGGCAACAACGGCAACGTGGCCGTCAGCTCCGCGTACGGCACCTCCGCACGCAGCCACATCGAACTGTGGATGACCGGTCCGTTCCACGCAATCGGTGTGCTGCGGCACAACCTGCAGCAGGTGGGCTTCGGCAAGTGCGATCTGAACAACACGCCGCAGTGGCACTCCGGCGCCACGCTCAACGTCCTCAGTGGACTGGTCGCCTCCCCACGACCGTCGACACCGATCCTGTTCCCTGGCAACGGCAGCACCACCAACCTCAACCAGTTCATCACCGAGTCGCCCAACCCGCTCACGTTCTGCGGGTGGACCGGCAGCGCCGGCCTTCCCGTGATCGCGATGATGCCGGAGCCGATCAGCACCGTGTCGGCCAGCATGACCGGGCCCGACGGCCCCGTGCAGACGTGCCGCATCTTCTCCGGCAACACCTCGGGCACGGCCCAGTCGATCCTCGGTGGCGACAACGCCGTCAGCGTCATCCCGCGTGCACCGCTCACCCCCGGCGTGTACACGGTCACCGTCACGACGCAGGCTCGTACCGTCACGTGGTCGTTCACCGTCGATCCCACGGCCGCCACCGGCATCATGCCGATCCCCACCGTCACCACCGCCGGCGCCCCCTCCGGCTACACCGCCGTGACCCCCTTCCGCCTGGCCGACAGCCGCAGCTCGATGCGCATCACCAAGCTCCTCGCCGGTGTGCCCAAGCGCATCAGGGTGGCCGGCGTCGCCGGTCTGCCGAGCAACGTGACGGCCGTGAGCGCGAACTTCACCGTGGTCAATCCCACCGGAGCGAGCTGGCTGACGGTGTACAACTGCGCAACCGTGGCACCCACCGCGTCCACCCTCAACTACACGACCAGTGAGACGGTGGCCAACGCCGGCATCTTCCCGTTGAGCGCGGAAGGCGACATCTGCGTCACCTCGCCGCGGCAGACCGACCTCGTCATCGACATCACCGGTCACTTCCGTTCGACGGTCTCGAACAGCTACCACGCGGTCGCACCGACGCCGCTGATCGACACCGTCACTCGACTGAACTCGTCCGGGCGGATGACCGCCGGCCAGATCATCGAGATCGACGTCGTCGGCGCCAACGTCGGTGTACCGGCGAACGCGACCGCGGTCGCGCTCAACATCACCGGCATCTCGTCGCCCGTGCGCAGCTTCATCACGTCGTACTCGTGCGACATCGCGCGACCGAACGTGTCGAGCGTCAACCCGATGCCGAACTCGGTGCGCCAGAACTTCGCGATCGTGCCGATGTCGGCCGCCGGCGAGCTCTGCTTCTACGCGTTCACGGATCTGCACATGAAGGTCGACGTGCTCGGCTACTTCACCGACGGCGGCACGGGCACGATCGTGCCGACCAGCCCGACTCGTGTGACCGACACGCGAGACCCGTACCGGCCGCTGATGAACCTCGGCACGCAGGGTTCCACGCTGCGTCCGAACACCGTCTACTCGCTGCAGCTCGGCGGCCAGCGTGGCATCCCCTCCACCGCCAAGGCGGTGTCGTTGAACGTCACCCTGGCGAACCCGGGCGGCAACGGCACCATCACCGTGTGGGGTTGTGGCAGTGAGCCGAACGTCGACTCGGTGACCTACACGACCTCCAAGACCGTGGCCAACGGCGCCCAGGTGAAGCTGTCGCCGAACGGCGAGATCTGCATGAGCGTCACCAAGGAGACCCACCTGGTGATCGACGTGACCGGCTGGTGGAACTGACGCCGTCGCGGCGTCGCACTCGATCAGCGGTGCAGGTGTGGGTCGGCGACCGTCGCCCGCAGGCGCACGGTGTAGACGGAGTCGCCCGACAGCACTCCGCCGCGGCCGAACAGGCGACCACCCTGCCAGTTCGACAGGCCGAGCTCCGGTTGCGACAGCGCGAACTGTCCGTCGACCCAGCGGGTGAACCCGTCGCCGACGAACGGAGCGTCGACGCTGCGGTAGAACTCGTCGTGCTCGGCCGGATCGGCGCTGATGAGCGAGGCGACGAAGTGCGGGCTGTAGCGGTTGCACTGCTCGGCCGCCTGCGCGACGTCGTCGACGACGAGCAGCGCCACCTCCGGCACGGTGTCCCACTCCCACTCGTGCGCGAGGCACGCGTGATCGAGCGACAGGTCGTGGATGATCGCCTCCACTCCCCGTGCGGCTGCCGCGGCGTGCACCGCGGCCCGGAACACCGGCTCCAGGTCGTGCGCACGCGATCGCACGACGCAGCACACGTTGAGCGTGTTGCACACCTTGCGGTCGAGCGAGTGCTGCACCGCCAGCGAGAAGCGCTCGGTGTCGGCGGAGTGCGCGGCGACCAGCCACGCGCCGCCGGTGCCGTGCAGGCTGGCCGGCACGCCGTGCTGCCGTGCCACGGCGCCCAGCTGGGCCACCGCGGCACCCGACCCGCGGGCGACGGCCAACGACAGGCGCTGGTCGGCGAACAGCGCCCAGCCGGCCGCGTGCGCCGCGCTGTCGACGAGCTGCACTGCAGCCTCCGGCAGTCCGGCCGCGGCGAGTGCGGGCACGACCGCCGACGACATGATGGCGCGAGCGGTGCCCAGCGCGTCGCTGCCGATGCGGAACACCACCGTGTTCCCGGTGCGCAGCACGCCGGTGGCATCGGCGAACACGTTGGGGCGACCCTCGAACACGAACCCGACCACACCGAGCGGGTCGCGCCACTGCTGCACGGTCCACTGCGCGTGCTGCACCTCACCGATCAGCTGCGAGCGAACGGTGTCGATGTCGCGCCACGTGCGCAGGCCGGCGATCATGTCGGCGCGCATCGTCGGCGAGAGCGCGAGTCGACCGGTGGCGCGCCCGCGAGCCAGGGCGGCCGCAACGTCGTCGGCGTTGGCCGCGGCGATGGAGGCGAAGACCGTGTCGTCGGCCAGGCGATTCGCGAAGTGGTCGAAGAACTGCGAGATCTGATCGTCGCCGACGGTCGCCATCGCGCTGAACGCCGCGGCAGCGGCTCCGACTGCGGCCGACGCGACCGCGTGCTCCGCGCTCGGCAGGTGCAGCAGGTCGCCCGTCTCGTGCACCACCACCAGCCGGTCGCCCGGTCGGAACGCAGCCGCGAGCTCGGTACCGACGTGGGTGACCTTGTCGCCCCCGTAGACGATCCGTTCCCCGGCGACGAGCTCGTGCAGTGTGCTGGACATCGGCCCCAGCGTACGGCGAGCGACCGCGCTCACCGTCACCTGCGCAGCGAGGCGGCGGCCCCGAACACGTATCGTGACTGCATGAGTGACGACATGAGTGCCGACCGCTTCTACTTCCGTCAGCTGCTCTCCGGCCGCGACTTCGCCATGCACGATCCCATCGCGCAGCAGATGGTGAACTTCGTCTACGCCATCGGCGACCGGGAGAAGGGCGAGTGCGTGCTCATCGATCCTGCGTACGACGTCAACGCGCTCATCGACATGGTCGAGGCCGACGGCATGACCGTCACGGGTGTGCTCGCCACGCACTTCCACGCCGATCACATCGGCGGCAACCTGATGGGTCACCAACTCGAAGGTGTCGCGACGCTGCTCGAGCGGTGCAGTTGCCCCGTGCACGTGCAGCGCGACGAGACGCCGTGGGTCACCCGCACCAGTGGGCTCACCGCCGACCAGCTGGTCGAGCACGACGGAGGCGACGTGGTGAAGGTCGGCGACATCGAGATCACGCTCGTGCACACGCCCGGTCACACGCCCGGCAGCCAGTGCTTCCACGTCGACGGCCGGCTGGTCAGCGGCGACACGCTGTTCCTCGACGGCTGCGGCCGCACCGACTTCCCCGGCAGCGACCCGGCCGCGATGTACGAGAGCCTGCAGACCCTGGGCGCGATGCCGGAGGGCACCGTGGTCTACCCCGGTCACCGCTACTCGCAGCCGTCGAGCGCCACCATCGACGCCATCCGCGAGAGCAACTACGTGTACCGCCCGAAGAACAAGGACCAGTGGCTCGCGATGTTCGCCCACTGACCCCAGTCCCCGTCCGGAGTCGCCGGCGTCAGAGGCCGAGGCGTTGCAGTTGTTCGGCGGGGGCTTCCAGGTCGTGGAGCGCAGCGCGGAGCAGCTCCTGCAGACGCCGCTCGGCGGTCTCGCCGACTCGGTTCTCGCGCTCGTCGGGGTCGACCGACACGTCGTAGAGGTGGTGCCTGCCCACGTTGGCGCCGCCGCTCACCCAGAACGGCAGCGCGTCGCCCGCCTGGAACGGTTGGCGGATCACCGGCACCGAACTGCCCGGCATGCGGTCGAGCCACGCGCGGTGATCGGGCGGCGGCAGTTCGGTGATGCCCTTCACGTGCACCGGCATCGTGCTCCAGCGGTTGCTCCACATGCTGAGCGGCAGGTTGTCGACCTCGGGCGCGCGGGCGTACTTCCACCGGCCGTCGGTGACCTGCACCCAGTTGCCGAACACGCCACCGATCGCGTAGTCGCGCACGGACTTGGACTCGCCGCGCAGCAGCGGCGCGAGTGAGTGACCGTGCGTGCGATGTGACGGAGTGACCTGGAAGATGTCGGCGAGCGTCGCGTGCAGGTCGACGGCGGTGGTGAGCGCGTCGCACACTGCCCCGCCCTCCACACCCGGCCAGTGGATCATCAGCGGGATGTGACCGAGCGGCTCGAACTGCGGCACCATCGGCTTGCCCCACACGTCGACAGCACCACCGCCGTTGTCGCGTTGCTCGCCGAGGTAGTGGCCGTGATCGGTGCACACGATGAGTGCCGTGTGGCGCCACAAGTCGTGCTGGTCGAACTGCGCCACGATGCGACCGAACCAGTGGTCGATCATCGTCAGCTTGCTGCCGTAGTTGGCGCGGATGTGGCGAGCCTCTGCGTCGCTGAGGTGTCCGCCGCTCACGCCACCGACGACGTACGGCGGCCAGATCAGCCGCTCGCCCGTCCACGGTTCGGTTTCGTACATGCCCTGCCACGGCTCGGGTGTGTCGAACGGTTCGTGCGGGTCGAACTCGTCGACGAAGAGCATCCAGCGCGTGTCGGTGTGGTGCTGCGCGGCGCCCGCCACCCACTCGGCTGCGGCCGCCATCGTGCGCGGTCCGGGGTAGTCGTGCTCGTCGCGGAAGTGCGTGCGCGTGCGGTCGTACGCGCGGTCGATCTTCGGCGCTTGGTCGCCGTAGCGGCGATGCAGGAACCAGTCGCCCTTCGCCGCCGGCGGGGCGGGCACACCGATCCACGACGGGTCGAGCCACGTCTTCCACGGGTCGCCCTCGTGACCGCGCACGTAGTCCCACCCGCCGAAGTCGGTGTGGTAGTTCTCGCCGCCGGTCTCGAAC
>JAUXQB010000320.1 GCA_030685215.1 Actinomycetota bacterium
GATGCCGCACGGGGCGCAGCCGTTGACGCCTCGGGTGGTGCAGCCTTGCTCCCACCAGTTGTGCGGCCAGGCTGAGACGGTGGCGACGGTGCCGGCGCGGACGGCGTAGATCGGGGTGCCGGTTGGGATGATCCAGTCCCAGGCGGGGTAGTCGTGGTGGGGGTCGTCGAGTTGGTTGACGGTGGCGTCGATCATCGAGCGTGGGCCCGGGAGTGCCCAGTCGCCTGCCAGTACTTCGCCGGGCTCGCCTCCGAAGCAGCTACTCGTTGTCGACGCGGGCGGCTCGGACGTGGGGGACGCAGCGCCGCCGAGTTCGGTGTACTTGTCCATCCACTGTTGCTGGTATCGGCGCGGTGTGAGCCGGTTGCCGGCCTCTGGTGCGGGGACCGTGTCCCACTCGGCGCTGCTCGAGGCTGGGAGGTGGCCGATGTACCAGACGACGGGAACGGCGGCGACGTCGTTGTGGCGGTCGAGGATCGCGCCGACCATTTCGGCGGCCTTGGCGTCTTGGACTTCGGGCGGGGCCAGCAGGGCGCGGGCGTAGCCGCCGTAGTTCGCCCAGGTGGAGTCGATGAACTGGTATGCGCCCGAGGCGCTCGCTCCGGGGTTGGTGGCTTGGTAGTTGTCGCCTGATTCGAGGCTGCGGATCGTCGCCAGGATGGTCTCGATCTGCGCGGCATCGGGTGCGCAGGCGACGGATGGTGGCGGGTCGCCGTTGGCGAGCAGTACGGGTATGGAGACGACACCCGCGAGCAGGGCGAGCGGTGATGCGAGCAGCAGGGAGTACTTCACACCGGTGACCCCACCCCGCGACCGGGTGGCGGCGCACGACCTCGGTGCGGCGTCGGTGTCGCGGTCGGGAAGCCGCCGGGGTGGGGCAAGCCGGTGAGCGAGGTTGGCCACCGGGGCCGGCCCGCCTCCGGAGGTACTGCGATGGCACACGACACAGGGCGCTCGACGAGACGAACGATGCACCGATTGACCGTCGCCGTGCTCGTGTCGGCCATCGCGACCACGGCGGTGGCCTCGCCTGCATGGGCGGCGGTACCGAATCCGCCGGCCGACGGGTCGGCACCGGGCGCGGCGCTGATGACGTCGCTGTTGGGCTGGTTGAAGTGGGGCGGCTTGGCCGCCGCGCTGGCCGGTCTGCTGATCGGGGCGATCACGATGGGCGTCGGCCACTTCGGCAGCAACTACTCGGCATCGTCTGCGGGTCGCAAGTGGTTGCTCGGCGGAATGGGCGCGGCGATCCTGTCGGGACTGGCGTGGACGATCGTCACGACTCTGTTCGCTGCGACCGGCGGCTGACGATGCCTCGTTCGATGGCGGTGGTCGGTGGTGCGCTGGCGACGGTGATGCTGGTCGGTGTCATCGTCGCCCGGGCTGGGAGTGGCGATACCGGACCGGACGGGAACACGTCGGCCAGCGTCGCAGGACCCTCGGCGAGCTCTCCATCAGCTACCGGTCCGAGCACGCCAGCTGCGCCGAACGCTTCGATCGACGAAGCGCAGGACGCCGCGATCAAGGTCGTGGGCCGTACGGGCGAGGTGGTCGCGGCGGGCTTCATCTCCCGGCGGGAACTGATCGAGATGTTCACCACCCGGTCGTTCGGGCCGACGTTCGCGGACGAGACCGGTCGGGCGATCGACGCGATGCTGATCGAGTTGGGCAGCCGCGAGGTCGACCTCGCCGACGTGGTCGTGCGTGAGCAGCCGATCACATCGACTGCATCAGCCACATCGGATGGTGTGCAGGTGCGGGTGTGGTCGGTGCTGATCATCGCCGCGCCGGGTACGGGCCCTGGCCGTCAGGTGTGGCGCACGGTCAAGCTCGACATGGTGCAACACGACGGCGTTTGGCTCGTTGACGGGTGGGCGTCGTCGCCAGGACCGACGCCGTCTCCGCCAGCGGAAGGGGTCGTCGATTCGGCTGAGAGCGTGGCGGTTCCGTTGTCGTGGGACCCGGTCGGGGCGAGCTGACATGTGGCCCTTCCCGAATCCGCTGGACTTGTTCGGCGACGCTGTCGGTGGCGTCGTCGGGTGGGCCTGGGACAAGGTGATCCAGGGGATCTACACCTGGTTCGCCAACGGCCTGCTGCTGTTGATGGAGTGGGTCTGGAACGTGTTGGACACCGCCACCACGCCACGGGTCACCGAGGCATGGTTCACGAACGGCTTGATCCGCCCGCTCGCCGGGGTTGCGGTTGGGATCACGGTGGCGATGATGCTCGCCTCGGCGATCCAGGCCGGTCTCGGCGGACGTCCGGAGCTGATCATCGACGCGTTGAAGGAGGGCCCCAAATCGCTCGTCGCCACCGCGCTCACCGTTGTCGTGATGGTCGTGATGATCCAAGGCGGCGACGTGTTGGCCGACGTCGCGTGGCAGGCCGGTCGGGGTGACGCCCAACAGGTACTCGACGGGCTGGCGGCCACGATGGGTTCGTCGGGTGGGCTGGCAGGGACGTTCCTCGGGCCGCTGGCGTTGCTGTTCGGGATGATCGGCTTGCTCGTGACGACGGTGGTGCTGTTCATGCGCTCGTCGATGCTGTATCTCGTCGCCGCGTTCGCGCCGATCGTCTGGTCGACGTCGGTTGCCCCGATGATGCGCGGCTCGGGTCGTCGGCTGGTCCATCTCGTGGTCGCGCTGGTGTTGGCGAAGCCGGCGATCGCGATCACGCTCGTGGTCGGCACGAAACTGCTCGCCAACGCCGGCGCCCCGGGCACGACAGGCGCAAGTTCGGGCGCATCAGCCTTGGGGACGATGCTCGCCGGGTTCTCGTGCTTCGCGATCGCAGGTCTGAGCCCTGCGGTCATCTTCAAGCTCCTACCGAGCGTGGAAGGGGGGACCTCGGCCACGGGCGTTGCCGGTGGCTGGGGCCGGTCGGCGATGACCGGAGTGCAGATGGGTATGATGGTCAAGTCGATGGGAGCCTCGGCAGGTGCTTCCGCAGCCACCCGGGCGATGCCGTTGACGTCGAGCGCTGGCGGCCTGTCCGGCCAGAGCGTCGGAGGGATCGCCGGAGGCCCGGGCGGCTCGACCGGTGCGACGGGATCGTCGTCGGCGATCGCGACACGCCCAACGACCACATCAGAGCCTGCATCGAGTGGGCCAACGGTCGTGCCACCGGGCGAGTCGCGTGACGCTCAACCGACCGGCGACCAGCGAGGGCCGTCGGCATGAACGGCACAACCCGCGAGGCCGCCCGCTATCGGTTCGGTGACTCATCCCGCAGCGGGATGCTGCTCGGGCTGTCGCTTCGCCAGGGCGCGCCCCTGGTGGCCGGGATGTTGTGGTTGGCGTTGGCGTTGATGATCGAGTTGCCCCTCGTCGGGCTCGTCGGTCTGGCTCTCGCATCGGTTGCGTCGTTCGGCCGCTGGCGGCACACACCGCTGTACGACATCGCCGCTCCAGGAGCGCGACTTGGTCTGCGACGAATGCAGGGGCGCGGCGTGTGGACACGACGCTCGTTGATCGGCGCCTCCTCGGGTCTCGACGATGTCCTTCCGGCAGCGCTCTCAGGGCTTGAGTTGATCGAGACCTCGGTCGATTGGGCGGGCAGCACAGCGAACGTCGGCGTGGTGCGAGACCGAACGGTCGGGACGGTCTCGATGGCGATCGGAGTGCTCGGTGATGGCTTCGCCGCGTCGAGCGCGCCCGAACAGGACGGGATGCTCGCCGGGTGGGGCGCAGCGCTCGCTCCGCTTGCTCGCGATCGGTGCCCGGTCACCCGCGTCACCTGGCAGGAGTGGGCGCACCCTGTCGGGGTCGGCACGCATCGCCAGTTCCTCGCCAGCGTGGCGACCCGACCCACGAGCACCACCACGGCCTCCGCCGACTACGCCGAGCTGCTCGACACGCTCGACCGTTCGACGATCGCCCACGATGTGCTGCTCACGGTCACGGTTGATCTCCGGCGAGTCCGCGCCCGGCGAGGAGCATCGACGGTTGCAGCGGCGCTTGTGGTGCTCTCGGGTGAGGTCGACCTGCTGGCCGCCCGACTGTCGACGGCGGGGCTGGTGGTGTCGCCGCCACTGTCGCCGGCAGAGTTGGCGACAGCAATCAGGGTGCGATCCGACCCGACCCGTGAACATGCCGCCGTCCCGCGATCGCTCGCCGCGATCGCCGGGCGGGGTGTGGCCGAGTGGGGACCGATGGCCGTCGAGTGCGACTGGTTCCACGCACGAGTCGACGCATCCGTGCATCGCACCTACCGGATCGTCGGCTGGCCGATGCTTCCCGTCCCGGCCGACTGGCTCGCGCCACTGCTGACCGGCGGTGGCCAGACACGCACCTTGACCGTCGTCATGGAACCGGTGCCGATCGTGCACGCCGCCCGTGCGGCCAACCGGCAGCTCACCTCGCTCGAGACGGATCGCGACGAGAAGCAACGCAAAGGATTTCGGCCGACCGCTCGCGAGCGTCGCCGTATCGCCGACGTCGAGACGCGGGAAGAAGAACTCGCTGCAGGGCATCCGGAGTTTCGTCACGTCGGCCTGCTCACGGTCACCGCCGCAAACGTCGACGAACTCGACGACGCGTGCGCTCAAGTCGAGCAGGACGCCGCGCAATCGATGCTCGACATCCGGCCCGTCGCCGCTCGCCAAGGCGAGGGATGGGTCGCCTCGCTCCCCCTCGGCCGATCAGTTCGACGCGGGATCTGGACGTGACCGCCCCAGCCGACCAGCGCAAGCAACGTCAGCGACCATCGCAGTTGACCGGCCGCGCCACCCCACACAAAGGTCGCCGGCCAGCCGCCCCCTCAAGGACGCATCGGGATCCCGACGACAAGCCGGGCAGTCGACTCGGAGGAGGCCCCGGTGTGCCCGTCGACTGGTCCCGGTCGACGCTCGCCCACCTGCGCTCGGTGTACCCGTT
>JAUXQB010000324.1 GCA_030685215.1 Actinomycetota bacterium
GCGTGATCAGCGAGAGGGCCAGGCCAATCAATCCGGTCGCAAGCGTCGGATTCATCGTCTTCTCGGACTGGGCATCATGTAGATCTGAGCGTAGGACCTCTACGCGAGCAGAGCGGCAGTTCGGAGCGGGGATCTGGACAGGAATCGTCTCGGACGTCGGGACGATTCCTGTCCAGAAGCCCGAATGGGACGATTCCTGTCCAGAATCCGAGCCGATCCGATTGCCCGATATGGCGCTCCGAGGCAAGACGCGACGCGCACGGATCACCTGGTCTGTGCGGCCCGTGCCGCCTTGTTCGCGGCGCGGGCAGCCGACCATGCATGGGCGTGACGCTCGCTTGTCAGTTGCCGGCGATCGCTACTGCTTCGGCTCGCCAGCCGATTTCGGTGCCGTCGGGGCGGTAGTGGTGCCAGTGGCCGTGTGCGTCGCGTTCGGTGCGGTAGCCGCGGGACTTCCACCGGTTGTGGTGCCCGCACATCGGCCCGCCGTTGGTGCTGCTGGTCGGCCCTGCGTTGGACCAGGGCAGCACATGGTCGGCCTGGCACACCGACCCGGGGACCTGGCAGGCAGACCACGTGCATCGTCTGTTGGACAGCAGCACCGCCTCACGCAAGGCGCCGGTGAACAGGCGTTGTTTGCGGCCCATGTCGACCACCACTCCCGCACTGTCGAGCACCACCCGACGCACGTACCCCGTCGCGGCGGCGGCGAGCATGTCGTGGGCGTCGATGACCACCCCGCCATCGGTTTCGCAACGGGTGAACGGATCGTTGGGGTTCAACGGCTTCGGGTTCCCACCGAGTGACTTCTCGAGGTGGTGCTCGAACGTGTCGAGCCCGACCAGCAGGTTGATGGTGACACCGGTGCCGGTGCCGTCGGAGGAAATGCCGGCGGCGGCGTGGAAGATGGCCAGCAGCGCATCGAAGCGGCGTTGCGCGTCGGTGCGCGACATCAGGCCGGGGCACATGCTGTCGCCGTGCACCAGGACGCCTTCGTCCCAGTCGGCCAACCACTCGGAGTGCGCGAACGCATCGAGGATCTCCTTCAACTGCACACCGGCGGTCGCACCACCAACCGCCTCGAGGAAGCATTCGTTGCCGACCACCCCCACCCGCGCCTTGCGATTTCGGTGCGCCCGCTCGGCGGACTGATGCGCGCCATCAGGGTCCGCGGCCGCCACCCAGGTGTTCAGTGCGACCAGATAGTCGGCGTAGTCCAACGACACCGCAGCACCGACCAACATCGCCTCGCCGTCTGCCAGGTGATCCTGCACCCGCGGGTTCGACACCACCGAGGACAACGCATGCAACTGGGCAACACCCAACTCGCCCGCCTCGGCCAACTCCCGAGCCGAATCGAAGGTGGCCAGCGCGGTGCCGGCCTTCACGAACCTGGCCGCTTCGGCACCGGACCAATTGCACGCCGCCTGCCCCCACGCCTTCGGTGTGCGATGTTTGTCGTCGAGGTGTCCACCGATCTCGGCGACGGTGTGCACGAACATCGCGACCTTCGCTTCGACCCGGCGACGCTCGCGATCCAGCACCCGCGCGAACGCCTCACGCTCTGCCGGCGACATCGCCGCCACCTGCGCCGCATCCGGCAACCCGAACGAACTCATGTACGCATCATCCCAAAAGGGTGTGACAGAGAAGGCAACCTGCCGATGGGTGCCTGGAGCCAGACCTGACGCCCGAACGCGGTCGCGGTGACCGGTACGTTTGTACCGGGATTCGGGCGCGGGAGTAGCGTTGGCGCATGAGTGATCGTGCAGATGCCGTCGTCATCGGCGCCGGAGTCATCGGATCGGCGGTGGCGCTCGAGCTCGCACGCGGCGGCCGCTCCGTCATCGTGGTCGACAAGGGACCGGCGGCCGGGACGGGCTCCACCAGTTCCTCGGCGTCGATCATCCGGTTCAGCTACTCCACCATCGACTCCGTGCTCGCGGCCTGGGAAGCCGCGGCCATGTGGCACGACTGGGCCGGGCACCTCGGCACCGTCGATCCCGACGGCATGGCGCGCTTCGTGCGCACCGGCATGTGCATCTTCCACACGCCGGGCAACGGCATCGAGCGCGTGGAGCAACTGTGGGACGACGTCGGCATCGCCTACGAGCAGTGCGACACCGACCGCTTACGCACGCTGCTGCCCGGTGTGGACCTCGGCGCGTACTTCCCTCCGAAGCGCATCGACGACCCCGCGTTCGCCGAGGAGGCGACCTCCGAGCTGACGGCGATCTTCGAGCCGGAGTCGGGCTTCATCGACGACCCGATGCTGGCGGCGCGCAACCTCGCCTACACGGCCAAGCAGCACGGTGCCGACTTCCGCTTCCACCAGGAAGTGGTCAGCATCGATCGTGCTCACGGTCGCGTCGCCGGTGTCACGCTGGCGAGCGGTGCGAGCATCGAGGCGCCGGTCGTCGTGAACGTCGGTGGTCCGCACTCGGGGTTGATCAACCGCATGGCGGGCGTCGCCGAGGGCATGCGCATCGGTCACCGGCCGCTGCGCCAGGAGGTGTTCACGGTCGAGGCGCCGATCGGGCTGCGGCTCGAGGACGGCATGCCCGCCACCGCCGACCTCGACATCGGCCAGTACCTGCGCCCGCAGATCGGCGGCACGTGGCTGGTGGGTGGAACCGAGCCCGAGTGCGACGAGCTGCACTGGGTCGACGACCCCGACCACTTCGACGAGTACCCGACGGTCGAGCAGTTCGAGATCACGATGATGCGTGTCGCCCGGCGAGTGCCCGAGTTCGGGGTGCCCCACCGGCCGGTCGGCCTGGCCGCGCTGTACGACGTGGCCGACGACTGGGTGCCCTTCTACGACAAGAGCGACCTGCCCGGGTTCTTCATGGCCTGCGGCACCAGCGGCAACCAGTTCAAGAACGCGCCGCTGGCGGGCCAGTTCATGAAGGCCATCATCGATGCGGAATCCGCCGGCGGCGACCACGACGCCGTGCCGGTGCAGTTCGTCGGTGCACGCACCGGACGCACGATCGATCTCGGCGCGTTCTCCCGTCGCCGCGAGAAGGCGATCACCTCCGGCACCGTCATGGGGTGACCTGGCCCCGCACAACTTCTGGACAGAGTGTCCAGAAGTGTGTACTGTGACCGACGATGACCGGGGGGACCATCGCCGATCCGCGGGTGCTGCGCACGCACCGAGCGCTCCACGACGCGATGGTCGCGCTCTGCCTCGAAGTGGGCTACCGGTCGATCACCATCGATCAACTGGTGGAGCGTGCGGGCACCACGCGCGCCACCTTCTACACGCACTTCCGCGACAAGGAGCACCTGCTCGCGGCCATCGCCGCGCAGGTCGTCGCCGACGTGCTCGACCGCTTCGAGCAGCAGGACGGCGCGGCGCCCGTCGACCGCCTGCACGTGCTCTTCGAAGACGCCGAGCGTCACCCGGAACGACTTCGCGTGGTGCTGCGTGGCGAAGGCGACGGCGTCGCGTTGCGGCTGTTCACGGAGCGCGTGGTCGACGTGATCACCGAGATCGACGAGGCCGCTCGTGCGAACGGAGCAATGCCGCTCGCGGTCGACGCCGAGCTCGCGGTGCGCGCGATGGCCGGCCAGATCATCGAGGTGCTGCGCTGGTGGACCGACATCGACACGCCCGACTTCACGCGCCTGCCCATCGACGAGGTGGTGGCGCAACTGCGCGCGGTCGCCAACCTCGGCCGCCTCTCCACTTCCGACCCCCGCCGAGTCACCATCCACCACGAGGAGACATCACCGTGAAAGTCCAACTCGACTACGACGCCTGCCACGGCCACCAGAGCTGCGCCATCGCTGCGCCGGAGGTGTTCGGCGCCGACGACTACGGCAACGCCGTCGTGCTGATCGAGGGCGATCTGCCCGTCGAGCTCGAGACCAAAGCCCGCCGAGCCGAGGGCAACTGCCCGGAGCGCGCCATCACCCTCATCGACTCCTGAGCAGGAAGCAGCCGCCATGACCACGATCGACCCCACCACCGACTACGACATCTTCGACCCCGAGTACGTGCTGAACCCGTTCCCCACCATCGACCAGATTCGCGAGTCGGAGTGCCCGGTCGCGCACACCGAACGATGGGGCGGCTCGTGGATGCCCACCCGCTACGCCGACATCGTTGCAGTCGCGCAGGAGCACGATGTGTTCACGTCGCGCCAGATCCTGGTCACCGGTCCACCCGACGGCCAGGCGCCCGAGGGCGCATACGCCGGCGTGGCCGCGCCGCCGATCAGCAGCGACCCGCCCGAGCACCACTGGCACCGCCGCCTCATCCTGCCGTTCTTCGCGCCGCAGGCGGTGGCGAAGTACGAGCCGATCACGCGCGAGCTGTGCCACTCGCTGATCGACAAGTTCATCGACAAGGGCGAAGCCGACTCCGCCGCCGACTACGCGCAGCAGATTCCGGTGCGCGTCATCGCCACCATGCTCGGGGTGCCCACCGACATGTCCGACACCTTCACCGGCTGGGTGCGCGGTGTGCTCGAAGCAGGTCTCATGGACCAGGAGGTGCGGCTCGAGGCACGCGGCAACATCCTCGGGTTCTTCCACGCGCAGGTGGCCGACCGCATCGCCAACCCGCGCGAGGACGATCTCATCACCACGCTGCTCAACTCCGAGATCGACGGGCAGAAGGTGCCGGTCGAGTACGTGATGGGTGTATGCAACCTGATGCTCGTGGCCGGTGTCGACACCACGTGGTCGTCGATCGGTGCGTCGCTCTGGCACCTCGCACAGCACCCCGAGCACCGTCGGCAACTGCGCGACGACCCCGAGCTGTGGCCCGCCGCGATCGAGGAACTGCTGCGCATGTACGCACCGGTCACAATGGCTCGCATCGTCGATCGCGACATCGAGTTCCAGGGCTGCCCGATGCATGCCGGCGACCGCGTGCTGATGTCGTTCCCCGCCGCCAACCGCGACCCACGCCAGTTCGAGAACCCCAACGAGGTCGACTTCGAACGCGAGCACAACCGGCACGTCGCGTTCGGCGCCGGCATCCACCGCTGCGCCGGCTCCAACCTTGCCCGGCTCGAGCTGCGCATCGCGCTGCAGGTGTGGCTCGAGCGCATCCCCGAGTTCCAGCTCGCCGATCCGTCGGCGGTCACGTGGGCCGGCGGCCAGGTGCGCGGCACTCGCGTCGCGAAGGTGACGTTCTGACCTTCCTCCTCGCGGCGAAATCGGTCGACTGAACTACCATTCAGCTCATGGCACACGTTGCTTCGCTCACGCACCTCGACGCCTCGCTCGAGGTCACCTGGTCCGACGGTGTGGTCACTCGCTACCCGTGGCTGTGGCTGCGTGATCACGCGCACGACGACGACACGATGCACCCGGTCACCCAGCAACGCCAGCTGTTCACCGCACGCGTACCGCGGGCGCTGCAGGGTCTGAGCACCGAGGTCGTCGACGGTTCGCTGCAGATCACCTGGGACATCCTGGAGCCGCCGTCGTCGCTGCCGGTGTCGTTCCTGTGCACCTACCGCCACCCGATGGTGGCGCGCGCCGCGGTCGACGTGCCCGTCACGCTCTGGAACGCGAACTCGCTCACCACGCCCACCGTCGCCCACGACCTGGTGATGCACACCGATGCCGGGTTGGCGCAGTGGCTGAGCAACACACTGCAGTACGGCTTCTGCCTGGTCGTCGGCACGCCTGCTACCGCCGAGGCCACCGAGGCGCTCATGCGGCGAGTCGCGTACATCCGCGAGACCATCTTCGGCGGCTTCTGGGAGTTCCAGGCCGACATGTCGAAGGCCGACACCGCCTACACCACGCTCGAACTGCGCGGCCACACCGACAGCACGTACAGCAACGACGCCCCCGGGAGCCAGCTGCTGCACTGCCTCGAGTTCGTCGGCTCCGGTGGCGAGAGCACCATCGTCGATGCGTTCGCCATCGCGCGACGGATGGAAGCCGAACACCCTGAGCTGTTCGAAGTGCTGTCCTCGGTGGCGGTGCCCGGCCAGTACATCGGCGACGGTGCGCACCTGATGGCCGCGCGGCCGGTGTTCCGTCACGACCACACCGGCCGACTCGTGCAGGTGTCGTTCAACAACTACGACCGTGCGCCGTTCCTGCTCGAGGAAGCCGACATGATCGCGTTCTACGACGCCATCCGCGTGTTCGACGAGCTCGCCAACGACCCGGCCATGCAGTGGCGGCACGTGCTGCAGCCGGGCGAGGCGATGCTGTTCGACAACTGGCGCGTGCTGCACGGCCGCGCGGCCTACACGGGCTTGCGGCGGATGTGTGGCGGCTACCTCAACCGCGAGGATCTCGAGAGTCGCCTTCGTCAGCTGATCTGATCGCAGGGTCGTCAGGGTCGAACTCGTACCCGGCCGCTCGCGACCGCGCCAGGATCAGCGCTGCGTTCGGCTCGTCGACGGTGCGCACCCATGCCTCCGCCTCGTCGGGGCTGCGACCGTGCGCGACGTGACGCGCCACCAGCCGCGCTCGCCGATCCTCGTCGTCGGGCCGCAGCATCCATGACTGATCGAGCAGCGGGGCCACCTCGCGCCAGCGGCCGTCGTCGAGCAGCAGATAGTTGCCCTCGGTGATCACCAGCTGCGTGTCGACCGCGATGCGGATGGCCCCGGCGATCGGCTCCTCGAGATCCCGATGGAAGCGCGGCACCAGCACGTCGTGACGACGTTCGCGAACTCGCTGCAGTGCCGACAGATATCCGTCCACGTCGAACGTGTCGGGTGCGCCTTTGCGGTCGCGACGGCCGAGCCGCCCCAGCTCCTCGTCGGCGAGATGGAAGCCGTCCATCGGCAGCAGCTGTGCGCGCGTGCCGTAGTGCGTGAGGACCGCCTCGGCGAGCGTGCTCTTGCCGGCGCCAGGTGCGCCCGCGATCCCGAGCACACGGCCGCCGACCGCGAGCATGCGGTCGACGCGCTCGATCAGCCGGGGATGGAGCGCTGCCATCGCTCGGAGAGATCGGCGAGTCGCGGCGGGTCGGCACCGCTGCGCTGGCACGTGATGGCGGCCACCTCCTGTGCGGCGATGGTGGCCTGCACGGCGAGTTGGGTCTCGGCGAGATCGTGACGGGTCTGCCCGGCACCGAGCCACCACGCGAGGAAACCGCCACAGAACGAGTCGCCGGCGCCGATGGTGTCGGCGACCTCGATGCGTTCCGTGGGCACCAGCACCTCGCTGCCGGCGGTGAGCACCCACGTGCCCTGCGCTCCCATGGTGACCAGCACCAGGGTGACACCGCGCGCGATCAGCGTGCGTGCGTACTCCACCGGGTCGAGCCCGGGTGCGAGGTACTCGGTGTCGTCGTTGCTCACCTTCACGACATCGGCGCGGGCGCACGCCTGGTCGACGCGGTGCACGTACGCGGCGCGATCTGTGATGACGCCGGCGCGGCAGTTCGGGTCGATCATCACCAGCGTGTCGTCAGGCAGGGCCAGCAGGTAGTCGATGAGCGTCGAGGCCATCGGTTCCAGCACCAGGCCGAGCGTGCCGGCGTGCACCGCCGCGGGTGCCCGCGCCGCGACGGGGACCGTGTCGAGCGACGGCGCCGAGGTGTCGGCGAGGTAGAAGCGGTAGGTGGCCGCCCCGCGCTCGTCGAGCTCGGCTGCGGCCAGGGTGGTGGGCAACGCGGTGCGTACGGTCGCGTCGGCACTCACGCCGTCGGCCACGAGTTGCTCGAACAGCCGGCAGCCGAAGCGGTCGTCGGAGACGGCTCCGAGGAACGTGACCGGCTGCTGGAGGCGACCGATGGTGCGAGCGACGTTGTACGGGCCGCCGCCGAGCTTCGCGACCACCGTTGCGTCGATGCCGATCACGAGGTCGACCAGCGCTTCGCCTGCCACCACGATCATGGTGTGGAACCTACCTGGCGCGCCGCGTCACAGCGACATGCCGCGCACCCGGCCTTCGTAGATGGCGTGCACCGCGGTGCGCGCGGCCACGGCATCGCCGACAGCGTGCACCTCGAGAGCGTCGAGCGTGGCGAGTTCGTCGAAGACGCCGGTCTCGGAGGTGTTGGTGGTCGCCAGCACGAGGGCGTCGGCCTCGATGGTCTGCTCGCTGCCGTCGAGCAGGTTGCGCACGACCGCTGCCGTACCCGTCCACTCGACGAGCGCCGACTCCGTGTGCCAGGTGGCGCCCAGCTGCGCCAGCCGAGCGCGCAGCTCGTAGTCGCCGGCGGTGCGTTGCACCCAGTAGCCGACCATCGGGTGCGCGGTGACGATGACCACTCGGTGGCCGCGCTCGGCCAGGTGCCACGCGGTGCCGCCGCCGCGCCAATCGCCGGTGTCGTCGAGCAGCACCACGGTGGAGCCCGGTCGCGCCCGGTGCGCCATCACGTCCTCGACCGCCCACACGTTCGGCAGCTGCACGCCCGGCAGTTCGGCCATCAGCGGTAGCTGTCGCTGGAAGCCCGTGCCGGCGGGCTGCGACCCGGTCGCGATGACCACGGCGTCGGCGCCTGCCGCGGCGACCTCCTCGGCCGACATCGGATGGTTCACCCGCACCCGCACGTCGAGTCGTTCGAGCTCGCGGCGGTACCAGTCGATCAGTTCCGTGATCTGCGACCGGCGCGGCTGCAGGCCGGCGAGGCGGAACGAGCCGCCCAGCTCAGGGCCGGCCTCGACCAACGTCACCCGATGCCCGCGCTCTGCCGCTACGCGGGCCGTCTCCAGTCCTGCCGGCCCGCCTCCGACCACGAGCACCTCGCGTGGCGTCGGTGCCGGCTCGAACGTGTCGCCGCCCCACTCGAACTCGCGGCCCACCGACGGGTTCACCAGGCACGAGATCCAGTAGTCGCGCGAGCGCCGGCCCCAGCACATCTGGTTGCACGAGATGCACCCGCGCACCTCGTCGGCGCGACCGTGCAATGCCTTGTTCGCGAGGTGCGGGTCGGCGATCTGCCCGCGCACGATGCTCACCATGTCGGCCTGACCGGAGGCGACGACGTAGTCGGCGTTCTCGGGCGTGCGGATGTGGCTCTCCGCCTGCACCTTCGCGTGGCGGACCACCTGCTTCAGCCGCTCGGCCATCGGCACCCCGAGCTTGTCGGGCTGCTGATAGGTGGGGATGATCTTGTCGAAGCTGAAGTAACTGCCGGTGCCGCACGTGACGTAGTCCATCAGTCGTCGCTCGTCGTGCCATGCGACGATCTCGCACAGCTCGTCGATCTGCAGCGCGGCCGGCACGCCCTCGTCGATGCTCACCGCGAGACCGACGACGAACTCGTCGCCGACGCGCTCGCGGATTCGGCTCATGATCTCGCTCGAGAAGCGCATCCGGTTGTCGAACGAGCCGCCCCACTCGTCGGTGCGGCGGTTGCTCCACGGCAGCCAGAACTGGTCGATGATCGCGTTGTAGGCGGCGAACAGCTCGACACCGTCGAACCCGCAGCGCTGTGCGCGCTCGGCCGCGTCGACGAACGACTGGATGATCTCCTCGATCTCGGCCGGCGACATCGCATGGCTGCCGTCGCCGTCGTGGTACGACGGCAGTCCGGAGGGCGACCACGACGGCTGGTAGCTGTTGTCGAAGTCGCCGTGCTGCCCGACGTGGTACAGCTGATGGAGGATGACGCACCCTTCGGCGTGCACCGCATCGGTGATGGCGCGGAAGCCGGGGATCACCGCGTCGTCGCCGTGGCGGAAGTTGCCCCGTGTGAGCACGGCCGTGGCATGCACCGGCACCGGCTCCACCACGATCATCGCGGCGCCACCGCGAGCGCGTTCCAGGTAGTACCCGAGGTGGCGCGCACCGGGCAGACCGGCCTCGCTCATGTTGGCGGTGTGGGCACCGAAGACGATGCGGTTGCGCAGCGTGACATGACGGAGCTGCAGCGGCTCGGCCAAGTGTGGGTAGCTGGTGCTCATCTCGCTCCTGGGTGTCAGCGGATTCCTGGTACGACCGTACTCATCGTGGACGGGTGGGAGAATCGGCGGATGGACGACGACCGGCTGCAGTGGATCTACTCGGCGACCAGCCCGACCGAGCTGCGCGAGCGCTACGAGGTGTGGGCCGCGGAGTACGACTCCGATCTCGACGGCATGCAGTGGCTGGCGCCGCTCGCGGGTGCACAACGGTGCCATCACTTTGCCGGGCCCGATGCCGCGGTGCTCGACGCGGGATGCGGCACCGGCCTGGTGGGCACGCACCTGCGCGCCGCGAGCGTCGGCAGCTTGGTCGGCTTCGACCTCTCGCCCGCGATGCTGCAGCAGGCTGCAACCCGTCGGTGGTCCTGCGGCGGGGTCTATGACCACCTCGTGCTCGGCTCGTTGCTGGAACCGCTGCCGTTCGCCGCTGCCAGCTTCGACGCGGTGGTGTCCGTCGGTGTGTTCACCATCGGCCACGTCGGGCCAGTTGCGCTCCGCGGGTTGACGGCGGTGGTGCGCCCGGGCGGACACGTGTCGGTCACGTTCCGCGACGACTCGGTCGGCCCGCTCGGCTATGAAGCCGAGGCGGAACGACTGCAGCTCGAGGGCGTGTGGCGGTTGGTCGAGCGAACGGAGGCGGCGCCGTTGATCACCGAGGGCGGTGTCGGCGCCCCGATGCGCGTGTGGACCTGGCAGGTTCTCGGCTGAGAGTGCGCTCGCCGTACGCTGCGCAGATGAGCAGTGACGACGCCGGCCTGCGGCAACTGATCGCCCGCTTCGACCCGAACGACCTCGGCTTCATCGCCGATCCGTACCCTGTGCTCGATGCGCTGCGCGAGGCAACGCCAATCTTCTGGAACGAAGCCACCTCGCAGTGGACCCTCACCCGCTTCTCCGACGTGCAGGAGACCCTTCGCGATCGTCGCATGGGTCGCAGCTACACGCACCTCTACACGCACGCGCAGGTGGGCAGAGCAGAACCCGACCCGCGGTGGGCAGCCTTCCAGCAGCACGAGCGCTGGTCACTGCTCTGTCTGGAACCGCCCGATCACACGCGCATCCGCCGCCTGGTGGCGAAGGTGTTCACGCCTCGCGCGGTCGCGGCGTTGCGGCCCGCGGTGCAGGGCTTCTCCGACGAGCTGCTCGACCGGTGCCGCGAGAGGGGCGAGTTCGAGCTGCTCCGCGACTACGCGCAGCCGTACTCGGTGGCGGTCATCGCCTCGATGCTCGGCGTGCCGCGCAGCGACACGCAACTGCTGCTCGACTGGAGCCACGCCATCGTCAAGATGTACGAGCTGAGCACCACCGACGACGTGCGGGCAGCTGCCGACCGGGCGGCGGGAGAGTACATCGAGTACACGAAGGCGCTCATCGCGGAGAAGCGGCGTTCGCCCGACGGGCTGCTGGTGGCGGAGCTGGTGCGCGTGGAGGACGAAGGCGACACGCTCACCGAGGACGAGATCGTCTCCACCACGATGGTGCTGCTGGAGGCCGGTCACGAGGCCACGGTCAACACGCTCGGCAACGGCATGCGCGCCATCCTGCGCCACCCCGGCGAGTGGCAGCGGGTCGTCGGCGGCGAGGTGCCGGCGAAGGTGGCGGTGGAGGAGATGTTGCGGTGGGATCCGCCGCTGCACCTGTTCGAGCGGTGGGTGCTGGAGGAGGGCGTCGAGATCGCCGGCCAGCGGATCGAGGTGGGTCAGGAGGTGGCGATGCTGTTCGGTGCCGCGCAGCGCGATCCGCGTCGGTTCGAGAACGCCGACCGGTTCGACATCGGCCGCGGCGACACCGCGCACATCGGCTTCGGTGGTGGCATCCACTTCTGCGTCGGTGCCCCGCTCGCCCGTCAGGAGATCGAGGTGTCAGTGGCCGGCCTCGCCTCGCGCTTTCCCGAGATCGAGATGGCCGCCGAGCCCTTGTACCACCCGAACTTCGTCATCCGCGGCCTCACCGCGCTCCACCTGAGGGGCTGATCAGGGCGCGAGGATGGAGCGGGCGCGGGTGAGCACTTCGGCCACGTCGGCCTCGGTGGTCTGGAAGCTGGTGACGAAGCGGATGACGCCGTTGCCCATCCCGTAGAACAGCAACCCCGCGTCGGCCAGCGCGACCGCGGCAGGCTCGCCGACGCGAGCGAACAGCATGTTCGCCTGCGGTTCGGCGAGGAAGGTCACGTCGAGCGCGCGCAGCCCGTCGGCGAGCGCAGCCATCGCGTCGTTGGCTCGTGTGGCCAGCCGCAGCCAGAGCCCGTCGGTGAGGTACGCGACGAGCTGCGCCGACTGGAACCGCATCTTGCTGGCCACGTGGCCGGATCGCTTGAGGCGGTAGACGAGCTGGTCGGCGACCGCAGGGTCGAAGCAGACGATGGCGTCGGTGCTCAGTGCGCCGTTCTTGGTGGCGCCGAGCGAGAACACATCGACTCCGGCAGCCGAAGTGAGGCCGGCAGGCGAGCACTGCAGCGCCACGATCGCGTTCGCGACCCGAGCGCCGTCGAGGTGCATCCGCAGACCCCGCGTCCGCGCCAGCGCGGCGAGCGCTGCCACCTCGGCGGTGGTGTACACCGTGCCGAAGTCGGTGGGGCATGTGACCGACACGACCGACGGCTGCGAATGGTGCGGGTCGCCCCAGTTGGTGCGGTCGAAGGCCTGCTGCACCGCTGCGGGCGAGAGTCGGTAGTGCTCGCCGGGCAGGCCGTGCATCACCGCGCCGCCGCTGAACAGCGAGGTGGCGCCGCCCTCGTTGGCGAAGATGTGCGCCGTCTCGTGGCACAGCACGCTGCCCCACGGCGGGCACAGTGCCGACAACGCCAGCGAGTTCGCAGCCGTGCCGCTGACCACCGGGAAGACGTCGGCGTCCGGGTGTTCGAACACCTCGCGCACGATGTCGCGCAGCTGGGCAGTGAGGTCGTCGCCGCCGTACGCGAGTGCGGACCCCTCGTTGGCCGTCGCCAGCGCGGCGAGGATCTCGGGGGCGACCCCGGCCGAGTTGTCGCTGCGCAGTTCGATCGGCCGTGGGCTCATCGGAGCAACACTACGAGTCGGTGCCTCGAGACCCGGTGTTGACACCGCCCCTGCCGTGAGGTGCAGACTGCGCCCGATGCCCAGCCGCCGCCGTCCGAAGTCTCCCCGCCAACCTGTTGCACCCGCGCCCGCCGCGTCGTCCGGCCCGCGTGCGCCGCAGCGCAGCTCTGTCGATGCCGATCTCGAGCGCTTCGCCGCCGCGTTGAAGGAGAGCGAGCAGCTCGATCGCGCGGCGAAGCAGCGGTCGCAGCAGGCCAAGGCCGATGCCGCTCGCGCTGCTGATGAAGCGGCCGCGAAGGCAGCGTCGCTCGCCACGGCCCGGCGCGACCTCGAGCGTGCGGTCGAGGCCGTGCGACAGGCGAAGCAGCTGGGCAAGGGGCGTGCCGCGGCCGACGACGCGTGGAAGGTCGCGAAGGCGACGGTGATCGAGCTCGAGACCGGCGTCGCACCCGCGTGGGCCGCGAAAGCGCCCGCCGAGCAGCCCGTCGAAGAAATTCAACCTGACGAGTAGCACGACACGACAGCACGAAAGCCGTTCCCTACACTGCGCGTCTCACCGGACCGAGCAGAGGGAATGATCGTGCATGGCTCGTTACGTCACCACCGTCCGCACACAGATGTCGCCCGCAGAGGCGTTCGAGTACATGGCCGATCTGCGCAACTTCGCGGAGTGGGACCCTGGCGTGAAGAAGGTCGTGCAGGTCACCGGTGACGGCGGCGGCGCCGGCGCCGAGTTCGACGTCACCGTCAGCGGCACCACCTTGCGGTACCGAACCGAAGTGCACCACCCGACCAACGAACTGCTGGTCGTGGCCAAGAGTCGCATGCTCACCTCCACCGACAAGGTCACGATCGTGAGCGATCACGGTGCCACACTCGTCACCTACGACGCCGAACTGCGCCTCAACAGCGTGCTCGGCCTCGCCGACCCGCTGCTGAAGCCCGCGTTCAACCGAATCGGCGACCGGGCCGCCGCCGGGCTGCGGCGTGTGCTCGACGGCACCGACGCCACGGCCACCACATGAGCGTGCGCGACGCGGTCGACACCGCGCTCGAGCTGCCGGTGTTCACCAGCTTCACCCGCCTCGGCTACGACGCACGGTCGCGGCTGGAGCACTGGACAGATCTCGACAGCTACGACCTGACAGGTCGCGTGATGCTGGTCACCGGCGCCACCAGCGGTCTCGGCCTGGTGGCGGCGCGGCAGCTCGCCGCCAACGGTGCCACGGTGGTGCTGCTCGGGCGCGACGCAGCGAAGACCGCCGGTGTGCGCGATCGACTCGCGGCAGAGACCGGAAACGAGTCGGTCACGACGGTCGTTGCCGACATGGGCGAACTCGGGGCAGTGCGGCGCATCGCCGCCGAGGTGATCGAGCGATTCGACCGGCTCGACGTGCTCGTCCACAACGCCGGTGCGCTGAGTGCCACCCGTCAGGTGGCGCCGGCCGCGGGCGGGGGAGCGCCACTGGAGCTCACCGTCGCCAGCCAGGTGGTGGGGCCGTTCCTGCTCACCTCGTTGCTGCTCCCACTGCTCGAACGCACCGGAGCGACGTCGCCGGCGCGGGTGATCACCATGTCGTCGGGCGGCATGTACGCCACCGGTCTGCACGTCGACGATCTGCAGATGGGCGACGACTACAAGGGCAGTGAGCAGTACGCCCGAGCGAAGCGCGCGCAGGTGACGCTCAACGAGATGTGGGCCGACCGCCACCCAGGTCCGCAGGTGGTGTTCCACGCGATGCACCCGGGCTGGGCCGACACGCCCGGCGTGCGCGAGTCATTGCCCACCTTCCGCAAGGTGGTCGGACCGTTGCTGCGCTCACCCGAGCAAGGCGCCGACACGCTGGTGTGGCTGGCCTCCGACGACGGCGAACCACTCGCCCACAGCGGCAGCTTCTGGCTCGACCGCAAGCGACGCGACCTGCACAAGCTGCCGACGACCAAGCGCACCGACACCCCGCTGCAGCGCACGGCGCTGTGGAAGTGGGTCGCGGAAGCCGCCGGCGCGTGATCACGTGTGGGTTTCTGCCGAACGCGATAGGCTGACGGCTTCAAGGGTTCCCGCTTTGGCGGATCCACGTCGAAGGTGAGGGCCCAAATGGCCACAGGTACTGTCAAGTTTTTCAACGCCGAAAAGGGTTACGGGTTCATTTCCCGTGAGCAGGGCGAAGATGTGTTCGTTCACTTCTCGCAGATCCAGGGCGAGGGCTACAAGTCCCTCGTCGAAGGCCAGAGCGTCGAGTTCGACGTGGCCCCTGGTCGCAAGGGTGAAGAAGCACAGAACGTCCGCCCCCTCTGAGCAGTAACGGTCGTGCCAAGCGCGACCGCGAGCGTGCAAAGCAGGAGAAGGCCGCGCTGAAGCGCGAACGCAAGGCTTCGGAGGCCGCCGCAACGCCCGACGACGACACGACGGAAGTCGTGCACCGTGCACAGGACGATGTGTTGGCCGACCTGGCCCGCCTGCACCAGCAGTTCGACGACGAGCAAGTCTCGTTCGACGACTTCGAGTCGGCCAAGAGCCTGCTGCTGGCGCAACTCGCGGTCGAGTGATCGATCGCAAGCACACGCTGTCACTGGCGTCACGAACTGGAGCATTCGCACCAGGGCGTGGCGCCAGTGTCGCGTCCCGGCACACGACACGATAGGAATGGGCCGATGAGCGCTCGCGACTGGTCCGTCACGCCCCTCACCGCCACGTTCGGCGCCGAGCTGCGCGGCACCCGGGCGGCCGGCGACTCGCTCGACGCGGCGCTGCTCAGCGGGCTGCTCGAACAGCACCTGGTGCTGGTGCTGCGCGACCAGCACCTCACGCACGCGGAGCAGGTGGCGTTGGCGCGCGCGCTCGGCGAGCCCACGCCCGCGCACCCGGTGGTGCCCGGGCACCCCGATCATCCCGAGATCCTCGTGCTCGACGGCGCGCAGGGTGGGCGCAACGCTCGGTGGCACACCGACGTCACGTTCATGCCCACGCCGCCGGCGGCCTCGGTGCTGGTGGGCGATGTCGTGCCCCAGTTCGGCGGCGACACGATGTGGGCCGATACGCGCTCCGCGTACGAACGGCTCGCGTCGCCGCTACGCGACGCCGTCGAGCTCATGGAAGCGGTGCACCGCATCTCCCCGCTGGCCTACTGGGGCGAGCCGTTCGATTCGGCCCTCGGCCGCGACGACGCGCAGCAGCTGCTCGACGATGCGGTGAAGGTGCCGCCGGTCATCCATCCGGTGGTGCGCGTGCACCCGGTCACCGGTCGCAAGAACCTGTTCGTCAACCCCGGCTTCACCACGCACATCGTCGGCCTGTCGCGCATCGAGAGCGACGGGCTGCTGCAGTTGCTGTACCAGCACATGACCCAACCGGAGCTGGTACTGCGGCACCACTGGCGCAACGGCGATGTGGTCATCTGGGACAACCGGGCCACCATGCACTACGCGGTCGACGACTACGGCGAGGTCGACCGTCGCATGCGCCGAGTCACCATCCGTGGCGGCGCTGCCGTGGGGCCGTCGGGTGTGCAGAGCCGCGTCGCCGACGATCCGCTCGTCGCGATGCGCTGACATCGGTGGCGGTCAGTCGCGGTCGTCGACCCACGCGGTCGCGGCGCGAGCTGCCGCGACCGCGGTGCTGAACGACGCCTGCAGCAGGTAGCCGCCGGTCGGCGCGTCCCAGTCGAGCATCTCGCCGGCGACGAACTGGCCGGGGAGGCTGCGGAGCATGAACCCGTCGGTGACGTCGGCGAGCGCGATGCCGCCGGCACTGGAGATGGCGCGGTCGATGCCGGCAGTGGCGGTGATGACGAGTGGGACGCCCTTGACCAGCGCGGCCAGCGGCTCGGATTCGACCGGTAGCTCGTTGCCGGTTGCTTCGCGGAGGAACGCGACCGCCACCGGCGACAGGCCGAGTGTGCGTCGCAGCGTGTTGGTGAGCGAGTCCTTCGGTCGCCGGCGGCCGAGACGCGCGACGACGTCGGCGACCGGCAGGTCGGGCAGCAGGTCGATGTGCACCGTGCACGTTCCGGTGGCGTCGATCGCATCGCGCACGGCCGCCGATTGCGTGTACACGGGACCCGACTCCACGCCTTCCGCAGTGATGGTCACGTCGCCGCGCACCCAGTGATCGCGCACGCCGACCGCGACGTTCTTCAACGGTGCTCCCGCGTGTGCGTCGACGAAACGCGGCGACCACGACACGAGCAGACCGCAGTTCGAGGCGCGCAGCGGTCGCACGTCGACTCCGGCGGTGCGGAACGTGTCGGCCCAGCCGCCGTCGGATCCGACCCTCGGCCAGGTGGCGCCGCCGAGGGCGAACACGACCACGTCGCTCGACACCTCCGCTGTCGCGCCGTCCGGCGTGCGGAACACGAGGGTGGGCGCCGTGCTCGCGGCGGCCCACCCGATCCACCGTTGGCGAGTGTGCAGCTGCACGCCGGCGGCCGTCAGCCGGGCCAACCACGCGCGGAGCAGGGGAGTGGCGCGCATCTCGGTGGGGAACACTCGGCCGGTCGACCCGACGAACGTGCTCGCGCCCAGCTCGGCGGCCCACGCGCGCAGGTCGTCGGGTGTGAACGCTCGAACCGCCGCGGTCACCTTCGGTGCGGCGCCGTAGCGACCGAGCAGCTGGTCGAGCGGTTCGGCGTGTGTGAGGTTCAGGCCACTGCGACCGGCGAGCAACAGTTTGCGGCCGGCCGATGGCATGTGCTCGTAGACGTGCACGGCGAACCCGGCGTCGACGAGCACCTCCGCGGCCATCAGGCCCGCGGGTCCGGCACCGACGACGGTTGCGGTGCGGCTCATTCGAGCATTGCGAGCACTGCGTGCTGGCCCATCCGTCGTGCGTGCTCCGCAGCCGTGGTGCCGTCGCGGTCGGCCAGCGCGCGGTCGGCTCCGGCCGCGAGCAGGATGCGCACGATCTCCTGGTACGGCTCGGAGCCGTCGCCGAGGATCACCGCTTCGAGCAGTGCGGTCCAGCCGAGGTCGTTGACGTGGTCGACGTCGATGCCGGCGGTGGCAACGCGACGCACGTACTCCACGTGTCCGCGTTCGCTGGCGGGAATGATGCTGACGCCGCCGTAGCGGTTGCGCAGCGTCATGTCGGGGCGGGCGGGGAGCAGCGCCTCGAGCATCGCGACACTGCCCGTCGTGCCGGTGGCGAGCCACGGCGTGTCGTGACGATCGTCGAAGGAGTCGGCGCTGGCCCCGTGGGCCACCAGCACCTCGGCGACCGCGACGTGGTCGCCGACCACAGCAAGCAGCAGTGCGGTGCGACCGCGCTGGTCGCGCGCTTCGAGTGATGCTCCGGCCTCGAGTGCGGCGACCACTGCCGCGACGTCGCCGCTGGCGGCGGCGCGCAGCAGTGAGTCGTCGAGGTCGACCAAGGTCAGGTCATCTCGTAGCGGATGGGCAGCCGCTTGAAGCCGCTGACGAAGGTGCTGCGGCTCAGCTCGGCGGGGCCGGCGAGCTCGGCCGACGCCAGGCGCGGGATGAGCGCACCGAACAGCGCCTTCATCTCCATGCGGGCGAGCATCGCACCGAGGCAGAAGTGCACGCCGAACCCGAACGCGAGGTGCTTGTTGGGGGTGCGGCCGACATCGAACGTGAACGGGTCGGGGAACACGTCCTCGTCGCGGTTGGCCGACCAGTAGGAGAGCAGCACGTCCTGTCCGGCCTTGATGGTGGTGCCGCGCACTTCGTAGTCGACCGTCGCCGTGCGCATGAAGTGCTTGACGGGCGACGTCCAACGGATCATCTCGTCGACCGCGGTGGCCATCAGCGACGGGTCGGCCTTCAGGCGGGCGAGCTGGTCGGGGTTCTCGATGAGGGCCTTGAGTCCGCCCGACATCGAGTTGGAGGTGGTGTCGTGGCCGGCCGTGGCGGTGATGATGTAGTAGCCGAGCTGTTCCTTGTGCCCGATCGGCTGCCCGTCGACAACTCCGTTGGCGATGACCGACGCGAGGTCGTCGGTGGGGTTCGCCTGCCGGTCGGCGGTGATGCCGTCGAAGTACGCGACGAAGTCGGCGACGGTCTGGATGATGCCGGCGAGCACGTCGTCGTCACGCTTGAAGTCGTCGTCGTCGGCGCCGAACAGCTCCTGGGTGAGCTTCAACATGCGCGGGTAGTCGCTCTCCGGGAGTCCGAGGATGGCGAGGATGACGTACAGCGGGTACTCCATCGCGATGTCGGTGGCGAAGTCGACCGTGCCGCCCGCGTCGAGCATCTGCTGCACCGATCGCTCGGCCAGTTCGGCCAGGCGCACGTCGAGCTTCGCCAGGTTCTTGGGCAGGAACCAGTCGGCGGTGAGGTTGCGGTGGTGGCGGTGCTCGGGGTCGTCCATCTGCACCAGCGACTTCACCAGGTGCCCTTGCATCGCTCGCATCGCGTCGGCCTCCTTGTTGCCCAGGATGGCGCGCGGTGCGTTGAGGAACTCGTTGGGGTGCAGCTCGATGTCGAGCACGTCGGCGTGCTTGGTGATGACATAGAACGGGTTGAAGTCGGGGTGCTCCACCCAGTGCACCGGCGACTCGTGGCGCAGCTTGGTGGTGGCCGCGTGGAACAGCGCCTCGTCGGTGAACGTGTCGCCGGAGAGGAACGCCTGGCCGGCCTGCTCCAGGGTGAGGTCGGCGTACCGTGCGGAATCCGTCATGTTGGTCCTCGACTTCCGTGATGGTCGCGGGCACCGGCCCGCTGCGCCGAACCTAGTGTGCGACTGGCGGGAGTCTTCGGTTCGGCGATGGTTCCTCCGAGTTGTGCCTCGAGCTTTGGCGATGGGACGCCCAATGTGGGCGTGTGATCGCCGATGCTGAATCTCCGTCCGAGCTGTGGCGGTGGGGCACTCGACTCTGATGTGCGAGCGCCAACACTGAGTGTGTCGCGGACCACAACCCAGCCACTTCGAGGACGCATCACTAGGGTGCGATCCTGTGAGCCGTTCCCGAGTTCTACACGCCGTGGCCGAGCCTTCCGTGATGCTGAAGGGAGCACTTCAGGGCGCTCTGTTCGTCTTCGTCGGTGTTGATGGGTGTCTTCGACTCGATCTGGGTCGCTGCTGTGGGAGTCGTGTGTGCAGGGTTCCTGTGGGCTGCTGTCGCTCTGGCCGTCGGGCGCCGGCACACCTCGACGACCATCGCCTGACTCGAACTCGTAAGCTGGCGCGGGACATCGCATTGGCGTGTCCCAGCGCCAAGTTGTCGGCGCTCCCGAGCTTTGTGTCAAGAACTGGAACTCACAGCCCCAGGTCAGCGGCCGACAGGGTTTACGTAAGAGCGACCGGGGACTCAGTAGAGGGTGGTGCGGACTCGTTCGGGGTAGGCGTCGTCGTAGGCCTTGCCGTCGAACGCGCCGTTCGTGATGGCTTCGTTGATCTGGCCGACGGTGGGGAGGTCGGAGGGATCGCGGAAGCCGGCAGGGTCCCAGAGGTGCGACCGGATGAGCGCCTTCGGGCACTGCGTGTAGACCGCCCGCACGGACACGACGATGACGGTGGCCGGCAGTTTGTCGTGCAGCACGAACCGCTCGCGCAGGGCGAGGTCGGTGGCGAGCACCGCCGTGCCGTTCACCCGCAACGTGACGCCGATGCCGGGCACCATGAACAGCAGGCCGATGCGTGGCTCGACCACCAGGTTGCGCAGCGTGTCGACGCGGTTGTTGCCGCGACGATCGGGGATCAGCAGCGTGCGCGGGTCGGCAACCTCGACGAAGCCGGCCGGGTCGCCGCGTGGCGAGCAATCCATGCCCTCCGGGCCAGAGGTGGCGATGACCACGAACGGCGATGCCTCCACGTAGCGCTGGTGCAGCGGCGTGAGGTGGTCGATCTCCTTGGTGCGGGACGACGGCACCGCTTCGCCGTACAGCGCTTCCAGCTCGATGATCGATCCGACAAGTTCCACGACCGCGGACGGTACCCGTGCGTGGACGAAAAGTCTGCCAGAATTCTCCCTACCGACCGGTAGGTAGAGTACAATGGGATCTGTGACGAGCACCGACCATGCCCTTCCCGCCACCCGTACCCACTCGCTGAACGACGTGCGGGCCATCATTCCCGAGGCCTGTTACCAGCGGTCCACCGGGCGCGCCATCCTCGCGCTCGCGCAGGCCGTGGTGCTCTACCTGCTGCCCATCGCGGGGCTCGCGCTCACCAACACCTGGTGGGCGTTGCTGCTGCTCTGGCCGCTCGCCGGCATGGCGGTGTCGGGACTGTTCGTGCTCGGCCACGACGCATCGCACGGTGCACTCGTGGAGTCGCGCAAGCTCAACCGCATCATCGCTCAGGTGTGCATGGTGCCCAGCTTCCACGTGGAAGCGGCCTGGGACCTCGGCCACAACCGCATCCACCACGGCTACACCACTCGCCAGGGGTTCGACTTCGTGTGGCACCCGGCCACCGCCGACGAGTACCGCGCGATGAGCCGCCTCGCCCGCCTGCGTCACCGCTTCGAGTGGTCGCGGTTCGGTTCCGGCGCCTACTTCCTGCGCACCGTCTGGTGGCAGAAGATGTGGCGCTTCAACGCCCCGGGCAAGCGTCGCGACGCCATCATCCGCGACAAGATCGTGCTCACCACTGTGCTGGTCGTGCTGTTCGGCGCTGCCGCCACGTGGGGCGCCATCAGCGGTGGGGTCGTCGGTGCGTTCTGGATGCCGTTCAAGCTGCTGGTCGTGCCGTTCCTCATCTTCGTGCAGGTGATCGGCTGGACCGTCTACGTGCACCACGTGGCACCCGACATCCGCTGGTGGCCGCGCAAGGAGTGGAGCCAGTTCAAGGGGCAGATGGAGAGCACCACCATCATGCGCGTGAACCCGGTGGTCAACGCGCTGTGGCTGCACAACATCATGGTGCACGTGCCGCATCACGTCGATGCGCGTCTGCCGTTCCACCAGCTGCCTGCAGCCGCTGCGGCCATTGCCGAGCACTACCCCGACACGGTGCGCTCGGCGCGCCTGTCGCTGCGCAGCTACGCCAACGACGCTTCGCAGTGCAAGCTGTACGACTTCGAGGCCGGCCGCTGGATGCCGTACTCCGAAGCCGTCGCCTGACCCACGGCCGTTCGGCAGTTCAGGCCGCGGCGGCGCGAGCGCGTCGGCCGTTGGTGACCGCGACGATGGTGGCGAAGGCGATGCCACCCACGATGGCGAACGCCCACCGCAGATCGAGCCAGCCGCCGAGGGCCCCCACGGCGACCGCGGTGAGCATCGCGCCCAGACGCTGACCGAAGAGCATCGCACCCAAGCCCGCACCGGCGGTGGTGCCGGGCAGGCGTGCGGCGGTGGCGTACAGCTGAGGGAAGACCACCGACAGACCGAGACCCCAGATGGAGAGCCCGACCAGCGCGACCGCGCTGACCGGTGCCACGACCGTCACGACCAGGCCGATGCCGACCAGCCACAGCGCGCCCACCAGCAGTCGTCGCGGACCCACCCGGTCCAGCACGTGGTCGCCACCGAGTCGGCCGACGAGCATCGCCCCTGCGCACGCGACGGTGCCGAAGCCGCTGAACCGCCCCGCGTCGAACACGTCGCGCAACAGCACCGCGGCCCAGTCGTTCGGGGTCACCTCCAGCGCGATCGCGGCCATCGCCGCCACCGCCATCGACACGACTGCGGGCGACAGCCGTCGGGTGCGCGGTGGTTCGGCGTCGTCTCCGTCGGCAGTGGGCGTCACCGGCTCCGGTGGTGGGTCGACCGGCACCAGCCAGCGCTGCACCACCAGCACGGTGCCGAGCAGCACCACGCCGACGAGGGCAAGGTGCAACCGCAATCCGATGCCGGCCGCCGACGCCGCCGAGCCGACCAGCGCGCCGCCGGTGAACCCGAGGCTCCACATCGCATGCAGCCGGTTCATGATCGACCGGCCGAGTTGGGTCTGCACCGCCACGCCCTGCGTGTTCATCGCGACGTCGTTGAACACGTCGAGCATCCCGAGCACGGTGAGCAGCACCAGCAGCAGCGGCGCCACGGGCACCCATGCGATGAGGGGCATCCCGACGGACAGCAGTGCTGCGGCGGCGATGACCAACCGTCGGCTGCCGAGGCGGTCCATGAACCGCGCCACGGTGAGCGAGCCGATCAGCCCGCCCAGGCCGCCGCCGAGCAGCGTGGCGCCGAGACCCGCGTTGCCGATGCCGAGCTGGTCGCGGATCTCGGGGATGCGGGGCAGCCAGTTGGAGAAGGTGGCGCCGTTCACCATGAACAGCGCGGCAACGGCCATGCCCGAGTGTCGAAGGCGTGGCGCGGAGCCGTCGGGCGCAGAGGTCACGTGGCCAGTGTGGCGGATCGCCGACCCGATCGAACAGCGGATGTGTCGCATGTTGCGTTGACACCTCGCCGATCACCGTTCACGCTGATCGACGACGTGCAACGAGGCACGACCCGGGCGAGGGGGCACCACCGATGACGACGTACGCCGAGGCGGATCTTCCGCAACTGTTCCCCGGCACGGTGAACACGGCCGAGGGTGCCAGGGCGCTGTTCGCCGATGCGCGGGCGAGCGCCACCATCGGCCGCGGCGCGTTCGGGCCCATCGCCATCCACCACCACGACGTGGTGGAGCTGCTGCGCGACAAGCGGCTGCGCGGCCCGGGCATGGACTTCGCCCGCGTCTCGGGCATCCCCGAAGGCAGCCGAGCATGGAAGCGCCAGGAGCAGATCCTGCTGTTCATGGAAGGCGACGACCACCATCGCCTGCGCCGTCTCGTGTCCAAGGCGTTCACCCCCAAGGCCGTCGAGGCGCTGCGGCCGACCACCCGCGCCACCATCGCCGGGCTGCTCGATGCCGTCATCGACGCCGGCTCCTGCGACGCGGTGCCGGCCCTCTGCGAGCCGTTCCCCATTCCGATCATCTGCGCGCTGGTCGGCATCGAACCCGATCGGGTGGCCGACATGAGCCGGTGGGCGTCGTCCATCCTGCAGTCGCTGCGCCTCGACGCGGGTGCGTACCTGGCCGAGATCGAGCAGGCTCAGGCGGAGCTCGACGACTACCTCGACGTGCTCATCGACGAGCGTCGCGCCGCGCCACGCGACGACCTGCTGTCGAACCTGATCCTGGCCGAGGAGGAAGGCGACCGGTTGTCGCGCTCCGAGCTGCAGTCGGTGGTGGCGATGATGCTGGTGGCCGGCACCGACACCACCCGCAACCAGCTGAGCAACATGATCCACACGTTCGCCGAGCATCCCGATCAGTGGGCACTGCTGCGCTCGCGCCCGGACCTGGTGCCGAACGCGGTGGAGGAGGCGATTCGCTGGGAGCCCGCCACCGAAGCGCTGCCGCGAGTGGCGGCCGAGCCGTTGGAGATCGGTGGCTATCACGTGGAGGCCGGCTCGATCGTGGTGCTGATGTCGATGTCGGCCAACCACGACACTGCCGTGATGGCCGATGCCGACGTGTTCGACATCGCTCGCGAGACGCCCGCCGGTTGGCACCTGCTCACCTTCGGCGGCGGCATCCACTACTGCCTCGGCGCCAGCCTGGCGCGCCTCGAGCTCACCGAGGCTCTGGCGGAACTGTCGTCGCGGCTGCCCGGTCTGCGCCCAGCGGGTGAGGCGGTCACCAACCCGCCCGGCTCGGTGATCGCCGGCTACACCACGCTGCCCATCGCCTGGGGCTGAGCGGTTCGAACCGAGGCTCACCTCCAGGATTCTCCCGCGCAAACCCTCGGAAGCCGCCGATCTGGAGGAAAGCCTCGGACTGGATGGACGGCCGAGTGGCGGAACCTTTCCCGGTGTTGTTAAGCTCGCCTTATGGCGATCGTCTGTCATTGCAGCGTCGTGCGTGAACGCACCATCGTGAAGGCCATCCGGCGCGGTGCCGGCACCCTTGAAGAAGTGAAGGCGGCCTGTGGCGCGGGTACCAGTTGCGGCGGTTGCCACGACGCACTGTGTCGGCTCATCGACGAGCACGCCGGCTGCGCCAGTGCCGTCAGCGTCAGCGGCAGCTTCGCCGCGCAGTAGCACCTAGGCTCGACCCATGCGTGGAGATACCAAGGTCATCGAGATCCTCAACGATGTGCTCACAGCCGAGCTGACAGCCATCAACCAGTACTTCATCCACGCCAAGATGTGCGAGAACTGGGGCTACGAGCGCCTCGGCAGCTACATCCGCCACGAGTCCATCGACGAGATGAAGCACGCCGACATCATCATCGACCGCATCCTGTTCCTCGAGGGCGTGCCCAACATGCAGCGCCTGTACCCGGTCACCGTCGGCGAGACCGTGGTCGAGCAGTTCAGCGTCGATCTCCAACTCGAGTACGCAGCCGTCAAGCGGCTCAACGACGGCATCGCGGTGTGCGTGGCCGTCGGCGACAATGCGTCGCGGGCCCTGCTGGAAGGCATCCTCGTGTCGGAGGAGGAGCACGCCGACTGGCTGGAGGCGCAGCTCGAGCTGGTTCGCCAGATGGGCGAGCAGAACTACCTCGCCCAGCAGATGCACGACTGACTCGCGCCGCGCGGCGCTAGAGCGACACGGCCGGCAGGTCGAACCAGCGCAGGTGCTCGAACTCTGCCGACAGCGATCCTTCGGAGGGTTCGCTGTGGTCCCACTCGGGGGTGGCCGCGAAGCGTTCGCGTGCGGCGGTGAGGTACTCGGCGAGTGCCTCCTCCGGCGCGCGTGCCACGTCGAGCGGCGGCCGTTGCAGTTCGCCCGTCGCCGGGTCGTACGACAGCTGCGACAACCGCAGCGGCGGCTCGACCGGGCCGGAGTGGTGTCGCCAGAGACCGGTGGTGGGGTTGAACCGGTACTCGGGCAGCAGCTTCCAGCCGTGCTCGGCCACCAGATCGACGGCGCTCACCAGGTACTGGAACACGGCCTCGGAGATGAAGTAGTTGAAGCTCACGCGGGTCCAGCCGGGTTTGATGCCCTCGCAGCCGTGCGTGATCTCGTGTTCGAACTCGTGCGACCGCTCGATGTCGATGCCCAGCAGGCGATGTCCGTACGGCCCCGCGCACGAGCAGCCGCCGCGCGACTGGATGCCGAACAGGTCGCTGAGCAGCGCGACCACGAAGTTGTGGTGCAGGTAGCGGCCGCCGGGACGGCGCACCACGAACGACAGGATGGACAGCCGCTCGGAAGTGGTGTTGCCGAGCACCTGCATCGCCGGGTTCGCCGCCCAGGTGTCGACTGCCCGACGCCAGTACGACTCTTCGCGTGCCTTGATGGTGGCGACGCCGACAGCCTGCTTGAGCTGGAACACCATGCCGGCGCGGATGCTCTCGACGATGGCGGGCGTGCCGCCCTCTTCGCGGTGCACCGGGTCGTCGAGGTAGCGGTGCTCGGTGGGGTTCACGTAGGCGACCGTGCCGCCGCCGACCACGTCGGGCACTCGGTTGGTGAGCAGCTCGCGGCGCACCACCAGCACGCCCGGCGTGCCGGGACCGCCGACGAACTTGTGCGGGCTGATGAACACGGCGTCCTTGCGGGCGAGCGGGTGGTCGGCGCACTGTGGGTACATCTCGATGGCCATGTACGGCGCCGCGCACGCGAAGTCCCAGAACGAGAGCGCGCCATGTGTGTGCAGCAGGTGCGCGATGTCGCACGTGTTCGACACGATGCCGGTGACGTTGCTGGCGGCGGAGAACGAGCCGATCTTCAGCGGCCGGTCGGCGTAGCGGACGAGCTCGCGCTCGAGCGCCACCAGGTCGATGTGGCCGTCGGCGTCTTCGGGGATGGTGACCACGTCGGCGATGGACTCACGCCACGGCACCTCGTTGGAGTGGTGCTCGAACGGGCCGACGAAGACGACCGGTCGTTCGTCGGCGGGGATGTGTTGCGACAGGTGATAGCGGTCGTCGAGGTCGGCGGGCAGCCGCAGGTTCATGATGCCGATGAGCTTGTCGATGGCGCCGGTGGAGCCGGAGCCACAGAAGATGACGCACGTGTCGTCGTTGCCGCCCACCGCGTCGCGGATGATGCGGCGCGAGTCTTCGCGGAGGCGGGTGGTCTGCAGTCCGGTGCCCGACGACTCGGTGTGCGTGTTGGCGTAGCGGGGGAGCACCTCTTCGCGGATGAAGTCCTCGATGAACGTGAGCGCGCGGCCCGACGCGGTGTAGTCGGCGTACGTGATGCGATGCGGCCCGTACGGGCCGTCCATCACCTGGTCGTCGCCGATGACGCTCTCCCGGATGCGGCGCAGCAGCGGGGTCTCGTCGACGATCTGGCTCACACTCTCGATGACGCGCTCACTCACGACTGCAACCTAACCGCTGGGCGTTGTCGTCACCCTGGCCCCAGAGAGTTGACACTCACGCTGACAATATCGTAGCCTCGCGGTCGCGAACAGGGGAGCAGCGGGTCATGCGCAGTGAACGTTTCGAAGGCACCATCGGCCGCACCTTGGCCGACAGCGAACCGTGGTACGACGAGCTGCCCGCTCCACCCGACGGAGCCCCCAACGTGGTGCTCGTGCTGCTCGACGACGTGGGCTTCGCACAGTTCGGCTGCTACGGCTCCGACATCGACACACCGCACATCGATGCGCTCGCAGCGGGCGGGGTGCAGTTCACCAACTTCCACGTCACGCCGCTGTGCTCGCCCACGCGCGCCGCGCTGCTCACCGGCCGCGGCCAGCACATGGCCGGCATGCGCAGCGTGTCGAACTTCCGCTCCGGCTTCCCCAGCCTGCTCGGACATGTCTCCACCAAGACCGCCACCGTCGCCGAGGTGCTGCGCGACCAGGGCTACGCCACGTTCGCCGTCGGCAAGTGGCACCTCGCGCCGATGGAGGAGTGCTCGGCGGCCGGGCCGTTCGACCAGTGGCCGCTCGGCCGCGGCTTCGACCGCTTCTACGGCTTCCTCGACGGCGAGACCGACCAGTTCCACCCGGAGCTGGTGTGCGACAACCACATCATCGAGCCACCGGCCTCCGCCGCCGACGGCTACCACGTGTCGGAAGACCTCGTCGACCAGTTGCTGAAGATGGTCGCCGACTCGAAGGGCGTGCGGCCCGACAAGCCGTTCTTCAGCTACGTCGCGTTCGGTGCGTGCCACGCGCCGCACCAGGCGCCGCCCGCGTACATGGAGAAGTACCGCGGTCGCTACGACGAGGGTTGGGACGTCACCCGCCAGCGGTGGTTCGAGAAGCAGCTCGCCACGGGCGTCGTCCCTGAGGGCACGCAACTCGCGCCGAGAAACCCGGGCGTGCAGGCGTGGGCCGACCTTCCCGACAACGAGCGCCGGTTGGGGTGCCGCCTGCAGGAGGCGTTCGCCGCGTTCCTCGACCACACCGACGACCAGATCGGTCGCCTCGTCGACGGGCTGCGCGCGATGGGCCAGCTCGACAACACGCTGTTCGTGCTGATGACCGACAACGGCGCCAGCCAGGAGGGCGGCCCGTTCGGTGTGATGCACGAGATGAAGTTCTTCAACCTCATCCTGGAGACCCCCGACGAAGCCATCGATCGCATCGACGACATCGGTGGGCCGCACAGCCACACGAACTACCCGTGGGGGTGGGCGCAGTGCGGCAACTCACCGTTCAAGTGGTACAAGCAGAACACGCACGAGGGTGGTGTGCACGTGCCGCTCATCGTGCACTGGCCGCAGGGCGTCGCCGCCGACCAGCGCGGCACGAAGCGCACGCAGTTCGCGTTCGCCGCCGACGTGGTGGCCACCGTGTACGACCTGCTCGGCGTCGAGCCACCCGCCACCTATCGAGGAGTGCCGCAGAAGCCGGTCACCGGCCACTCGTTCGCGACCGTGCTCGCCGATCCTGGCGCGCCCGCCACCAACACGCTGCAGTACTTCGAGAACGCGGGCAGCCGTGCTCTGGTGCGCGACGGCTGGAAGGCGGTGTGCAAGCACGACAAGGACGCCGACTACGACACCGAGCAGTGGGAGCTCTACCACCTCGCCGTCGACGTGTCGGAGTGCAACGACCTCGCAGCCGAGATGCCCGACACGCTGCAGCAGCTGATCGACCTGTGGTGGCAGGAGGCCGCAGTGCACGAGGTGCTGCCGCTCGACGACCGCGGCATCGAGTTGTTCGGCGTGCGCCATCGGCCGCACTCGCCACACCCGGAGAGCCGTCGCTACGTGTACCGGCCGCCGATGTCGCCGATGCCGGGCCAGGCCTCCGCCTCCGTCGGTGGGCGCAACTTCGACCTCACCGCACGCGTCACGCGCGCCGCCGGCGACGCCGGTGTGCTCTACGCCACCGGCACCGAGAACTCGGGCTTCTCGCTGTTCGTGCAGAACGACCGGCTGGTGTTCGACTACAACGCGTTCGACGAGCACACGGTCATCGAGTCGTCGGCACCGGTGCCGGAGGGCACCACCGAGCTCGCGGTGAAGGTGCGCCGCCACGCGGGCCGGCTCGGCTCGGCCACCATCGAGATCGACGGCGAGGAGGTGGGCGGTGCCGAGCTGCCGTTGCTGATGCGCATGATCTCGTCGGTGGGTCCGAGCGTCGGCTACGACCACGGTTCGCCGGTGTCCGCGCGCTACGCCGCACCGTTCGCGTTCACCGGCACGTTGCACGAGGTGGTCATCCAGGCCAGCCCGGAGAAGTACGGCGACAGCGAGGCCGCCGGCTACGCCACCGAGATGGGCCGTCAATAGTCAGCTGGTAGCCTCGATCCCGAACACGCGGGCGTAGCTCAATGGCTAGAGCGCCGTCCTTCCAAGTCGGATATGCGGTTTCGATTACCGTCGCCCGCTCGTGGTGCAGAGACCCGGCCGCATGGCCGGGTCTCGCCGCGCCGGGGCGCTCATCAAAGTTCGGATCCGGCCTCAGTTCCCGGGTCCACGATGCCGATGACGTGGCGGCGCTCACGCGACGGTTCGGCTCATGCTGCCGTTCGCACCACTTCAGGAGGCAGACACGATGCAGTTCACACGAGGTTCGGGAAATGGGATGATCCGCTCGCGATGGGCAGCGGTGGGCGCTGCGGTCGCAGTGTCGATCGGCGCGGGCGGTCTGTTCGTGGCCTCGGCCGCGCCGAGCCCTGCCGCGAGCTTCGTCGCGGTCACGCCCGTGAGGTTGGTCGACACCCGTGACGACCTCGGACTGGAGGGCGCGCTCGTGTCGATGCAGGCCGAGACCGTCCAGATCACCGGAACGGTCGACACGCTCGGTGGTCCCGCGATCGTGGTGCCCGAGGGTGCGACGGCCCTCGTGGCCAACGTCACCGCCGTGTCGCCCAGCGCCGCCGGGTTCCTCAGCGTGCGCCCCGGCGACGTCGTCGGCGACCCCTCCACCTCCTCGCTGAACTTCCTCGGGCAGCAGACCGCCCCCAACTCGGTCACGGTGCAGCTGCCGGCCGACGGCGACATCGACGTCTTCTACCGCGCTGCCGGCGGTACCACCACCGACACCGTGCACCTGGTGCTCGACGTGGTCGGCTACTACGTCGAGGGTGGCTCCGGCGAGCAGGGTCCGGAGGGTCCGGAAGGCCCAGAGGGTCCTGAGGGTCCAGCGGGCCCGCAGGGTGATCCGGGTGCCGACGGCAGCGTGCTCGCGGCACAGTTCTTCGCACAGTCACCGCCCGACAACGCGGCCACGATCGCTCCCGGCGCTGATGTCGAGTTCCCGCAGGACGGGCCGACCACCGCGTCGGGCACCGTGGTACGGCTCGGCGCGAGCTCGTTCGCGTTGACCGAGATCGGCGTCTATCGGGTCTCGTTCCAGGTGCCGATCACCGAAGCCGGCCAGCTGGTCGTCACGATCGACGGCATCGAGGTCGCGTCCACCGTCACCGGCCGATTCACCGGCACCACGCCGATCATCGGCACCGTGCTGGTGGAGACCGTGGACGCCAACTCCGTGCTCACACTGCGCAACCCGGCCGACAGCTCGTTCGCGCTCGAGGTCACACCGATGTCGGGTGGAAACTCCTCGTCGTCGGCCACGCTGCTGATCGAGCTCATCGGCTGACCGTCGGCGCCGCCAGTGGTCGACCGCCGGTCATCCTCGGGCGCGGCACCGAAGGTGCCCCATCTACTTCTCTCGGACCGGTGACAACTGTGGCTGCGCGCCCGCGCAACCAAAGTGGCTCTCCTCTCGTGTGTGTGGGTGACCGGCGGTAGCCGTCGGGTGCGGCGCACCATTGGCTGCAGAGTTCTCTCAGCTCAGCGACAACTTTTGCTGCACTTGGTGCAGGGGAAGTTGTCGCTGACCGAAACGATGTGCCGTGAGCTGGACTGCCCGACCCGACGCCGGGGCCGAGGCAGAGCCACAGCGGTGACCGGCGGCGGTTCGGGTGCCGCACTGGAGGTGGCCCGTCTACTTCTCTCGGAACGGTGACGACGTTGGTTGCGCGCCGGCGCAACCAGAGTTGTCGCTCTTCCAGTGCGTGTTGGTGGCTGCGAACGTTCGACCTGCCACATCACCAACGACGAAGCCCGACCATCCGAGTGGCAGCCGACCATCCGAGTGGCAGCCGACCATCCGAGTGGCAGCCGACCATCCGAGTGGCAGCGGCACCTCCGTCGGGACGCTCTCACTCGGATGGACCGCAACCACGCCACTCACTCGCACGCGGGCGGCACAGTCAGTACGTGTTGACGGTGCTCTGGAACTTCTGCATCAGGTGCGGGCCAGCGTGGATGGGCCCGTACTTCGGTGCTGCTCCCGGCTCGAGACAGGTGGGCAGGCACTCGATGACCGCGTCCCAGTTGGCGTTGTGGAAGAACGCGATCGACTGCCGGCGGCCTCGCGGCACCAGCACGCGGTGCATCGTCGAGCGCCAGCGGTCGTTGGTCCAGCGGGCCATCGCGTCGCCGAGGTTCACGACCAGTGAGCCGGGCTCGGCGTGCACGTCGTGCCACGTGCCGTCGTCGCCCGCCACCTGCAGGCCGCCCTGCACCGGGTCGGCGAGCAGGATGGTGAGCGTGCCGTAGTCGGTGTGGGGGCTGGCGCCGTACTGGTCGGCCTGGTGCTCGGTGAGCGCGGGGTAGTGCAGCGCTCTCATCGCGCTGGTGTGGCGCGAGATCATCGGGTCGAAGTGGTGCTCCGGCATCCTCAGCCCGATGGCCATCAGGCGCAACAGCCGCGCGGCCAGGTCGCTCATCTCGCGGAAGTAGCGCTCCCACGCCGGCCGCAGCTGCGGCGGCGACACGGGCCACTGGTTCTGCGACCAGGCGAACGACTCGTCGGGATCGGTGATGGCGTGCGTCGGCCGGTCGATCGGCCCGATCGCCAAGCTCTCCTTGAGGTCGGGCGCGCCACCGTTGCCCAGTGACTTCGCCAGCGTCTCGCCGGCGACGGGGGAGTAGCCGTAGGGGTAGCCGGGATGCGGCATCGCGACCTGCATCTTCTCGGCGAGTGGCAGCTCGAAGAACTGCCGGGCGCTGATCCATGCGTCGTCGATCACGGACGGCGGCACGCCGTGTCCGACCACGGTGAGGAAGCCCGCACGCGAGCACGCCTCGTCGATCGCCGCGGCCGCGCCGGCTTCGCTCAGATCGACCTTCGGCACCCAGCTCATGAGCGTCACGGTATCCCGCCGGGCGTGGTCGCGGCCGGGTCAGTGGCGAGTGCGCAACCAGCGACGCCAGCGCGGGTGCGTCACGTCGGGCCACAGCGCCTCGAACTGCCTGCGGGCTTCCGTGACGTGCGCCCGCTCAGCGTCGTGGAGCAGGCCGAACACGAAGCCGGTGCTGCCATCGGCGTGCTCGGCGGCGAGCAGGCGGGCGGTGTCGGCGGCGAGCGCGGCGTCCTGGTGCATGCCGAGCAACTCGGTGACCGTGGCGACCTGCTTCGCCCACTCACGCGCCGGTCGCCCGAACACCGGGGTGAGCGCGTCGAGCGCGTACCGCGTGTGCTTGCCCCGGATGCGGACGGCATGCCACTGGTCGTCGGCGCTCTTCTTGCGCAGCGCGTCGGCGTCGCGCCGGAACTTGCGCCACGCCTGTCGCACCAGCGGCCGCAGTTCGTGCGCGCACGAGTGGCTCGCGGCGTCGGTCACCGGTGGCGCCGCGCTGGCGCTCACCAGTCGGTCGAGCAGGGCGAGGTAGCGCTCTGACTCCATCGCCTCGGTGGACCGGGCCGCCGCAGCCAGCGCTTCGGCGCCGAGGACGCGACGCACCACGTCGGCGGCGGCCTGCACGGCGGCGTCGGCGATGGGCAGCGAGGCGAGATCATGCAGGAGTCGCGCCTCGAGCACCTCGCGATCGCGCGCTGCCCCGAGCTCACCGGCGATCCAGCCCAGTTCGTCGCGCGTTGTCCGCGACCAGTCGGCGTCGATGAGCGGACCGAACACGCGCAGCCCGCTGCGCAACCGGCGGGCGGCCACCCGCATCTGGTGCACGCCTTCGGGGAGCCCGCGTCGCACGTTCAGGTCTTCGCGCACCAGTGCCGCGGTGTGCCGCGCGAGGTGCGCGCGGATGGCGTCGACGGCCGGGTCGTGCACGCCCACCTTCGGCGGTGTGGCGATGTCGGGTGCGGCCGTGGCCCCTGGACCGAGCGCTCGCGCCGCCTTCGACGAGAACGTGCTGATGGTGGCGCCGGCCGCGACGAGTGCCTGCACGACCGGCTCGAGGTCGTCGACCGAGCGATGGGCTGCGGCCTCCACCTCGATCTCACGGAACCGTTCGGTGATGCGACCGGACCGGAGCACGGTGACCCGGTCGTCGGTGATCTCGGCGATGGGCCGTCCATCGGCGTCGACGAGCTGGGTGGGGCGACGCTCGTTGCGAATGGTGGCCACCGGCGCGAGGGGAGCGCCGCGAGTGATGCCGAGCACGGCGGACACCAGGGCCCACGGCGGCTCGTGCGCGTCGTCGCGCTGGTCGCCGAGCGGGAGCTGCAGCTCGTCGCGACTGGCGGCCTCGGCGTGTGAACGACGGCCCGCGGCTCCTCGCTTGCCCCGCGCTCCGTGCACCGGCAGCTTCAAGTGCCAGCCGTCGTCGACGCCGCCCGTGCGTCGGCGCAACGTGATGTGGCTGCGCGCGAGACGCAGGTCGGCCGTGTCGAAGTAGACGGCCTCCAGGTGCAGCACCGGCTGAGCCTCCGCTGTGGCGACTCCCGCGACCGAACCGGCGAGACGAGGGAGTCGGAAGCCCCGCGGCACCTCCAGCTTGCGCTCGATCTCGCGGTGCACCTTCGGCTGGTTCACGAGGTGGACCGTATCCCTGCACGGTGTGATTGGCCACCCCGCCTCGGGTGCCGTCGGCCACTCCGGCAGTAGCGTGCGTGCGTGCTCGAGGTGGACGCGCCTGCAGATGGTCCGTGGGCGCCACTGCGGCTGCCCGTCTACCGAGCGCTCTGGATCGCGGGGTTGGTGTCGAACATCGGCACGTTCATGCACCTCGTCGCGGCCGGTTGGGCGATGACGCTGGTCACCGACTCCGACTTGCTGGTCAGCCTGGTGCAGACCTCGTGGGCTGTCCCCGGCTTCCTGCTCGCGCTGCACGCCGGCGCCTTCGCCGACATGATCGACCGGCGCCGACTGATCATCCTCACGCAGGTCGCAGCGCTCGTGGTGGCGGGCTCGATGGGTGTGCTGCAGATCCTGGATCAGATGCCGCCGTCGGCCCTGCTCGCAGGCACCTTCCTCCAGTCGGTGGCGCTGACGCTCGCGGCTCCTGCGTTCATGGCGCTCACCCCGGAGCTGGTGGGGCCGCGACGCCTCTCGCAGGCGCTCGGACTCGACTCCATCTCGCGCAACATCGCCCAAGCACTCGGGCCGGCGGTTGCGGGGCTGGTGATCGCGTTGTCGGGTCCGGGCGCTGTGTTCCTGCTCGACGCCGCGTCGTTCATCGCCGTGGTCGTCGCAGTGCGCGGCTACCGGCCTGCACCGAGAGCGGCGTCGGCGCCGCAGGCACTCGCTGCCGTCATCCGCGACGGTGTGCGGCACGTGGCCCGCGCGGTGGCGTTGCGGCGGCTGGCGATTCGGCTCGCGCTGATGTCGGGCGTCAGTTCGTCGCTGGCCGCGCTGCTGCCGGTGGTGGCGACCAAGCGGCTCGGCGTCGGATCGGCCGGGTTCGGCATGCTGGCGGCGGCGCTCGGCCTCGGCTCGGTGATGGCCGTGTGGGTGTTGCCGCGCCTCCGCGCGGTGGCTCGGCCCGAGCGAACAGTGTTTCTCGCCGCGCTCGTCTGGTCGCTCGGCGTGGCGTTGCTCGTGGTCGGTGATCGGCTGTGGTCGGCGGTGGTGGCCATGGTGCTCGCCGGGGCCGGCTCGATGGGCACGATGAACGTGCTGTTCTCCACCTACACGGTGCAGCTGGAAGAGTGGATGCGCGGCCGTGGCTCGGCCATCGCGATGTTGATGGTGTGGCTGGGAGCCTCGATCGGCGCCGTCGTGTGGGGCGCCACCGCCGATGCGGTCGGCGTGCGCGCGGCGCTGCTGGTGGCGACCGTCGTCAACATCGTCGTGGCACTCGTCGCACGCGGCCTGCTGCACATCACCACCGCACCGGCACTCGTCGATGTCGACGGCGCGTCCGCGTAGTCTGCACGCTGCATGACCGCTGCTCTCTTCCCCGGTGTCGTCGTCCCACTCGCCACGCCGTTCCACGACGACAGCTCGTTGGCTCCGGAGCTGGTCGAGCCACTGGTCGAGTTCCTCCTCGCCGCAGGGGCCAGCGGACTGGTCGCCGCCGGCACCACCGGAGAGGGCTACGCCCTCGACAGCGATGAGCGTCGCCGAATCGTCGAGGCGGTCGTCGCGGCGTGCGCGGGTCGTGTGCCGGTGCTCGTCGGCGTCGGTGGCACCGCCACGCGTGAGGCCGTCGCGCAGGCGCGAATGGCTCGCGACGCCGGTGCGGCGGGGCTGATGGTCGCGGCGCCGGCGTACTGCCTGCCGACTCCCGACGAACTCGCGGCGCACGTCGTTGCCGTGGTCGACGCGGTGGCGCTGCCCACGGTGCTCTACGACTACCCGGCGCGGACCGGCGTGCCGTTCGACGCCGCGGTGCTCGAGCAGATCGCCGACCACCCGCTGGTGGTGGGCATCAAGGAGGCCAGCGGCGACCTGGGTCGCATCGCGATGCTGCGCGATCGCTTCGGCGATCACCTCGCCACCATCTCGGGCAGCGACACGCTGGCGATGCACTACTTCGAGGCCGGCGCACGTTCGTGGATCGCCGGCTTCGGCAACGTGCTGCCCGCCGAGCACGCCGCGATGGTGGCCGCGGCGGCGGCCGGCGACATGGCGGCGGGTTGGGCCATCCAGGAGCGGCTCACTCCCATCCTCACCAACGTCGAATCCGGCCGCTACAACGCGAAGGTGAAGGCCGGCCTGCAGCTGCGCGGCGTGCCCGTCGGCCCCACACGGGCGCCGATGACGTCGCTGGCCGAGCCCGAGCTGTCCGTGCTCCGCGCACAGCTCGCGACGCTCGGGTACTCGTGACCCACGCCGCGGTCGACGTCGTGGTGGTCGGTGGCGGCATCATCGGCCGCTCGGTGGCTTCGGCGGCGGCGCGGCGCGGGATGTGTGTGCTCGTCGTCGAGCCCGGTGGCCGCACCTTCGGCACGTCGTCGTCGAACGCAGGCCACCTGGTGCCCAGTCACCGGGTGCCGTTCGCCGCGCCGGGGATGGTGCGTGCCGGGCTGCACAGCTTGGTCACGCGCGATGGCGCGTTCGCCGTCTCGCCGCGGGTGATGTGGCGCATCTCGCCGTGGTTGTGGCGCTTCGCGCGCAACAGCACTGCGGCCAACGTGGCGCGAGGTGTGCCGGTGCTGGCCTCACTGCTCGACACGACGGTGTCGGAGGTGCACCGGCTACGGGACGAAGGTGCCGCGCTCGACTTCTCCGACGGCGGTGTGGTGCAGGTGTGCACCACCGGTGCGACGTTCTCGAGCATGCGCCACGAGGCGCAGGAGTGGAGTCGTTGGGGTGTTCGCACGCAGGAGTGGAGCTCAGATGAGCTGCTCGCCGCAGAGCCGTCGCTGCGGTCGGGTGTCGCCGGCGCGGTGGTGCTCGCCGACGACGGTCGGTTCGACCCGGCGGCACTGCTGGCTGCCGTGACCGACGAGGGCCTTCGACGGGGAGTGCGAACGCTCGACGCGCGCGTCCGTCGTGTCGAACCCACCGACGATCGCGCCGCGCTCGTGCACACCAGCGCCGGCACCGTTCGTGCGGGTCAGGTGGTGGTCGCGGCGGGCGCGTGGACGCCGAGTCTGTGTGCACCGCTCGGTGTGCGCCTGCCGATCGTGGCTGCCCGTGGCGACAGCGTGACGCTCGCACCGGGCGTGGGGGCGATGCCGACGCGAGCGATGCTGTTGGTGGACCAGCGACTGGCCGTGAATCCGCTGGCGGCCGGTCTGCGCATCACCGGCGGTTTCGGCCTCACCTCCACGGCGGATCGGGCCGTGCACGATCGTCGTTCGCGACGACTCGTCCAGCGCGCTGCGGTCGTGCTCGACCTGCCGTCAGATGCGCAACCGGCTCGACGCTGGACGGGGCTGCGGCCGGCAACGCCCGACGGGCTGCCGGTGATCGGGCGTCTGCCGCACGCCCCGGCGGTGCTGGTGGCAGCCGGTCATGGCATGCTCGGTTCCACCACCGGTCCCGGCACGGGCGAGATGGTGGCCGCGATGCTGTCCGGAGCACCGGTGGGCATCGATGTGTCGCCGTTGTCGCCGGCGAGGTTCGGCGCAGGGAACAAGCGAAAGGGGAGTGCCGGATGAGAGCGCGACGCGTGTTCCACTGCGTGGAGTCGCACACCGAGGGCATGCCCACGCGTGTCGTGGTCGGCGGCGTCGCACCGATTCCCGGCGACACGATGGAAGCGCGCCGTCAGTGGTTCATCGCCAACTCCGACACCGTACGCACCCTGCTGATGCACGAACCACGCGGACACTCGGCCATGAGCGGGGCCATCCTGCAACCACCCACGCGGCCCGATGCGGACTGGGGTGTGCTGTACATCGAGGTCACCGGCTGCCTGCCGATGTGCGGGCACGGCACCATCGGCGTGGCGACCGTGCTCGTCGAGACCGGCATGGTGCCGGTGACCGAGCCGATCACCACCATCCGCCTCGACACGCCGGCCGGTCTGGTGGTCGCCGAGGTGCAGGTCGACGGCGGTCGCGCGATGGCGGTCACCATCCGCAACGTGCCGTCGTTCGTGACCGCACTCGATCGTGTAGTGGCGGTCGACGGCATCGGTCCCGTCCGCTACGACATGGCGTTCGGCGGCAACTTCTACGCCATCGTCGATCTGGCCGACCTGGGCGTACCGTTCGGAAAGGCGCACTCGCGCGCGTTGCTCGACGCGGGCATGGCCGTGCTGCAGGCCATCGACGCCACCGACCCGCCGGTGCACCCCGGCGAACCGAGCATCCACGGCTGTCATCACGCGCAGTTGGTCGCGCCGGGCAGCGACGCGCGCAGCTCGCGGCACGCGATGGTCATCGCCCCTGGCTACTTCGACCGCTCACCGTGCGGCACCGGCACGAGCGCGCGGGTCGCGCAGCTCCACGCTCGGGGCCTGCTGCCGTTGCACACCGACTTCGTCAACGAATCGCTGCTCGGCACTCACTTCGTCGGCCGGCTGGTCGAGACCACCGAGGTCGCCGGCGTGCCGGCGGTGGTGCCCACCATCACCGGCAGCGCGTGGCTGACGGGTACCTCGCAACAGTTCCTCGACGAACGCGATCCTTTCCCCGACGGCTTCCTGCTCGGCTGACCCGCATGCCCACCGCTCACCTCCCTGTCGTCGACATCCACTACGAAGTGCACGGCAGCGGCCCGCGGCTGCTCGTGTGCAACGGCTCCGGCGGCACCATCGCCGGCGCGGGACCGATGATCGCCAAGCTCGCCGAGCACTTCGAGGTGCTCATCCACGACCAGCGCTGCCTCGGCCGCTCGACGATCCCGAACGACGAGCCGACCATGGCCGACTACGCCGCTGACGCTGCTGCGCTGCTCGATCACGTGGGATGGCCGACGGCTCGCGTGTTCGGCATCAGCTTCGGGGGCATGGTGGCCCAGGAGCTCGCGGTCACCTGGCCGGAGCGGATCGAACGGCTGGCGCTGCTCTGCACGTCGCCGGGTGGCGCCGGCGGCAGCAGCTACCCGTTGCACACGGTGTCGTCGCTGCCGGCCACCGAGCAGGACGCGCTGCGGCTGCACCTGGCCGACCGTCGCTACACCGCCGAGTTCCTGGCGGCCCATCCGTTCGACCAACGGCTGGTCGACTTCGCGGCTGCGGGGCGGGCCGTTCCGAAGACCGCCGAGCAGCTGCGCGGCGAGGCATTGCAACTGCAGGCACGCAGCCACCACGACGTGTGGGACCGCCTCGATCGCATCACCTGCCCCACGCTGGTGGCGTGCGGCGAGTTCGACGCGCTCGCGCCCCCGGCGAACAGCCAGGCCATCGCCGCGCGCATCGGAGGCAGTGTGCTGCGCACCTTCCAGGGAGGTCACGCGTTCGTCTGGCAGGACCGCACGGCCTGGCCGGAGATCATCGAGTTCCTCGGGCGCGACTAGGCCGATTCGCGCCGACTCCACGATCGTCCATCGCCCGGCGACGTAGACTCGCCCCGATCCGATCGGGAGGTTCACACCTATGGGTTCCGGAGCTATTGCGGGCATCGTGCTCGGCGTCATCGTGCTGCTCACCATCCTCACCGGCCTGCGCACGGTGAACCAGGGCACCGTGGCGGTCACCACCATCTTCGGCAAGTACCGACGCACGTTGCGCCCGGGCCTCAACGTCGTGGTCCCCTTCATCGAGAAGATCTTCCGCCGCATCAGCGTGCAGAACCGCGCTGTCGAGCTGCAGTTCCAGGCCATCACGTTCGACCAGGCCAACGTGTACTTCACCGCGATGATGGTCTACGGCGCCATCAGCGAGGCGGAAGACACCATCAAGAACATCGCCTTCAAGTTCGTCAGCGAGAAGGACTTCCTCACCGCGCTCGTGCGCAGCGTGGAAGGCAGCACGCGTGGGTTCGTCGCCACCAAGAAGCAGGCCGAGATCCTCGCGCTGCGCGGCGAGATCGTCGCCGAGGTGAAGGACAACCTCGACCACGTCATCGAGACGTGGGGCTTCCACCTCATCGACCTCCAGCTCAACGACATCACCTTCGACCAGGCCATCACTACCTCGATGGCACAGGTCGTGGCCAGCAACAACCTGAAGGCCGCCGCCACCAACGAAGGCGACGCGCTGCTCATCCGCAAGACCAAGGAGGCCGAGGCACTCGGCACCGCAGTGCGCATCGAGGCCGAGGCCGAGCGCACCGCCGCCCAGCTCCGTGGCCAGGGTGTCGCCCTGTTCCGTGAGGAGGTGGCGCGCGGTCTCACCCAGGCGGCGCGACAGATGGACGCGAACAGCGTCGACTCCTCGCTCATCCTGTTCTCGATGTGGACCGAGACGATCCGCCAGATGGCCGAGAACGGCCGCGGCAACGTCCTGTTCCTCGACGGTTCGCCCGACGGCATGCAGAAGCAGATGCGCGACCTCATCGCGCTGAATCAGCTCGACGTCGTGCGCGACGCTCCTCCCCAATGACCGGAGTCGCGCCACAACCGGTCACCGTCGGCCCGCGCGCCGAGCTCCACGAACTGATGAACCCGACACCCGCCACGGATCTCGGCGTCACGCTGCCGGCGCGCTGGTACCACGACCCCGAGGTGTGGCAGCGCGAACGCTGGCCCATCTTCGGCAGCAACTGGGTGCACGTCGCGTACGAGCACCAGTTGCGCAACGCCGGCGACTACCTCACCGAGAACATCGCGGGATGGCCCGTCTTCTTGCGCCGCAAGGACGACGGCACGCTCAGCGCGTTCTTCAACCTGTGCCCACACCGCGCCGGCCCGCTGGTGTACGACGGTGAGGGTTGCTCGAAGAACCTCGTCTGCAAGTACCACGGGTGGGCGTTCAGCGCCGACGGCGCGCTGCTCAGCGCTCGCGACTTCGGTGCACCGGCACCCGACGACATGGACCTCACCCCGGTGCAGGTGGGCAGCTGGCGCGGCATGGTGTTCGTGTGCCTCAACTCCGCCGTCGCACCGTTGCTCGAGTGGCTGGGCGACTTCCCTGCGGAGGTGGCGCACATCGACTTCGAGTCGTTCCGCTACCACAGCAGGAGCGTGCGCCACGTCGCGTGCAACTGGAAGACGTACGGCGACAACTTCCTCGAGGGCTACCACCTGCCCACCACGCACCCGGCCATGAGCCGCGATGCCGACGCCTCGAAGTACAGGGTCGCCTACAAGGGCGATCCGCGCTGGAACATCCACTCGATGCCGCCGCGCGAGGGCAGCACCTTCGGTGTGTTCGGCTACTTCTGGCCCACCTTCGGGTTCGATCTGTTCCCCGGCGGATTCGCGGTCGAGCGATGGCTGCCGCGGGGTCCCTCGCACAGCGATCTGATCTTCGAATACTTCTTCGCCGACGACGCGCTCGGTGTCGAGGACATCGTCAAGTTCAGTGAGGAGGTCGCCGACGAAGACGCGCGGATGTGCGAGCACGTGCAGCGCAACCTCGACGCCGGCAACTACGACACGGGCGTGCTGAGCCCGAAGTGGGAGTATCCGCTCGCGGTGTTCCACACGATGGTGCGCGACGCCGTCGGCCCCATCGACTGATCGGTTCTCCCATGGCAACGACTGCTCGCTACCTCTGGCACCGCCTCGAGGCGTACCACGGCCTCATCTACTTCGCCCCCGAGGCGGATCAGCACTACACCGCCCTCGGCCTCGACCCGGGCATGATGGGCTACTTCGCCTCGCGCGCCGCGGCCATGGGCGAGGTCACCCCCGACGTGGTGGTGGCCACGTTCTACAACTTCGAACCCGAACGCATCCGCACCGTGGTGCCCCAGGCGTGGCAGCGCACCACCGCCGCCGCACTCTGGCAGGCGCGCCTGCGGGCGGTCGATGCCACGCTCACCCGCATCTTCGGCACCCGGTTGGGTGCCCCCGACGTCGCGGAGGCGGCGGCGCTGCTGCAGTCGATCGTGCACGGCTGCGCGCCAGAGGGTCGGCCGCTGTTCGCCGGTCACCTGTCGCAGGAGTGGCCCACCGAGCCGCACCTCGCGCTGTGGTTCGGCATCACCCTGCTGCGCGAGTACCGCGGCGACGGCCACATCGCTGCGCTCACCGTGGAAGGCGTGTCGGGCATCGAAGCCCTCGTGCTGCACGCGGGCACGGGTGCGGTGCCGGCAGCGGTGCTGCAGTCCACCCGCGGCTGGAGCGACGACGCGTGGGCGGCCGCTGCCGAACGGCTGGAGTCGCGGTCGTGGCTCGATGCCGGCACCCTCACCGTCGCCGGCCAGCAGCACCGCGAGCGGGTGGAGCGTCAGACCGACGAGCTGGCCGCCGCGCCGTACGCGAGGCTCGACGACGCCCAGATCGCCTCACTCGCCGCGCTGGGCAAGGAGCTCACCACCGCCATCGCCGGCGCCGGCACCTTTCCCCGCCGCTGACGCCGACGGCTCGCCCGCGTCGATGGGGTCGGGCGCGAAACCCGGACCGTTCTGTCCGCTTCGGCCCCCACGGGCGGAGAACCCTGACAGTGGTGTCGCACATCCGCGCCCGTGGGCGCGCTGGCGTGCGTGGTCGGGGAGAGGAGACTCGAACTCCCGACCTCCTGCTCCCAAAGCAGGTGCGCTACCAACTGCGCTACTCCCCGGCGTCGCACGATGCTACCCACCACCGCGTCCAACCCGCCGGTGATCCGAGTGCCACACGACCATCGGAGTGGTACGTGACCGTCCGAGTGGGAGATGACCCCCCGGTGGGACGGTGACACTCGGACGGGCGGCTGGCACTCGGATGGGTGGCGGGCACTCGGATGGGCGGCCGACCGGCCGGTGCGTCAGTCGTCGAAGGGGACGACCACGACGGGGCGTGGTGAGTGCTGCAACACGGTGCGGCTGACGGAGCCGAGCAGCAGTGCGGCGAAGCCACCGTGACCGCGGGTGCCGACCACCACGAGATCGGCGTCGGCGGCAGCGTCGATCAGTGCTTTCGCGGGTGCCTCTTCGCTGATGATCGAGTGACACCGAACCGCCGGAGCGAGTTCCTGCACGTGCTGGGCGCTGGTCTCGAGCGTGCGCATCGCGTCGAGGCGCATCTCGTCGCGCGGCTCGGTGCGTCCGGTGCGAACGGCGGTGTAGGGGTACACCCAGCCGTGCACGAGCACGAGTTCGGCGCCGCTGGTGAGTGCCTCCTCGATGGCCCATTCGAGCGCGGCGTCGCTGTTGGGTGAGCCGTCGACGCCGACCACGATGCGGCCGAGGTCCTGGTCGCGCCGGTCCGTCCCGTGCACGACGACCACCGGGCACTTGGCGCGATGAGCGACCACGGTGGCGACCGAGCCGAGCATGTCGGAGAGGCGACCGGGATGGCTGGTGGCACCGACGACGATGATGTCGTCGTCGTGCGAGGCGCTGACGATCGCATACCCGGGTGCGCCGAGCACGGTCTCGCCGCTCACCTCGATGCCGAGGCCGAACGTGCGGGCCAGATCGACCGCTCGCTGGTTCACCTGCTCCTGGTCGTGAACGATGACGTCCATGGTGGAGCCGGCGAACGCGCCGGCCCCCACCATGCCCGCCTCGATGGTGACCGGCAGCTGCGCGCACGTCATCACGTGGACGGGCCACTCACGACGGGCGGCCTCGTGGGCCCCCCACCGCAGGGCCTCGATCGACCCCTCGGAACCGTCGACTCCGATCAACACGCGTGGCTGCCGGTCTGTCATCACGTCACCTCGTCACGATCAGTGCGGTCACCATGTACCGCATGCCCTCAGCTGTCTCTGCGTGCGTGAGGATGTGGCAGTGCCATGCCCACACGCCGGGTTCCATCCCCATGTACAGCACCGTGTAACGCTCTCCCGGGGCGACACTGATGGTGTCGGTGGGTTGCGGCTCGTCGAGCGGGATGCCGTCCTTGGCGGTCACCCAGCCCATCGGCTGGTGGAGGTGCATCGGGTGCGACATGAGACCCTCGTTCATGTAGTGCACCTCCATGACCTCACCGACACGCAGGGTGTACGGCTCGGTGGCGGGGAAGCTCTTGCCGTTCAGGCTGAGGCCGATGACGCCGGCGTCGTTGAGCACCATGTTCAGTCGCTTGTCGACCTTCGTGTAGCCCTTCTCCTTCAGCTTCTCGGGGATCGGCATGTAGTCGATGGTGAAGGCGCCGAACATGCCGTCGGGGATCTGCTCCTGCGCGTTGTGGTGCGAGTGGTAGATGCCGACAGCGGGACCCTTGGCCACGAACTCGTACACGTGCTCGCCGCCGGGGGTGGTGGGGAGCTCGGTGTACGGGTCGACGCCGTCCATCACGTTCGGCACCTGGATGCCGTGGAGGTGCAACGACGTGCTCTGCGGCAGCTCGTTCTTCAGCACGAGGCGCACGCTGTCGCCCGAGTTGACGTGGATCTCCGGTGCGGGGACCACCCCGTT
>JAUXQB010000328.1 GCA_030685215.1 Actinomycetota bacterium
TGGGAACCGTGCTCGGCCGTGGTCGCGCCGCCGACCAGCAGGTGGTGATCGGCTCGGTGAAGACCAACATCGGTCACCTGGAGTCGGCATCGGGCATCGCCGGTGTCATCAAGGTGGTGCTGGCGATGCAGCACGGTCAGATCCCGCCGCACCTCCACCTGCACGAGCTGAACCCGCACATCGACTGGGAGTCGATGCCGATCGTGGTGCCCACCGAGCTCACCGCGTGGGCCGATGACCGACCTCGCATCGCGGGCGTCAGCGCATTCGGGTTCAGCGGCACCAACGTGCACGTGGTGCTGGAAGCCGCGCCCGATGCCGCATCGCCGCTACCCGACCCACGCCCGGCACACGTGCTCACGCTCTCGGCTCGCACCGAGACCGCGTTGCGCACGCTCGCCGGCCGCTACGCGTGCTCCCTCGCCGCGCACCCCGACCTGTCGATCACCGACGTGTGTGCCTCCGCCAACACCGGCCGCGCGCGACTCGCCTGGCGACTCGCGATCGTTGCCGCCGACCTCGTCGAACTGACCGACGGCCTGCGTGCCGTCGAGACCGGCGAGCTGCCACCGGGCGCCTCGATGCACGAGGTGACGGCCACCGACCCGCCGCGTGTGGCGTTCCTGTTCACCGGCCAGGGGGCGCAGTTCGCCTCGATGGCCGCCGGTGCGTACGCCCGCGAGCCGGTGTTCCGGACCGCGCTCGATCGCGTCGTCGCGCTGTTCGACGCCGAGATGGCGGCAGCCGGCTGCGAACGACTGCTGTCGCAGGTGCTGTTCGCGGAGTCGGGCACACCCGAGGCGTCGTTGCTCGACCAGACGATGTACACCCAGTCGGCGCTGTTCGCCGTCGAGCTCGCGCTGGCCGAACTGTGGCGGTCGTGGGGTGTCGCGCCGTCCGGGGTGCTCGGGCACTCGCTGGGCGAGATCGTCGCTGCAGTGGTGGCCGGTGTGCTGTCGGAGGCCGACGGCGCGCGGCTCGTCGCCGCACGCGGACGGCTGATGCAGGCGCTGCCCGACGGTGGCTCGATGGCGGCCGTCTCGGCACCGGTCGACCTGGTCGCTGCGGAGGTCGCTGCGGCGGTCACTGCCGGTGCGGTGCTGGCCGTCGCCGCCGTCAACGGGCCGGCCCACACCGTGGTGTCGGGGGATGCTGCCTCCGTGGCGGCACTCTGCGACGGTCTGGCCGCCCAGGGCGTGCGCGTGAAGCCACTGGCGGTCTCGCACGCGTTCCACTCGCCGCTGATGCAGCCGATGCTCGACGAGTTCCGAGCTGTCGTGCGCACGCTCACGTTCCACCCGCCGCGCGTGCGGGTGGTCTCCAACGTCACCGGCGCCGTCGCCGGTCGCGAGCTCACCGACCCCGAGTACTGGGTGGGTCATGTGCTCGCCCCCGTGCAGTTCGCAGCCGGCATCGACACGCTGGTCGCGATGGGCTTCGAGACGTTCGTCGAGCTCGGCCCGCACCCGGTGCTGTGCGGCATGGGTCAGGAGTGCGTCGCGCCCGGCACCGGCACGTGGGTGCCGTCGCTGCGTCGACAGCTCGACGACCATCAGCAGCTGTCGGCCAGCCTCGGTGCGCTGCACCTCGCCGGCGTGCAGATCGACTGGCGGGCGGTCGAGGCACCGCACGGTGCCCGCCGGGTAGCGCTGCCCACTTCGCCGTTCGAACGTCAGCCGTACTGGGTGCGTCGTGGGCGGCGGCCCACCGCGCCGTCGTCGGCCGCGCACCCGCTGCTCGGCGGTCGCCTGCGTTCTCCGCTCAGCACCCTCACGTTCGAGAGCGAGATTGCCAACGACTCGCTGGCCATCCTCGGCGACCACCGCGTGTTCGGCACGTCGATCCTGCCCGCCACCGC
>JAUXQB010000339.1 GCA_030685215.1 Actinomycetota bacterium
GGATCGGAGGGCATCGCCGCAATCGATTCGATGTAGGGCTCGAACCGCTCGTTGGCGTCTCCGATCAGCAACGGGAACGCGACGTTGGGGGCGAGTTGCAGGGCGGATGCGGCGATCTCCGCCTTTTCGGATGTGGTGACGAGCGACATCGCTCCGGAATCATCGAGGATGTAGCCGACCTCCTCTGCGGACAGGTAACTGTTGATCGTCGTCACATACAGACCGGATCGCAGCGCTGCCCACATGACCTCGAAGAACCGCGGCTGGTTCTCGCTGAAGATGGCGACGTGATCACCGGTGACCAAGCCTCGCTCCCGCCACAGTCGGGCCAACTGATTCGAACGCTCTTCGAGTTGCCGGTAGGTCACGACCTCGCCGGAACGACCCATGATCACCGCTGGGTGGTCCGGTCGGGTTGCTGCATGAGCGCCTGGGTACACGATCGCTTTCCTCCCGCCGGCATCTAGCCGGGCCGGCATGTGGTGTCGCCGACCGTGATGGCCCCGCACCTGCGTGAATGGCTCCCGAGATCCCCTTCCTCGGCAACGTCAACGCCAAGTCTGGCCGCAATCGCCGCGCCGGGTCAAGACGAATGGAGTGCTCTGTCGTACATCTGAGTGACGAGCCGATGTGTTGACGGCGCCCGCACGAGCCAGATTCCCTTACCAGCAAAGGCCTGTGGCGGACACCGACCAATAGTGATTGAGCGGATGCGCTTTGCGACAATATCTGCAGGTTGTCGCATGCGAGCAAAGTGGGTGATGATGAGGGACCAATGTCTCGGCTCGCGTCGAGGTGAACGTGAGGCTGGGAGACGACTTGACGTCAGGATCTCCCGGCTGTCCGTCGGTGCGCGAGGATCCGACGGGTCGGAGTGCGGGCCAGTGATCGAGGTGACAGTCCGGTGGTGGTGAACCGAGATCGTTACATCGTGGCACTCACGTACCCGGAACTCGTGGTGATGCGCCGACTGACTCTCATGGCTCGAGACGACCGGGGAGACGCCTGGACGAAGGACGATCTGCGGCAGATCGACGGCATCCTCTGCAAGTTGGATGGAGCTCCCACGCTGCACACCTGAGCCGTACAGGAGCAGCTGTCGGAGACAGCCGAATGCATTCTCTCCTGGACCGGTGCTCGACGTTCAGGTCTTCACGCGTCGTCAGGTCGCCTGGCTGGTGTCGATCTCACCCACCATGGTGGTCGCTTCTCGAGGAACGCGGTCATGCCCTCGCGCGCCTCGTCGGTGGCGAAGAGCTCCGCGGACACCTTCGACGTCCACTCGAACGCCTCGTCTGTCGGCATCATGGGGACAGCCGCGAGTAGCTGCTTGCTGACGGCCAGGGCGTTCGGGCTCGCCGCCAGCAGGTCCTCGACGATGAGGTCGACCTCGTCGTCGAGTCGACTCCGCGGAACAGCGAGATTGACGAGACCGAGTCGTGCGGCTTCGGCTCCGTCGAACCTGTTGCCGCGCAGGAACGCGGCTCGGGCGTCGGCACCGCGCATCTTCGGCAGGCAGACCACTGAGATCATCGCCGGCGCGACGCCGATGCGGACCTCGGTGAAGCCGAACTTGACGTCGTCCACTGTCACGGAGATGTCCATCGCCGCGGCGAGCCCCATGCCGCCCGCCACACAGTGTCCGGCGATGCGACCGACATAGGGTTTCGGCGAACGGGCGAAGCGCTCGAACAGGTGCATCGGGCTGGTCGCTGCCGGTGGAGCATCATCGGGCGCTGCTGAACGCTCCGCCAGGTTCGCGCCGGCGCAGAACGTACGGCCCTCGTTGGTGAGCACGATGACACGGGCGTCGTCGTCTGCCTCGGCTGACTCGAAGGCGGCGATCATCTCGCTCACCAACCGTCGGCCCAGGGCGTTGTGGTTCGCCTCGTCGCACAGCGTGACGGTGCACACGCCGCCGTTGGTCACGCTGCGGACGACGGACATCAGTTCCTGCCTCGTGGTGCCGGGCCGGTGCTCGGTGGGCCGGCGTAGGCCTGCGCCTTGGCGAGCCAGTCGGCGGCGATGCCGCCGATCACGACGAGGTCGGTATCGTCGACGTGTCGGCGTTGGGTGACGACCTGACAGAACTGTTCGGCGGTGCCGGTGACGCTGGCTGCCGCGGTCTCGGGACCGAAGGTCCTTGTCTCGCCGGAAGGCGCTTCGAGCACGACCCGGATGGCGCCCTCGGGCACCGCTTCGCCACGGTTCGCATACGTCCATCCGCGGGTGATGAAGCCGATCTGCGCGACGTGACGGAGCCGGTCGGTGGGGGGTCGGTGCCCTTGCACCGCGTCGATGATGTCGGTGCCGTGCGCCCAGCACTCCATCAGGCGGGCGGTGAGGAACGATCTTCCGCTCATCGACGGCCCGTACCAGGGCACGCGCACACCATCGGCGAGCGTGGATGCCGCTGCCGTCAGCCGACGTCGGTGGTCGCGCCACGTCGCCATCAGTCCGTCGGGCGAGAGGTGGCGGAAGAGGGTCAGTGCTTCGATCCCGTCGCCAGCAGTCATGAGCGCTTCGATGCTGGCCCGGAAGCCGTCAGGATCCTCGATCGCGAGTGTCGCAGTGCCGTCGAAGTAGGTCAGGTGTCCGATCTGGTCGGCAACACTCCAGCGCGGGCTGGCGGTCGGCGTGCGCCACTGCTCGTCGGACAGATCGGCGACCACACGGTCGAGCGATTCCTGCTCCGCCAGGAGGTCGGATGCGATGGTGGCAAGATCGTTCATCGGTCGGCCTTCGGCTCGCGGGGGAGACCGAGGACCAGCTCCCCGATGATGTTGCGCTGGATCGCGAACGTTCCGCCGCCCACCGTCAAGGCCGGGGAGAAGAGGAACCCGTAGTGCCAGATCGGGTCGACGCCGGGGAACTGGTGTCCTCGGAGCCGGATCTCTGTCGCCCCGGTGCGCGCGTCCTCGGGCACTGCGCCCACCGGGCCGGAGCCCTCAAGCAGCCCGTCAGCCCCGACGAGATCCTTGGCCAGTTCCATGACGTGCTGACCGTGTTCATCTGCCATCGCCTTCTGGATCGAGGCCTCTGGGCCAGGGGTTCGGCCCTTGAGCCGAGCCGAAAGCGTTCGCAGGCGGTTGAGGCGGAGCACCTCGGACTCACAGTGGAGCCGGGCGAGGCGCTGGCGGAGAAGCGGATCCTCCTGCCCGCCGTCGGCGCGGACGAGATTGATGAGGTCGGCGGCGGACGGCCCGGCGCCCCACAACGATCCGGCCGACGACAGCATCACGCGCTCGTTGGAGAGCGTGGCCTTGGTGAGACGCCATCCGTCGTTCTCGACACCGACGAGCAGGTCGGCCGGCAGACGGACGTCGTCGAAGAAGACCTGGTTGAACGAATGTGCAGTGGTCATGTCGATGATGGGAGTGAGCGTGATGCCCGGCAGGTCCATCGGACAGATGAAGTAGCTGATCCCTCGATGCTTCGGAGCCGAAGGATCCGTCCGGGCGATCAGGATGCCGTAGCGGCTGTTGTGACCGCCGCTCGTCCAGATTTTCGAGCCGTTGAGGACGTAGGTGTCGCCGTCGCGAACGGCGCTCGTGCGCAGCGATGCCAGATCGGAACCGGCATCCGGCTCGCTGAAGAGCTGGCACCACTGATCCTCCCCTGACAGGATCCGGGGGAGGTACTCCGCCTTCTGCGCCTCCGTGCCGGCAAGCAGGATCGTGGGCGCAGCCCAACCGATGCCGATGCCGACCGGGCGGTGGATCTTGGCTCGGTCGAACTCCTCGTCGATGATCAGCTGATGCATCGGATCGGCCTCGATGCCCCATGGCTGCGGCCAGTGAGGCACCACGAAACCGGCCTCGGCGGTCTCGGCCATCGTGGCATCGGGATGGCTGGCGATCCATTGGCGGATCGCGAGCCGTCGCGGGTCGTCGTCGGGTGGGAAATCGAAGTCCATGGTCAAGTTCCTTGCAGGAGAGAGGTGGGGATGTCGACGAATCGGGCGCGAAGCCACTCGCCGAGGCTCTTCGCCTGGGGGTCGCGGCGAGTGGAAGCCGCGACGCCTTCCTCGAGCAGCCCGTGGATGACGAAGTTCAGGGATCGGATCGACGGGAGTCGATGACGATCGATGACGAAGGCGGCGGTTTCGGGGAGCAGCCCGCGGAGCTTGTCGAGCGTGAGGAACCGATCGAGCCACGCCCATGCTTCGTCGGACCGGGCGAACACGCCGAGGTTTGCGTTGCCGCCCTTGTCGCCCGAACGGCTGCCGATGATGGTGCCGATGGGCGCTCGCCGCGTCGGTTCGGTCGGGGCACTGACGGTGGGGCCGGGACGGGGATCGACATCGACCGTCCGGTCGGGGTACGGCGCCACCGAGTCGACCACCGTCCGGTCGCCGCCCAGCACGACCACGTGTTGCGGTACGAGATCAGCTGGCACCACCGCCGGCCGGTACACGCCGTAGGGCTGGGCCTGTTGGCCGCCGCCGCCGATTCCGGTGAAGCCTGGGATGGTGGACAGGCCGAGTTCGACCGTGGCGTTGAACACGACGCGACCGACCTTGCGCTCGTCGGGATCCTTGAGCGAGAGGCGCCACACGGCGGTCGCCTCTTCGTTCGTGGCGGGGTCGGCCTTGTCGGTGCGTACCAGACGTGTGGACACGCTCGCGTAGTCGGACGGCTGGTACGGGAGCGCCGCCCAGAAGGCAGCCTCGACCAACGCGGCCTTGGCGTCGATGTCAAGCCCCACGAGGCCGATGCCGACCTCGTTGCGGAAACCGCCGACCTCGTTCATCGCCACCTTCAGCGTCGTCGGCGGCGGCTCGCCCTTTGTGCCGCTGACCCGGACACGATCTGGACCGACCTGGTCCAGCTCGATGGTGTCGAACCTGGCCGTGACGTCGGGGCCGAGGTATGCCGGCGACGCGATCTCGTACAGCAGTTGGGAGGTGACAGTACCAACCGAGACCTGCCCGCCGGTCCCGTCGTGTTTGCCGATGACCGACGAACCGTCGGATGCGACCTCCGCCCAGGGGAACCCGGTATGAACGAGTCCCTCGACCTCGGTGAAGAACGAGTAGTTGCCGCCGGTCGCCTGTGTGCCGCACTCGATGATGTGCCCGGCGGCGACGGCTCCGGCGAGCTGGTCCCAATCGTCACGCGCCCAGCCGTGGTACCAGGCTGCCGGGCCGCACACGACGGCTGCGTCGGTCGTGCGTCCAGTGACGACGATGTCTGCGCCACGGTTCAAGGCCTCGACGATGCCCCAGCAACCGAGATAGGCGTTCGCGGTGATGAACCGAGACGTGTCGCCGATGGGCTCGCCGGTGTCGAAGTGAGCAAAGTCGATCCCCGCAGCGACGAACTCGTCGAGTCGGCCAAGGATGTCGTCGCCGTTGACGTACGCGATGGTCGGCGAAAGGCCAAGCCTTCCGGCCACCTCTGCAACTGCCTCCGCGCACGCGTCCGGGTCGAGGCCCCCGGCGTTCGACACCACCTTGATGCCGCGGTCGAGGCAAGTACCCATCACCTGTTCCATCTGTGTCACGAAGCTGCGTGCGTACCCGCCGCGCGGGTGCTTGGCACGTGTCCGCTGGAGGATGAGCATGGTCAGTTCGGCCAGCCAGTCGCCGGTGAGCACATCGATGTGTCCGCCATCGACCATCTCGCGGGCCGCGGCCAGGCGGTCGCCGTAGAATCCGGAGCAGTTGGCGATGCGGATCGGGTCGGCCATCACAGATCGCCTCCGATGTGCGCCTCGATGACGAGCAGCACCGCACCATTTTGGACTTGATCGCCGATCTGCACTCGAACCTCGCTGACGACCCCATCGAATGGCGCGCTGACATGGTGCTCCATCTTCATTGCTTCGAGTACGACCAGCACCTGTCGGGCGGCGACGGAGTCCCCGACAGCACACCGCACATCCAGCACGGCACCAGGCATCGGGGCGGACAGTCCACCGCCGCCGATGTCGTCCCCGGCGGGGGGTGTGAAGCGCGGGAGCACATCGAAGGTGAGCGTCCCGTGCAGCGACTGCACATGGATCCGAGCACCGTCGTCGGTGACCCGCACGTCGCTGCGACGACCGTCGATCTCGATGTCGATTCCGTCGACCCTCCAGTTGTGGATGCGGGCGAGTCCGTGGTCTGCTCCTCCCTCGCCGCCATCGAGCGCGACTGCGCCATCACGCCGGAAGTGATACCTGATGACGAGCACCTCATCGCCGTGCCGGAGCGATACCGACTGCGGTGGCATCGGGCCATTGCGCCAACCAGAGGGCAGGCCTTCCCAGACCGGGGCTTCGTGGCGGTTCCTGCCCTGTATCCAGAGGGCAGCGGCCACGGCCGCTCGACGTTCTGCGGCGTCGTCGGGGCTCGGCGCCCGTTCCCGTGCGGTTCGTTCGATGAAGTCGGTCGTGGTGGCGCCGGAGAGGAACGCTTCATGGCGAAGTGTGGCCGCGAGGAAGGCACGGTTGGTGACGACGCCGCCGATGTGGAGTCGATCAAGCGCCAACGCGAGTCGCCCTGCTGCCTCTGCCCGTGTCGGGGCGTGTGCGATGACCTTGGCGAGCATGGGGTCGAAACGGACGCCGACCACCGATCCGGCCTCGACGCCGCTGTCCCAGCGCACCTCTGGGTTCGAGGGCTCGACATACGCTGTCAACGTCCCGGTTGCGGGAAGGAACCCGTTGGACGGGTCCTCGGCGTAGAGTCGGGCCTCGATGGCGTGCCCTGTGAAGGTGACATCGGTCTGGTCGTAGCCCAATGCGTCGCCTGCGGCGATCCGGAACTGTTCGCGGACCAGGTCGATCCCGGTCACCGCTTCGGTGACCGGATGCTCCACCTGGAGACGGGTGTTCACCTCCAGAAAGAAGAACTCGCCGGTCGCGTCGTCAAACAGGAACTCGACGGTGCCGGCCGACTGGTAGCCCAGATTCGCCGCGAGGCTCAGCGCAGCGGCACCCATCGCCGCCCGGAGCGGCCCGTCGACCGCAGGCGACGGGCTCTCCTCGATGATCTTCTGGTGACGACGCTGGATCGAGCACTCGCGTTCGCCGAGATGCACAAGCCCGCCGTGCGCGTCGCCGAGGATCTGGATCTCGATGTGCCGGGCGCGGGGCACGTACCGCTCGAGGAAAACCCGGCCGTCTCCGAAAGCGTTCGTCGCCTCACGCTGGGCCGAGGCGACCGACGTGTCGAGATCGGCGGCGGACTCGACGATGCGCATTCCCTTGCCACCGCCACCCGCGGCGGCCTTGACGAGCAACGGGAACCCGACAGCGTCCGAATTCGACGGATCATCCGAGGAGGGCAGCGTCGGCACTCCGGCCGCCACGGCGATCCGCTTTGCGGCGAGCTTGTCGCCCATCGCTTCGATCACGTCCGGTGTCGGCCCCACCCAGATGATGCCGGCCTCGGTGACCTTGCGGGCGAATTCTGCGTTCTCGGATAGGAAGCCGTAGCCGGGATGAACGGCGTCGGCGCCGGCCGACCTTGCTGCGGTAATGATCGAACTCGCGTCGAGGTAGCCACCGTCGTCGAGCCGGATCGCCTCGTCGGCCTCGGTGACGAACGGCGCGTCCGCGTCGGCATCGACGTACACGGCGATGCATCGAATGCCCATGCTGCGGGCGGTCCGGAAGACGCGCCGGGCGATCTCGCCGCGGTTGGCGACCAGGACAGAGGTGATGGGCCTGCTCACAGTCGGAAGACTCCGTAGGTCTCGGCGCCCTCGATAGGGCGGTTACGGACCACGGAGAGGCAGAGTCCGAGGATGGTGCGGGTGTCTCGGGGGTCGATGATCCCGTCGTCGCTGATGGCACCGGTGGCGGCGAGTGCCAGCGAGCTCTTTTCCTGCGCTGCTTCCACCATTGCCACGATCGCCGTGTCCTCCTCCTCATCGAACTCGATGCCCTTTCGGGCGGCTTGAGTGCGGCGGACGATCGACATGACACCGGCGATCTGTTTGGGCCCCATGACCGCGATCTTGGCGGTCGGCCAGATGAACGTGAATCGATTGCCGAAGGCGCGCCCGGACATCCCGTACGTGCCTGCGCCATAGCTGGAACCGATGATCACGGTGAGGTGCGGCACCGTCGAGTTGGTGACAGCGTTAATCATCTGCGAACCCTTCTTGACGATCCCGTCCGCCTCGAAGTCCCGTCCGACCATGTACCCGGTGACGTTCTGCAGGAACACCAGCGGAACGTCGATCTGGTTGCACAGCTGGATGAAATGGGCTGCCTTCTGGGAAGCGTCGGGATAGATGACGCCATTGTTGCCGAGGATCCCGACCGGATAGCCGTGAATCGAGGCCCAACCGCAGACCATCGTCGGACCCCAGCGTTGCTTGAACTCCTCGAAGCGCGAACCGTCGACGACGCGGCCGATGACGTCGCGTACGTCGACGGGCTGCCGGAGGTCGCGGCTGACGAGCCCGAGGAGCTCCTCGGAATCGTGGATGGGTTCGTCGACAACGGATGCCGCCAGCGGCCCCGGCTTCTGCCGATTGAGATGCGAGACCACCTCGCGGCACAAGCGCAACGCATCCATCTCGTCGTCGGCGAAGTAGTCACCGAGTCCGGAGGTCTCGGCGTGCAACGTCGCGCCACCCAAAGTCTCATCGTCGGAATCCTCGCCAGTGGCCATCTTCACCAACGGTGGGCCTGCCAGGAAGATCTTCGACTGCTCCTTGACCACGATCACGTAGTCGGACAGACCGGGCTGATAGGCGCCGCCGGCGGTGGAGGACCCGAACACCACGCAGACGGATGGGATGCCCAGCTTGGACAGTTCAATCATCTCGTAGAACGGGCGGCCGCTCTCGGCGAAATGCGTCGTCTGGGTCATCGGGCCTTCGTTGCCGGCACCGCCCATGCGGAGATCCGCGCCGGCGGATTCGACGAAACTCACGTAGGGGATGCGGTTGTCGCGGGCGATCTCGATCGCCCGTGACCACTTCTTGCCGGAATACGGAGTGAGCGCCCCGCCGAGGACGGATGGGTCGTTGCCCATGATGACGCACTCGGTCCCGGCGATGATGCCGATACCGATCACCATGCCGCCGCCGATCGTGTAACTCGACCCGTACCCGGCCAGCGCGCTGATCTCGAGGAACGGAGTGTCGGGATCGAGGACATTGGCGATTCGTTCGCGGATCGGCATCTTGCCGCGTGAGCGCATCCGTGCGATCGCGGTGGGGCCACCGCCGGCCTCGGCCTGGGAGAGCAGTTCGTCGATGACCTGCACCTGCTCGAGTGCGTCGTCGCGGTTCTGGCGGAACCGCTCGCTGCCTGTGTCGATGGTCGACTGCAGCGGAGGAGCAAGCATCGGCGATCTCACGACGCTGCCATGTGATCGCTCGTAGGGTTGCACGGACGGAAGGTGGAATGGGTCACGGGGGGCTCCGGAGCGGTGAAGGATGTCGGGCCTCGATGATGTCGTCCGCGCGAGAGCGGACGAGGGACCGGGCCGGTTCGGGGTGGGTGAGGATGTAGAAGTGATCGTCGACGACGGCCTCGAGCACGGCTGTTGCGACCTGCTCCGGCGTGAGCATGGTGCCGAAGGACTCGAGCGCGTCGGCTCGTGCAGGGCCGTCGGCAGCTGCGGTGAGCCCCAGCAACCCGGGATCCTGGCCCTCGTCGGATATGTCGCCGGGCCGGTTTCGGTGGGACTCGAAGATGTTGGTCATCACCAGGCCCGGGCACAGGACCGAGACGCCGATCGGTACACCGGCAATTCGAAGGTCGCGTTCGAGCGTCTCGCTCAAGGTGACGACCCCGTGCTTCGAGACGTTGTACGCACCGAGACCGGGCACGGAGATGAGACCGGCCATGGACGCGGTGTTGACGATGTGGGCCGGTTCGCCCTGGGAGATCATCAACGGCACGAACACACGGACGCCGTGGATCACGCCCCAGAGGTTCACACCGAGGACCCATTCCCAGTCCCGCTGGGTATGAGTCCAGATGTAGCCGCCGACGCCGACACCGGCGTTGTTGTGGAGAACGTGCACGGCACCGAACTCGGCCATCACTGTCGCGGCGAGCGCTTCGACCGATTCCCCGACCGAGACGTCGGTGCGGACGCCGATCACCTGGTGGCCTGCTGCTGCGAGCTCGGACGCGGCTCGATCGAGCGCATCCTGCTGGACGTCCGCCAGGACGACGCGCATCCCCGCCTCGGCAAACCTTGTTGCCACAGCGCGGCCGATGCCGCTCGCGCCTCCGGTGACCACCGCGACCCTCCCATCGAGGTTCTTCATCGACGGCTCATCCTCTCATCATCCATCGACGCCGTCACCGTGCCGCGAACTTCGGTGTGCGACGCTCCGCGTAGGCAGCGATGCCTTCGCGCGCGTCATCGGTTCCGAGCAGGCGTACTTGTTCCGCGAGCTCGTGGTCGGTCGCCCGCCGCAGGCGATCCAGACGATCACCGTCGAGCGTGGCCTTGATGGCCCGAACGGCAAGGGGTGCGGACGAGGCGATCTCCTCGGCCAGCTCGAGAGCACGTGACCGAACCTCGTCCTGCGGCACACACTCGTCGGCGAGTCCGATCGCTGCGGCTTCGGCGCCGTCGATGCGACACCCGGTGTAGAAGAGACGACGGGCATGACGGATTCCCACTAGTTCAGGCAATGTGTATGTGAGGGCGAATCCCGGGTGGAAGCCGAGCCGGCTGAAGTTCACCGACCACCGCGCTTCTCTGCAGGTGACACGAAGGTCCGCGACCAGTGTGAGCCCGAGACCCCCTCCGATCGCTGCGCCGTGAACGGCTGCGATCACCGGAGTGCCGATCGCGAACAACCGCAGCGCTTCGTGGTACAGCGATCCCGCGCCGACATCGTCGACTCGACCGTGTGCGGGGGCGCCGTAGTCGACCCGGCCACCCGCGAAGTTCGCGGCCTCGGGACGTCGTCCCGAGAAGTCGGCGCCGGCGAAGAAGGACCTTCCTTCGGCGCAGAGCAGGATCGCACGACAATCGGGATCGGCATCGAGGTCCTCGAAGGCAGCTGCCAGTTCACCGACCACGCCGTCACCCAGATGGTTGTGGGGCGGGCGACGCATCTCGACGACGCCCACGAGACCATGACGTTGAATCCCGACCTCCGGCACCGCTGGGTCCCTCACTTCCCTGGTCCGGCCTCGCGGCCAACCGCCGCATCGGCGAGGTGCGCGTCGGCGGTCATCGAACAGTAGGTGCGAAGGTGGGCAGACATCGACCGTCGTCGAGTTGGATGCTCCAATCGACCGAAACGCGTTGGCCACACCGCACCTCCTCCGGGCTGACGTGGACGATGTTGGTGGTCATGCGCACGCCCTCGTCGAGGTCGACCAGCGCCAGGACGTACGGCACGGCGTCGGCCATCATTGGATTGCCGGGCTTGCGCATCACATTGAACGTGTAGATGGTGCCGTTTCCCGACAGCTCGACCCATTCCAGTTCGCTGCGGAGGCAACCTGGGCAATGTTCGCGTGGGTACCAGATGTACCGATCACACATGGCGCATCGTTGGGCGAGCAGCCGGCGGTCTCGTGTGGCATCCCAGAACGGCTGGGACAACGGCGTGGGGGTGGGTTCGATGCGGGGCATGGTCGGGCTCCTAGATGGTGGCTTCGGTGCCGAGGACGATGGTGGACGTGCACGAGAGGAGCCCGCCGCAGCCGTTGGCCAGGACCACGTCGACGTCGCTCACCTGACGGTCGCCACTGTCGCCACGGAGTTGGCGCACGGCCTCGACGAGGACGAACATCCCGTACATCCCGGGGTGCGTGTACGACAGTCCGCCACCGTTGGTGTTGGTGGGCAGCGACCCGCCCGGGCCGAGGCGACCGTCGGCGACGAAGGCTCCGCCGTCGCCCTTCGCGCAGAACCCGAGGTCTTCGAGGGTCATCAAAGCGGTGATGGTAAAGCTGTCGTACAACTCGACGACATCGATGTCGGCATGCATGACACCGGCCATCTTCATGGCCTGCGGGCCAGAGATCGCCGCGCCGGTGGTGGTGATGTCGGGCATCTGACTGATCGACATGCCGTGGGTGTGGGCAGTGCCGGTGCCGAGGATGTAGGCCGGCGGTTGGGCGAGATCGCGGGCTCTTTCTGCAGACGTGACGACGAGTGCTCCGGCGCCATCGGTGACGAGGCAGCAGTCGAGCTTGTGGAGCGGTTCGGCGACTACTGGTGAGGCGAGCACGTCGTCGATGGTGATCGGCGTCTGGAGGTACGCGTTCGGGTTCTTCGACGCCCACTCCCGGAACGACACGGCGATCTGGGCCAGTTGTTCGGACGTGGTTCCGAACTCGTGCATGTGACGCCGGGCTGCCAGGCTGTAGCTGGCCGCCGGCAGCCCGGTTCCGTAGGGAAGATCCCATTGGAACGCGGCCGAACCGCGGTCGGCCGACGATCCCCCGGCGAACGGGTTCGCGCCGCTGCGCGGTGTTGCCGCGTACACGATGACAGCGACCTCGCACAGGCCCGCGGCAATCGCCGCGGCAGCGTGCTCGACGTGTACCTCGAAGCTGGATCCACCGGTCATCGTGCTGTCCGTGAAGCGACCGGTGACACCGATCCGCTCGGCGAGATCGAGCGAGGCCATCATTCCGTTGGTCGACATGACACAGTCGACATCGCCGACTGCCAGCCCGGCGTCGGCGAGTGCGGCGCCGATCATATCGACCTCGAGTTGAGCGACGGTGCGGTTCAGCTTGCCGGTGGGCGATACCGCGTCGACCGCACCGACGATTGCAGCGGAACCGCGAAGCGAGTGAGCCATGTTGTGAGTGATCCTTTCGAAGTCCGCGACATATGCAACATAATCTGCAATCTGTCGCGTATGTGAAGTCGGCCCGCTCAGATGGAGCGAGTGTGGCCAGCCCAGTACTCGTCGCGCAGGAGGCGCTTGTAGAGCTTGCCGGTGGGGTACCTGGGCAACTCGTCCCGAAAGTCGACCGACCGGGGGCACTTGTAACGTGCCAGGTGTTCTCGACACCAGGCCAGCAGTTCCTCGGCGAATTCGTCGCTGGCCCGCGATAGGTCCTTGGGCTGCACGACCGCCTTCACCGACTCGCCCCACTCCTCGTCAGGAACGCCGATCACGGCAACGTCGGCCACCTCGGGATGGCCGAGCAGCGTCGCCTCGATCTCGGCCGGATAGATGTTGACGCCTCCCGAGATGATCATGTCAGCCTTGCGATCGGAGAGGAACAGCCATCCCTCCGGATCGATGTACCCCATGTCGCCGACCGTGAACAACCCATTTCGGCGGCTGGCCCGTGTCTTCGCCTCGTCCTTGTAGTACTCGAACTCGCCCCGCGCATTGCCCATGTAGACCGTGCCCACCTCACCGGCTGGCAACTCGTTGCCGTCGTCGTCGAAGATCTTCAACGTTGAGCCGGGGAAGGGCTGGCCGACAGTTCCGGGATGGAGCAGCCAATCCTTTGGCTTCACGTACGCTCCGCCTCCTTCGGTGGCTGCGTAGTACTCGTAGATCACCGGGCCCCACCACTCGATCATCCTTCGTTTTACCTCGACCGGACACGGCGCGGCGGCGTGGATGACGGATCGCAAAGTCGACGTGTCGGCTGCTGCTCGGACCTCGTCGGGCAGGGCGAGCAGACGATGGAACATCGTCGGCACCATGTGGCTGGTGGAGACACCCCACTGCTCGATCAACCGCAGCGTCCCCTCCGGGGTCCAGCGGTCCATCAGGACCATGGTCTGACCCAGATGCAGCGCACTCGTACCGAACGCCAGCGGTGCCGCGTGGTAGAGAGGTCCGGCCACGAGATGCACCCCTTCGCCGGGCTCGATGTCGAACAACATCGACAGCATTGAACCTGCTGCCGCGGCGTCGTTGGGGTCGCCTTCCGGTAATGGGCGACGCACACCCTTGGGGCGGCCCGTGGTGCCGGAGGTGTAGAGCATGGATGTCCCGGGCGATCGATCGTCGGGACGCGACGTCGGCTGCCCCACCGCCATCTCGGTGTAAGGGCGGAAGCCCGCGATCTGGCCGACGGCGAAGCGGTGAGCGAGAGGAACCTGGATGTTCTCCGCGGCCACCGTCGCAGCGGCGGCGTACCGCTCGTGCGTGACGAGCACCTTCGCCTCGCAGTCGTTGACGATGTAGGCGATCTCCGGGCCGGTGAGGTGGTAGTTGATGCACGTGAGGTAGAGGCCGATCTGCATCGCTGCCAGGTACAGTTCGACGAACATCACCTCGTTCGGCAGGACGATCGTCACACCGTCGCCACGTTGCAGCCCGAGCCCGCGGAGACCGTGCGCCAGTTGGTTGGACCGTTGCTCCAACTCGGCGAAGGTCCAGGTCGTCCCTTCGGCGTCGACGGTCGCGAGCCGATCAGGGGTGGCGTCGGCGATCGCCCAGAAACCTACTTGTGCTGGCGCTCCCATGTGTGTTCCCTCCTTGTGACGCGCTGTGCCGGTGCGCGGTGAGCCTGAATGTGGATCCTTCGACGGCTCAGCGGGCCGGGTTCTGCAGCAGTTCCTTGAATGGTGTGGAGCTCGACGGCCCAGGTTCCTTGGCCAAGCCGAGGACGCGTTCTCCGATGATGTTGCGCTGCACCTGGTCGGTTCCGCCGTAGATCGATGGTGCGGGGGAGAAGACGATGAGCTCCTGCACGTCGCCTGCGGTGGGCGAATGGGATCCGGTGATGGTTGCACCGGCGCCGAGGATGGATGCGCCGATCTCGCGGGCGAGGCGTGTCATGTCGCTGTTGCGGAGCTTCGCCAGGTTTCCCTCTCCGCCGGTGGCAGCGTTCCCGGTGCGAGTGCGGCCCATGTGCCATGTGGTGATCTCGACCATGGTGTAGAGGCGGGCGATCTCTTGGCGCACGGAGGGGTCCTCGATCCGGCCGTTGCTCCGCGCCAGTTCGATGAACTGCCGCACTCGCTTGTGCCCGATGCCTCCTCCACCCATCCGGACGGCCTCGTTGTCGAAACTGCCGGCCGGCCGGCCGAGGTGGCCGGCGACGGACCCGGCGATGGCGGCGCTGGGGGCGGCCGCACCGGCGCCTCCGATGCTGGCCCGCTCGATCATCAGCGTCGTGTTGGCAACGCGCCAGCCGTCGTTGAGGTCGCCGATCATGTCGGCGTCAGCGACCCGCGCGTCGGCGAGGAAAACCTCGTTGAACATCGCATGCCCGGTCATTTCGCGAAGTGGCCGCACTTCGACGCCGCGTTGGTGCATCGGGAAGGCGAAGTAGGACAAGCCCTTGTGCTTTGGCAGGTCGGCGTCGGATCGGGCGACGAGGATGCCGAAGTCGGCCCACTGGCCGCCGGAGGTCCACACCTTCTGCCCGTTGACGACCCACTCGTCGCCATCGCGTTCGGCCTTGGTCTGCAGCCCGGCGAGGTCGGATCCGGCGCCGGGTTCCGAGAAGAGTTGGCACCAGCCGTCGCGACCGTTGAGGATGTTCGGGACGTACCGTTCGATGAGTTCGCCCGAACCATGAGCGAGAATCGTCGGCGCCGCGAGCATCATCCCGATCCCGGTGGGCGGCCCGAGCGCGCCCTTCGCCACCATCGCCGACGCGAACGTGCCGGCTTCTGCTCGGTTCCATCCGCGCCCCCACGGCTCGGGGAGCATGGGATTCGACAGCCGGGCGTCGCTGAGGTGTTGCCACCACTCGGCCACGGTCAGCTCCGGGTCCCAGGTTGTTTCGAGCCACGCGATCGCCTGCTCCACCGATGTCCCCCCACTCGTCGTCACGTGTACCCCCTCGATGCATGAGCGAACTGCTTGGACGGATGTGACAATATCGTCTGCATGTCTCATAGTCCACGTGGGCGGACATGCACCGGAGAGGGGATCGAAGATGGCTGGAATCTGCCAGGGGCGAGTGGTGGTCATCACTGGCGCGGCAAGAGGCATCGGGCGTGCGCACGCGCTGGCCTTTGCGGCCGAAGGGGCCAAGGTCGTCGTGAACGACCTCGGTGCTCAGGTCGACGGGAGCGGCTCGTCGGCAGGGCCCGCGGGTGAGGTGGTGGCCGCAATCCGGGCGCTGGGTGGCGAGGCGGTGACCAACGGCGACGATGTGTCCGACTGGGCCGGAGCAAAGCGGCTCATCGACTGTGCCGTCGAGACCTTCGGTGGTCTCCACGTGGTGGTGAACAATGCCGGCATCTTGCGCGACCGAATGCTGGTCAACATGACCGAGGAGGAGTGGGACGCCGTCGTGAAGGTGCACATGAAGGGGACCGTGGCGCCGATGCGCTGGGCCGCGGAGTATTGGCGTGAACGCACTCGCAGTGGCGAGACCAACGACGCTCGGATCATCAACACCTCCTCGGCGTCGGGTCTCTACGGAAATCCGGGCCAGGTCAACTACGGCGCAGCCAAGGCGGGAATCGCCTCCATGACCATCATCGCGGCCAAGGAGCTTGGCCGCTACGGCGTGACGGTCAATGCGATCGCACCTGCAGCGCTCACTCGGATGACCGAGAACCTCGGCTTCGGCCGGATGGCGAAGGGAGTCGAGGCGGGCCAGTTCGACGCGTTCGCGCCCGAGAACATCTCGCCGCTCGTGGTCTGGCTCGGCAGCACCGAGTCGGCGGCGGTGACGGGTCGTGTGTTCAACGTCGCCGGCGGGAGGATCTCGATCGCCGACGGTTGGCGCCGAGGGGCCGAGCAGGACAAGAGGGATCGATGGAACCCTTCCGAACTCGGTCCCGTTGTCGAGCAGATCCTCAGCGAGTCGGCGCCGCCGGAGACACTCGGAGCGTGATGCCGATAGCGGGGTCGTCTGGCGCTTGTCGTCGGAAGTCACCGACGAACGACCGGCCACAACAGACTGACCCCTTCGACGCCGGAGAGTGCGCGCTGCGTGGATCGGCGACGGTGAGCAGGGCCCTGTCGTGCTGCGCTTCCACAGCGATCCTCTTGCCGCTGGCGCGGCACCGTGACGGGTGACAATCTTGCGGCGGGTTCGGCTGTGCTTGGTTCGCCTTGGTGCTGGTGTGCCCGTTGCAGATTGATACTGCAGCGGACCGATCTCACCGCTGTCGCGGTACAAGTGCTGGTGTGGCGCTCCCGGCCGGTGGAGTGTGATTGTCGCGGCGGGTCGGCCTCGCACAATGGTGCGAGGCCGACCTTGGCAGGTGGAAGTCGTGTATGCGAGCCCGCTCCCGCGGTCGGGCAGGTGATCAGTCCGCGGCTGTTGCCGCGGCTGAACACCCACACGGAACGGCGGTCAGCGAGTCAGCCGCCGAGAATCTCGTCGGACAGCGCTGTCAGGAAGCACTCGCCGCCGAACGCTTCCTTCTGAGGGCTGGTGAAGTAGTCACCCGCTGTGCGGACGGCGTTCTGGTTCGCTGCGTCCCAATGCCATTGTGCGATCCAGACGAGCTCGCTCCCCGTCTTGCAGTCCGGGGCCATCGAGATGATCGGCGGGGTGACACCGGTGTCGAAGTTCTTGATTCCTTGGATCCATGCATTGAGGCCAGCCTTGTTGATGACGTCGCCCTGCGCCTCGAGAGCCGCGACCAGGAGCTTTGCGCCAGCCCAGTAGCCGAGCGTCGCGGGCGACTCCAGTCGCATCGGATCGGCGAGCTCAGGATTGAACGCGCTGATGGTGTCCACGAATTCGGTGGTCGATTCGGTCAGGCCGCGCGGGGCGCCATTGGGCTGGTCGCCATTCGATCCGGCCCACACGCCTTCCACCAGCGGCCCCGCCACCGTCGCGGTGATCGGAACGCTTGCGGGCCAGCCGCCCCAGCCGAGCTTCGGGCTCCAGCCTTGACGGTCGGCGGCCTGGACGCACAGGAACCATGCCGCAGTCTGGAAGTCCCAGTAGTCGATGTCGAGGTCCTTCATCTTCAGAACCAGGCTGTCGCAGCTCCCCGTCGCCAGGCTCATGACGTCGGTCGACACCACCGTGGCGCCGGCGTTCTCCCACGACTTCTTGATAGCCGGTACGTAGGGCGAGATGTCGATCAAGGTGTCGTCGTAGATGACCCCGACCTTCATGCCTGGCTGGACCACCGACGCCTGCTGCAGGGCAGCGATGGTCTCCTGTGTCCACAGCAGGGCATTGCCGACGACGGGATAGATCGTCGGATACTTGGAGGAGAAGGTCGCCGGTGACACCCCGAAGGTGATTGTCGGGGTGCCCTGGCTGGCGATGTACTCGACGGCGGCGTCGCCGAATCCGGTGACGAGCGCGACGACCTTGTCCTGCTCGATCAACTTCTTCACGTTCGCGAGGTACTGGCTCGAGTCGCCCAGGTCGTCGTAGGTGATGAAGTCGATCTTGCGGCCGTTGATCCCGCCACGTTGATTGATCAGGTCGAAGTACGCGCCAGCGGCGCCAACGACTTCGACGCCGATCGAAGCGGTCGGCCCGGACAGTGTGGCGGACCCCCCGATCTTGATCGTGTCGTCGGTGACGCCCGGGTCCGAGACGCCGATGGTCGTGGTGGGGGCGTCGGTCGCCGGCGCTGCGACGGCCGTGGCTTCCACGGCGCCGGTGGTGGCTGCCGGTGGTGTCGACGCGGTGGCACCGCCGTCGGTTCGGCCTCCGCAGGCGCCTGCGACCATGGCTGCGGTCACGAGAGCGATCATGACATTGGACTTCTTCATTGGTTCCCCCTTTGTTGTTCGGTCTCGGCTGCGAGGTACGCAGCCAGTAGTTGCGGTGAGGACGCAACGGCAGATGCGGTGTCGTGCAACACCGTCCGGCCCTTGTCGATCACCATCGCATGGTCGGCGAGGCTGAGCACGATGTCGACGTACTGCTCGACGACCACGAGGGTCATGCCCTCGTCGCGGAGTTGGCGCAGCAGTTCGTACACGGTGTCGACCACGATCGGAGCGAGTCCGAGCGACGGTTCGTCGAGCAGCAGGACCGTCGGCTTGGCCATCAGCGCCCGGCTGATCGCGACCATCTGCTGCTCACCTCCGGACAGACTCCCGGCGAGTTGCTGAAGCCGTTCCCGGACGCGCGGCAGGTGTGCCGTCGCCTGATCGATGGCGTCGCGGAGTGCCTTGCCCTTGAGTCGTCGGCTGTAGGCGCCGACCATCAGGTTGTCGTGCACGGTGAGGTGGGGGAAGAGATGACGGCCCTCGGGGACGAACACCAGCCCGCGGCGGAGTCGCTCGTCTGCTCGCGCCCGCGTGACGTCGGTGCCGTTCAACGTGATCTTGCCCGATTCGGGCATGTGCAGCCCGGCGATGCACCGCATCGTCGTGCTCTTCCCGGCTCCGTTGCGCCCGAGTACCGCGACGAATTGACCTGCGCCGATGTGGAGGTCGATGCCGCGGAGGGCAGGGATGTCGCCGTAGCCGGCGGTCAGGTTCGATACGTCCAGCATCATCATCGGCTCGATCCGAGATAGGCGGCGGTGACTGCCGGGTCGGCCAGCACTGCACTAGTCGCCCCGGAGGAGATGACCACGCCGTGATCGAGCACTACCGTGAATTCGGCGACCGCCCGGACCATGGTCATGTCGTGTTCGACGACGAGGATGCTGCAGCCGAACTCTCGTTTGATGGCGACGAAGAGTTCTGCGAGTTCGTCGGTCTCGGACGGGCCCATTCCGGCCGAGGGCTCATCGAGCAGTAGCAGCGATGGCGCAAGCGCGATGGCACGAGCGATCTCGACGCGGCGTCGGTCGCCGTAGTTGAGATGCCCGGCCGGGCGATCCGCCGCCTCTGCAAGCCCCACGAAGGCCAGCGCGCGACGCGCGCAGTCGCGTATGGTGCGGTCGGTGCGCAACGACCGCGGCAGCGACAACATCGCAGAGAGCATCCCGCTGCGCCGGAACCGGCCGAGACCGACGGTGACGTTGTCGACAGCGCTGAGGTCCTCGACCAGCGAGAGGTTCTGAAACGTGCGCGCGATCCCGAGTCGACCGCGCGCGGTCGCCGACATTTTGGTGATGTCCACGTCGCCGAAGTCGATGCGGCCCGAGGTGGTTCGGATCGAACCGGTGATCGCGTTGAACAACGTCGTCTTGCCTGCGCCGTTGGGCCCGACGATCGCGCTGATCGACTGTGCCGGCAACAACATCGAGATCTCGTTGTTGGCGAGTAGACCTCCGAACCGCACGCTCAGTTCGGTGACGGTGAGCACAGCCCCGGTCACTCGCCTGGATCCGTAGGTGATTCGGCATCGGCCGACGCATCGCCGAGCCAGGCGACGAGGGACTCGACCTGACGGTTGAGCGCTTCGGCTGAACGTTGATGAGCCACGGCGGTGGCCCGGGAGAGCAGCACAGCACCTGTCACGAGCACCGCGATACCCGGCAGCGTGGACGACGCCAGGTATGAGAGTTGATCACTCGTCACAGTCGTGCCCGAGACGCCGAGATACCCGGCGACGAGCAGGACGACGCCGACCATCGCCACGATCAGCGCCAGAATTGCCTGGATGTTGGGCCCTCCCCGACGAGGCGGGTCGCTGGACATTCTGTTCAACGGGTGATCGTCAATGTTCGCGGGCACTCTGACCTCCGGTAGTGGTAGGGATGACGATGGACGAACGCTCGAACCTGGGTCGGTGTGGGAACCGAACGGGTGAGGACGACGCGGCGCTCGGGTTCAGGGGACCGCCGAGGCGAGATCAGTCGGGTCGGTAGGAAG
>JAUXQB010000002.1 GCA_030685215.1 Actinomycetota bacterium
CTCCACTCGACCGCGTACTCCATCGGCAGCGTGCGGACGATCGGCTCGATGAAACCGTTGACCACCATGCCCATCGCCTGCTCCTGCGAGAGGCCGCGCGACATGAGGTAGAACAGTTGCTCGTCGGCGATCTTGGAGACGGTGGCCTCGTGGCCGATCTGGGCGTCGCGTTCGCCGACCTCCATGTACGGGAAGGTGCGGCTCTCGCTGTCCTCGTCGAGGATCAGCGCGTCGCACTGCACGTGGCTCTTGCAGCCATAGGCGCCTTCGTCGACGCGGACGAGGCCGCGATAGGTGGTGATGCCACCGTCCTTGGAGATGCTCTTCGACACGATCTTCGATGTGGTCTCGGGTGCGGCGTGCACCATCTTGGCGCCCGCATCCTGGTGCTGACCAGCGCCCGCGTAGGCCACCGACAGCACTTCGCCGGTGGCCTTGGGGCCGACCAGGTAGACGCTGGGGTACTTCATCGTCAGCTTGGAGCCGATGTTGCCGTCGATCCACTCCATGTGGCCCTCGGCCTCTACTCGCGCCCGCTTGGTGACGAGGTTGTAGACGTTGGGGGACCAGTTCTGGATGGTGGTGTAGGTGACGCGTGCCGATGGCTTGACCACGATCTCCACCACCGCCGAGTGCAGCGAATCGTTGGTGTACACAGGGGCCGAGCAACCTTCGATGTAGTGCACCTGGCTGCCCTCGTCGGCGATGATCAGCGTGCGCTCGAACTGGCCGGCGTTCTCGCTGTTGATGCGGAAGTAGGCCTGCAGCGGCATCTCGCAGTTGACGCCCGGCGGCACGTACACGAACGACCCGCCCGACCACACGGCGGTGTTGAGCGCGGAGAACTTGTTGTCGCCGGGAGGGATGACCGTGCCGAAGTAGCGCTTCACCAGCTCCGGGTACTCGCGCAGCGCGGTGTCCATGTCGCAGAACAAGATGCCCTGCTTCTCGAGATCTTCGCGGTTGCGGTGGAAGACCACTTCCGATTCGTACTGCGCGGTGACGCCGGCGAGGTACTTGCGCTCGGCCTCAGGGATGCCCAGCTTCTCGTAGGTGGCCTTCATCTGCTCGGGCAGGTCGTCCCACTCGCTCACCTGATCGGTGGCCGGGCGCAGGTAGTAGAAGATGTCCTGGAAGTCGATGTCGGGCATGTTCACCGCGAACCACTCGGCCATCGGCTTGCGGTCGAAGGTGCGCAGGCTGCGCTGGCGCATCTGGCTCATCCACTTCGGCTCGCCCTTCCACCAGCTGATCTGGTCGACGACGCCGTCGTTGAGGCCCTTCTCGGGCTTGAACGCGTACTCGACGCCGGTATCGCTCCAGCCGAGGTTGTACTTGCTGAGATCGAGGTCGAAGGAGGTCATCGCGGGGTCCGATCATCCGGGGAAGCACTACGGGGAATTAGCACTACCGCCATAGTAACAATTCTCCCCGCGACGTCCACTCCCCCGCACCTACAGTGTTCCCGTGGAGCTCGACCGAACGGCCATCGATCGCGTGCTCAAACGAGCCAGCGAGCTGGCCGATCCGCGGCCGGGCACCCTGGCTTCGCCGGCCGGCATCAGCGAGGAGGTGCTCGTCGCCTCCGCCGTCGAGGCCGGCCTCGATCCCGAAGCCGTGCGCGTGTCGTTGGCCATCGAGCGCCTCGGCCCGGTGCCGCCGGTCACCCGCGGCGACCGCGTGCTCGGCACACCCGACGTGGTGGTCGAACGGCTGGTCTCGCTCGACTCCGCCGCCACGCTCGATCGGCTCGACCAACTGCTCGTGCGCCAGCACCAGCTGCGCACCCGGCGCACACGCCCCGGCACCCGCGAGTGGCAGAAGCGCACCGGCAAGATCGGCGCCGCGCAACGAGCGGCCATGGCGGTCACCGGCGACGCCGGCCTGTCGAAGGTGGCCCGCCTGCAGGCCACGGTGGGCGAGGTCGACGACGAGCACTCGATGGTGCGGATGGTCGCCGACCGCCGCGGCCAGCGCACCGGGCGGGTGGTCGGCGGCACCGTCGTCGGTGGCGTCGGCGTGGTCGGTGTGGGGATGGTGGCCGTCGCAGTGTCGCCGCTGCTGCTCGTCGCCACGCCGTTCGCGGTGGGCGCCGCCTACGGCGTGGCCAAGAAGGGTCGCGCGCAAGCAGCCGACCTGGCCACCGAGATGGAGGCCGTGCTCGACTCGGTGGAGCAGGGCACCTCGCCGATCACGCTCAGCGCCAGTCTGCGCCGAGTCCTGCGCAGCACCCGCCAGCAGTAGTTGCGCGATTCCTCGCGCCCAGCGCGAGGGATCGCGCACGCACGGATCAGCTGACGGGTTCCAGGCGGGCGGGGACGCTCTTGTGCCAGGGAGTGCCCGCGATCCAGTCGCGGTCGGCGCCACTGGTGAGCTCGTTGGGTGCGACTCCTGCACGCGGCGCGCCGTCGGCCGTCGGTTCGTCGAGGCCCATGCCGTTGGGCAGCGACACGTGGCCCGGCTGCATCATCGCGCTCACCTCCACCGCCACTCGAGCGCTGCCGCGTGGTGTGGTGATGGTGGCGTACCCGCCGTCGACGAGGCCCGCCGCGGTGGCGTCGGTGGCACTCACCCGCAGTGCGCCGTCGGCGTCGCGCTTGCGCCACGACGAGTCGCGGATGATGGTGTTGGCGGTGAACGAACGGCGCTCGCCGGCGCTGAGCACCAACGGGAACTCCGCAGTCGCGATGTCCGGTTCGCCGGCCAGGCCGCGCAGCTCGTCGACCAACTCCTCGATGTGCACGTGGATGAGCCCGTCGTCGGTCTTCACGCGTGGCGACACGTCGGCCCATTCGTCGACCGAGAACGTGACCCCATGGTGCCCGGCGAGGATGCCGTCGAACAACGACTCACCGAGCTGCAACCCTTCGCCGGTGAACCCGGCACGGCGCACCGACGCCTCGAACCCGAGCGCACACCGGTGCGCAGCACCCCACAGCAGCGCGGCCGACGCGGCGCCGTCGGGCAGCGTGGGCCCGAGCGTGCGGTAGAGCACCACCGGCGCCACCGCCCCGAGCGCGGGGTTGGCGGCGGTGGCCTCGAAGAACGCGCCGGCGAAGGCCTCGCGGCCCTGCTGCGCCGCCGCGCGCAACGGGGCGAGCATCTCGTCGTCGATGACACCCAGCGCCTCGACCAGGCGGGCATGGATCTCCGGCTCCGGCAGTGGACCATCCGGCGGCGCGACCACCGGCTTGCGCAGGTGGAACACGTTGTGCGGGAAGTCGAAGTTGAAGAACGAGGCCTCCCACTTCTCGAACTGACTCTGCGCCGGCAGCACGTAGTGCGCCTCGCGGGCGGTCTCGGTGAGCGCCACGTCGATCACCACCAGCAGCTCGAGCGACCGCAGCGCTTCGAGCATGCGCGGCGTGTCGGCCAGCGAGTGCAGCGGATTACCGCTCTCCACCAGCATCGCCCGGTAGCGAGCCGGATGCTCGGTGAGGATCTCGTCGGGGATGACGTTGCACGGCACGAGGCCGCTGATGATCTTCGACCCGACCACCGGCGACACCTTCTGCTCGCCTCTGCCCACGTCGCCACGCACCAGCGAGACGAGCGACGTGGTCATGTACTGCGACCCGGGCTTGGCGAAGTTGCCGGTGAGCACCCACAGCAACTTCTCCAACCAGCTGTTCATGGTGCTGTGACGGTTCATCTGGATGCCGAGGTCCTCGAACACGGCAACGCTGTCGGCCGCCGCGAGCCTGCGGGCGGCACTGCGCAGGTACTGCTCGTCGACCCCGCACCGGGCCGCATACTCGGCCACCGGCAGCGAGCTGAACTCCGCGACCACGGCGGGCCAGTCGGCCACGTGGTCGCGCACCCAGTCGGCGTGAACCAGGCCCTCCTGCACGATGACGGCGACCATCGCCGACAGGCAGAACGCATCGGTGCCCGGCTTCACCTGCAGGTGGAACCCGTTGCCGCCCGCGACCGCGAGCTCGGCCGTTTCACTGCGGCGCGGGTCGATGACCACGATCGCGCGCGCCGGGTCGTTGGCGATCTCCTTCAGCGTGGTGCGAGCACGCGGGAAGCCATGGCTCTGCCACGGGTTCTTGCCCACGAACAGCGCCACCTCGCAGTGCTCGAAGTCGGCCCGCACGCCACCGCCGAACATCTTGCCGTTCACCCAGAACTCACCGGTCTTCTCCTGCGACAGCGCGTTGGCGCGGTAGCGGCCGCCGAGCGCTCGCAGCGTGGCACCGCTGTAGCCGCCGCCGAGGTGGTTCCCCTGGCCACCACCGCCGTAGTAGAAGATCGTCTCCCCACCGTGCTGATCGCGCACCGCGGCGAACCGCTCGGCGACTTCGCGGATGGCCGTGTCCCAGTCGATCTCCTCGTAGGTGCCGTCGGCGCGACGACGCAGCGGGGAGAGCAGCCGCGTGGTGCCGTTCTGGTAGTGGTTCAGGCGCAACGCCTTCTCACACGTGTACCCCTGCGATGCGGGGTGCGCCTTGTCGCCGCGGATGCGGTCGAACGTGTGGCCGTCGCCACCGAGGCGGATCTCGATGCCGCAGTTGCACTCGCAGAGGATGCAGGCCGAAGGCTGCCAGTCGGTGTCGGTCATGGGTGCACAGTACGCCACGTGCGTAGTGTCACGCAACGGACTCTTCGCCCCAAAGCGAGTCAGCCGACGGGCGGCTCCGCCGGCGTGCGCACCCAGCCGGGCCCCGCCTTGGCGCGCATGTGGCGCAGGTCCATCGGCTCACCGCACGTGGAGCACACCAGCTCAGGGGTGCCGTGGCTCTCACACGTGTGGCGCATCTCCAGCGGCGGACCGTCGGGCGAGGCCCACTTGTCGCCCCACGCCATCAGCGCCGCGATCACCGGGAACAGGTCGCGACCCTTCTCGGTGAGGTGGTACTCGAAGCGCTCGGGGTGATCGTGGTACTTGACCTTGGTGACCACGTCGTGTGCGACCAGCGTGTTGAGGCGGTCGCTGAGGATGTTGCGGGCGATGCCGAGATCGGCCTGGATGGCCTCGAACCGGCGCTGCCCGAGCATGATGTTGCGCACGATCAGGAGGGTCCACCACTCGCCCACCACGTCGAGCGTGCGGGCAACCGAACAGTTCATGTGGCTGACGCTGCTGCGCTTCACGCCACCAGGCTAGTCGCGCCACGCAACTGACTCGCATCCAGCCACCTGCGTCTATGGTTCGGACACCGATCTCCGTCCCGAGGGGCACTCGTGTCGACACTCACCCGTCTCGAGTCCGAGGCCATCACGATCATCCGGGAAGTGGCCGCCGAGTTCGAGCGACCGGTGCTGCTGTTCTCCGGCGGCAAGGACTCGATGGTGCTGCTGCACCTGGCAGTCATGGCCATGCACCCCGCTCCGCTGCCGTTCGCGGTGATGCACGTCGACACCGGCCACAACCTGCCGGAGGTGATCGAGTTCCGGGATCGCACCGTGGCCGCGCACGGCGTGCCGCTGGTGGTGGCGTCGGTGCAGGACTCCATCGACCGCGGTCGCGTCACCGAACAGCAGGGGCCCCGCGCCAGCCGGAACACGCTGCAGACCACCACGCTGCTCGACGCGATCGAGCACCACCGATTCGACGCGGTGATGGCCGGTGGACGGCGCGACGAGGAGCGGTCGCGTGCCAAGGAGCGGGTGTTCAGCCATCGCGACGAGTTCGGCCAATGGGACCCGAAGCAGCAGCGCCCCGAACTGTGGAACCTCTACAACGGTCGCCACCGGTCGGGCGAGCACTTCCGCATCTTTCCGCTCAGCAACTGGACCGAGCTCGACATCTGGGAGTTCGTGGGCCGACGGAAAATGGCGTTGCCGTCGATCTACTTCGCCCACCGCCGACAGGTGTTCCGGCGCGACGGGATGCTGATGGCGGTGTCGCCGTTCCTCCCGCCCGAACCCGGCGACGAGGTGTTCGAGGCGACCGTGCGCTTCCGCACCGTCGGCGACGCGACGTGCACCGCTGCCATCGAGTCGCAGGCGAGCACCGTCGACGAGGTCATCGCGGAGACGGCCGTCGCACGCGTGACCGAGCGCGGCGCCACTCGCGCCGACGACCGGATCAGCGAGGCCGGCATGGAAGACCGCAAGCGGCTGGGCTACTTCTGATGGACCTGCTCCGCTTCGCCACCATCGGCAGCGTCGACGACGGCAAGAGCACGCTCATCGGCCGCCTGCTGCACGACTCGAAGAACATCTTCGACGACCAGTACGAGCACATCGAGGCCGTCAGCCGCCGCCGCGGGCACGACGTCGTCGACCTCGCGCTGCTCACCGACGGTCTGCGCGCCGAACGCGAGCAGGGCATCACCATCGACGTGGCGCATCGCTACTTCGCGACGCCACGACGGCACTTCATCATCGCCGACTGCCCGGGCCACGTGCAGTACACGCGCAACATGGTCACCGGCGCCTCCACCGCCGACCTCGGCCTCGTGCTGGTCGACGCCCGCCACGGCCTCACCGAGCAGTCGCGCCGCCACGCGGTGCTGCTCTCGCTGCTCCGCGTGCCCCACCTGGTGCTCT
>JAUXQB010000007.1 GCA_030685215.1 Actinomycetota bacterium
CCGCGGAACCGCAGCGTCTCCTGTGCGACGACGTGCTCGCCGTTCGGCAGCAGGGTGTGTGCCTCGTGGGTCTCGGTAGGTGCGTCGGGGTTGCCGGTCACCTCGATCACCTCACCCCACGACTCGAACCAGCCGCCGCCCGGGTGCGGCAGCCGCGCGTACGTGGCGTCCTTCGTCCAGCGCTCCCACTCACGCGCCGCAGGGTTGCGCGACTCGAACGTGAGGTGCCCACCCGACCGCAGCGCGCGGTGGCACTCGGTCAGCGTCTGCTGCCACTCGTCGTCGTCGACGAAGTATTGCGCAACGTGGCCCATCATCACGATCAGTTCGGCGCTGTCGCTGGGCAGTGCCGCCGCCGTGCCGATCAGCCATGTCACGCGGCCGCCGGAGTCGTGCGTCCGGGCCGCGTCGATCATCGCGGGCGACGGGTCGACGCCGACCACCTCGGCGGCGAGGTCGGCAGCCGCGGTGGCGAACACACCGGTGCCGCAACCGAGGTCGACGACAGCGTTCGCATCCAACACCCGGATGCGATCGAGGTAGAAGTCGTGGTCGTGTCGACCCGCGCACTCCACGTCGTACGTGGCGACCAGTCGCGGGTCGTCGGTCCACTTGGCGGTCACGCGGCGAGCGTACGCAGACGCATGTGCGCGACGGAAGGGAGATTCGGCGCGGGGTACCGTGCAGGCCATGACGTTGCCGGTGGTGCTGCTGCCGTCGCTGGGCCGCGGTGCCGGCGACTTCGACGCCCTCGTCGCGGCACTGCGCGCCGCAGGGTTCGAGGCGCTCGCGCTGGAGCCCCCGTCGACCGTGCCCGCCGGCTCAACGCTCCACGACCTTGCCGACCTGGTCGTCGCTGCGCTCGACGAGCAGGGTTGGAGTCGCGTGCACCTCGTCGGGCACGCGTTCGGGCAGCGCCTGGCCCGCTGCGTCGTGGCCGACCACCCGGAGCGGGTGGCCACGCTGACGATGCTCGCCGCCGGCGGACTGGTGCCGATGGAGCCGGCGATCGCGCAGTCGTTGCTCGCCTGCTTCGACGAATCGCTGCCGGCCGACGAGCACCTGGCCCACGTGCGCCTGGTGTTCTTCGCCGACGGCAACGACCCGGCCGTGTGGGCCGGCGGCTGGCTGCCCGCCACGGCGGCGTTGCAGCACGCGGCGGTGTTGGCGACGCCGCCGGGGGAGTGGACGAGCGCGGCCGCCGAGCGAGTGCTGGTGGTGCAGGGTGTGCAGGACGCGTGCGCCGTGCCGGAGAACGGTCGCCGCTACGTGGCGATGCACCCGACGATCGCGACGCTGGTGGAGATCGACAGTGCCGGCCACGCACTGCTGCCCGAGCAACCGACTGCGGTGGCGGCCGCGGTGGTGCAGTTCCTGGGCGAGCAGGAGCGGGCTACGTCGTCGTGATCTCGCGCAGGAACGCCTCGGCCTCGGCGCGGTGCCGTGTGCGCTTCATCGGCGGCAGCGCCTTCACGATGTCCCAGCGATAGTTGGCCTTTCCCAGCCGCGGGTCCATCACGGCGACCACGCCACGATCGTGCGCGGTACGGATGAGGCGCCCCGTGGCCTGCGCGAGCAGCATCGCCGCACGCGGCAGGTCGATCTGGCCGAACGCAGCCGACCCCAACAGCTCGCGACGAGCCGACAGCAGTGGGTCGTCCGGGCGAGGGAACGGGATGCGGTCGATGACCACCAGGCTGAGCGTGCGGCCCGGGATGTCGACGCCCTGGAAGAAGCCGGCGGTCGCGAACAGGCACGACTGCTCGTCCTCGCTGAACGCCTTCACCAGCGCTGTCTTGGGTAGGTCGCGTTGAGTGAGGATCGGCACCTCGACCTTGCCTCGCACCGCTTCGGCCGCTGCGTCCATCGCCTTCCAGCTGGTGAACAGTGCCAGCGTGCGTCCGCCGGCGGCCGTGATGAGCGCAGCGAGCTCCTCGTGCACCGCCGGCCCGTAGGCGGGGGAGCGCGGGTCGGGCATGTGCAGCGCGCAGTAGAGCATCGCGTGGTGCTCGTAGTCGAACGGACTGCCGACGTCGATGTCGGTGTAGCCGCTCGGGGGCAGACCGACCCGCTCGCCGAGCGACGCAGGGATGGTGGCGCTGGCGAGGATGGCGGTGTGCTGCGACCAGATGCCGTTGTTGAGCACGTTGCCCACTTCCAGTGGTGCGATCTCGAGTCGCGGGTAGTCGGGGCCACCGCTCACGAACGCTACGTAGCCGGCCCGGTTGTCGAGCGCGAGGTCGATGCTCTCCTGCAGGCGCGTGGCGAGCTGCTGGCCGCGCATCTTGCGCGCCTTCGCATCGTCGACCGTCGACTCGATGTTGCCCAACGCGGTGAGCGCCTTCTGCACGCGACCGCGCACGTCGACGAGCATGTCGTGCACCGGCGCGGGGAATGGCCACGACAATCGCTGACCCAGGAACGGCACCAGCGCATCGCGCACCAGCAGCGACGACTCGGCCACCGCGCCGATGAGCTGCGGATCTTCGATGATTCGCTTGAGCGCCGCGGTGAGCGTGGTGAAGCGACCCCCGGCCACCTGCAGACCGACTGTGTCGCTCATGATGTCTTCCAGCTGGTGCGCTTCGTCCATGACGACCACGTCGTGCTCGGGTAGCAGCATGCCGCCGCTGCCCACGTGCAGCCCGTAGAGGTGCATGTTCACCACCACCACGTCGGCCACCGATGCTCTTTGCCGTGCCGATTCGGCGAAGCAGACAGCACCCATCGGGCACCGTGTGGCGCCCGGGCACTCGTCACTGCCGACGCTGACGGCCTGCCACGATCGGTCGGCGGGCGCCCACGTGAGCGAGGCCTGGTCGCCCGTGTCGGTGGTGCCCGACCACTCGACCAGTCGGTTGATCTCCACCCGTGTGGTGGCCGCGAACTCCTCCAGCTCGAGCTGACCGGTGGACGCCGCCTGCAGCTCGCGCACGCGCTGCATGCACACGTAGTTGCTGCGGCCCTTCAGCACCGCCCACTCGAACGGCACGCCGAGGTGCTCCTGCAGGAACGGCAGGTCCTTCGCCGCCAGCTGATCCTGCAGCGCCTTGGTCGCCGTGGCCACCACGACGCGTTGGCCGGTGACGATGGCCGGGACCAGGTACGCGAGCGTCTTGCCGGTGCCGGTGCCGGCTTGCACGACGAGGTGCTTCTTCGTCGCGATCGCCGCGGCCACGGCCTGCGCCATCTGCTGCTGCCCCGGCCGCTCCTCGGCCACCGGCAGCGCAGCGGTCACGGCCGCGAGCGCGGCCGCCACCTTCTCGTTGCTCGCCGGCGCGCTCAACGATGCCTCGGAAGCGGGAGCACGGCCGGAATCATCCGGCGAGTGTACGAGCGCCACCCGCCGCACCCCCAGCATCCTCGAGCGTCTGAGCACTTCCGCCCGCCGAGCGAGCGGAACTGCGCAGACGGGGGCCGACGGGGAGGCCGCACCTCGAGCGTCTGAGCACTTTCGCCCGCTGGGCGAGCGGAACTGCGCAGACGCGAGTCAGGGCTGGGGGACGAGGGCGAGCGCGGCGTCGAGCTCGTGGCCGTCGAAGTCGGGCCACGGCCGGTCGGTGAAGTACACCTCGGCACCGACGCTCTGCCAGAGCATGAAGTTGCTGATGCGCAGCTCGCCCGACGTGCGCACCATCACGTCGACCGGCGGAAGTTCGGGCAGGTACAGGTGCGACTCGATCGACGCCTGGGTGACCGGGCCGTCGGCGGCCGCCTGCTGCGCGGCGTGCACCATCTCGGCGTGGCTGCCGTAGTCGAACGCGACCGTGAGCACCATGCCGGTGTTCTGGGCGGTGTCGGCGATGGCCTTGCGGATGGCTCGCTGCACGTACTTCGGGGTGCGAGCGTCGGGGCTGTCGAACGGGCGGCCCATCCACTGGATGCGCACGTTCAGCTCGTTGAGCTCGGCGACACGACCGAACAGCTTCTTGTGCAGGCCGAGGATGTGGCGCACCTCGGTGCGCGGCCGCACCCAGTTCTCCGTGGAGAACCCGAACACGGTGAGCCAGCCGACGTTGCGCGTGACCGCGACCCGAACGAGCCGAGCCAGGTTCTCCTCGCCCTCGGTGTGCCCTTCGGTGCGCGGCAGGTGCTTGCGCTTCGCCCAGCGACCGTTGCCGTCCATGATGCAGGCCACGTGCACCGGACGGTGCGAAGGAGCGGACGACAACGGCACGGATGGTCACCCTAGTGGCGGTCGCCCGCGCGACTGTGCCCACCAACGGCCGCTTCGCGTGGGACAATGGCTGCCATGAGCGCCAAGGCCAACGAGGGGGTGTCACTCCGCCACGTCATCGTCGTCGGGGGCACTCCGGCCGAATGGGCGGCCCTCTCCGACGAACAGTGGGTGGCGCGTCTGTCCGAGCTGGGCAAGGTCACCGACCACGTCGCCGCCAGCTGGCTCACCATCCGCCCCTTCGGCCCCGACTCGGGTCGCGCCCCCGCATCGCCGCGCGAACACGTGGCCACCATCGGCGGCTGCCTGGTGGTCGCGCAGTCCGAGGCCGACGGCCGCACGCGCCTCGCGAGCGCGGTGGCCGCGCTGCAGGCGGCCGGCGAACCGATCACCGAAGCGTCCATCGGTGCCGCGCTCAACGCGCCGGCCGAGGCCGACGCCGACCTGGTGGTTGTCGTCGGCGCCAAGCACCGCATGCCGCCGTCGCTGGTCTGGGAGCTGGCCTACAGCGAGCTGGTGTTCGTCGACACGTCGTGGCAGCACTTCGGCCCCGGGCACCTCGACGAGGCCATCGTGTCGTACACCCATCGCCATCGTCGGTTCGGCGGCATCGACTAGCCGTGGCCAGCCACCTCTATCGCGACACGGCTGTCGTGCTGCGCACCTACAAGTTGGGCGAGTCCGACCGCATCGTGGTGCTGCTCACCGAGCACCACGGCAAGGTGCGCGCCGTCGCCAAGGGTGTGCGCAAGACGATGTCGAAGTTCGGCGCCCGGCTGGAGCCGATGAGCCACGTGCGGTTGCTGCTCGCTCAGGGCCGCGAGCTCGACATCGTCAGCCAGGCCGAGTCGGTGGAGTCGCGAGCGCCGATGGTGGTCGATCTCGATCACCTCACCGCGGGCATCGCCGTGCTGGAAGCCGCCGACCAGATGTCGCTCGACCGGGAGCCGAACGCGCCGCTCTACCGGATGGTGGTGGGCGCCCTGCGCACCATCGGCGAGCAGGGCGGCCCGCTGGTGGTGCCATCGTTCTTCTGGAAGCTGCTCTCGGCGGAGGGTGTGCGCCCCGAGCTCGACGTGTGCGTGCGCTGCAACGAGCCCGGCCCGTTGGTGTCGTTCGACATGGACCAGGGTGGCGCGCTGTGTCGCACCTGTCGTACCGGTGCGCCGCTCAGCGAAGACGCCCTGGAGGTGATGCGGATGATCCTCGGCGGGCGCATGAACGACGCGCTCGCGATGCCCGCGTCGCGCACCACGCACGAGGTCGCCGGCCATGCAACCCGCGCGCTCGAGCACCACATCGAACGCCGCCTCCGCACGGTGGCGATGTTCGAGACGCACTGACGTCTCTCGATGCCGGCGGTTTCTGGACAGGAATCGTTCCACACGGGCATCTGGACCGGATTCGTCTCGGCCGCCGAGACGAAATCTGTCCAGATCATCGACGCGCTGACGCCTCGACGGCTCAGCAGTCGCCGTAGAGGAAGATGGGGACCTCGCCGATCTCCATCCAGCTGATCGTGACCTCGCCGGGTGCGGGAAGGTTGGCGATGTAGTTGCCGTTGGCGTCGAAGCTGCTGAACGGGGTGCCCGACGACAGCAGCGTGAGGCGGATGTCGTCGACGGTGCCGCTGCCCACCGAGTAGCAGCCGCCCGGTTCCACCACCATCGCCGCGATGTCGGCCCAACTGCTGCCGATGGTGGCGCCGGAGGTGGAGCGGAGCGTCTCGGCGGTGTCGTCGCGATACGTCCAGCCGGTGAACGACATCGAGCCGACGGCGACACCGCCGAACTCGGCGCAGAAGCCGAACGACCAGCACACGGAACGGCCGACCGGGGCCACGAAACCGGTGTCGCCGGCAGAGTTCTGATACTCGCCGAGGCCCGTGTTCGACGGGTACTCGGTGGTGATGTCGGTGGCGGGAGCGCCCAGCTCATCGATCAGGCCATCGACGACGGGTCCGGCTTCGTCGCCGAGCGTGTACGGCCCGATGCCGTCGCTCTCCAGCACCAGTTCGATCTCTGGAGCGACCGTGGTGGAAGGCGCCGTGGTGGTGACGGCCGTGGTGGTCGTGGTCGCTTCCGCTTCCGAAGTGGTGGACGACGCGTCGGTGGTGTCCTCCGGCAGCGTGCTCTCGTCGGCCACCGAGTCGGTGGCGGTGACGACGCCCTCCACCTGCTTGGAGTCGCTGCAACCTGCCGCGAGTGCGCCCAACACGGCGACCGTGAGCAACGAGGTGAGTCGATGGCGAATCATCCCGGTGGTACGAGTCATGCGTCCATCCTTGCAGAGGCGGTCGCGAGCCGGTCGGCACCGCGCCCACCGATTTCGACCGCGGACAGAGCCTCGGTCAGCCGTAGCCTTGCTGACCTATGGCAGCCACCGAACTCGACCAGGTCGTCAATCTCTGCAAGCGACGGGGGTTCGTGTACCCGTCCGCGGAGATCTACGGCGGCTTCCGCAGCAGCTACGACTACGGCCCGCTCGGCTCGCTCATGCTGCGCAACGTGCGCGAAGCCTGGATCCGCAGCACGGTGCAGTTGCGCGACGACGTGGTGCTCATCGACGCCGCCATCCTCGCCCCGCCGCAGGTGTTCGAGGCCAGCGGGCACCTCGCCAACTTCAGCGATCCGCTCGTCGACTGCACGAAGTGCAAGCAGCGGTTCCGTGAGGACCACCTCGTCGAGCTCGGCGGCGGGCCCGACACCTGCCCCAATTGCGGCGCCACCGGTTCGTTCACCGCCGCACGCGCGTTCAACCTGATGTTCAAGACCTTCGCCGGCCCGGTGGAAGGCAGCGGCGCCGAGGTGTACATGCGCCCGGAGACCGCGCAGGGCATGTTCGTCAACTTCCTCAACGTGTTGCAGACCAGCCGCAAGAAGCCGCCGTTCGGCATCGCGCAGGTCGGCAAGAGCTTCCGCAACGAGATCACCCCCGGCAACTTCATCTTCCGCACCCGCGAGTTCGAGCAGATGGAGCTCGAGTTCTTCGTGCCGCCCGCCGAGAGCGCGCAGTGGTACGAGTACTGGTGCAACGCTCGCATGCAGTGGTACACCGACCTCGGCATCCCCGCCGAGATGCTGATGCTGCGCCCGCACGACGCCGACGAGCTGAGCCACTACAGCAGCGGCACCAGCGACATCGAGTTCATGTACCCGTGGGGCTGGGGCGAGTTGGAAGGCATCGCACAGCGCACCGACTACGACCTCAAGCAGCACGCCGAGCACAGCGGGCAGAAGCTCGACTACTTCGACCAGGCCAACAACGAGCGCTACGTGCCCTACGTCATCGAGCCTGCGGCCGGGGTGAACCGTGCGATGGCGGCCTTCCTGCTGGCCGCTTACGACGAGGACGTCGTCAACGACGAGCCGCGCACCGTGCTGCGCCTGCATCCCCGCCTGGCGCCGTACAAGGTGGCGGTGCTGCCGCTGAGCAAGAAGGACACGCTCACGCCGCTCGCTCGCGAGATCTACGCCACGCTGTCGGACCGCTACATGGTCGACTACGACGAGACGCAGGCCATCGGCAAGCGCTATCGCCGTCAGGACGAGATCGGCACGCCGCTGTGCGTCACCGTCGACTTCGACTCGCTGGCGGATGGTGCGGTCACCATCCGCGAACGCGACACCACCGAGCAGGTGCGAGTACCCATCACCTCACTGCTCACCGAAATCGGTTCCCGCCTCGGCTTCTAGGTCGCCCGCGGCTCGCGAGTGTGGAACGCGCGCACTGCACTGTTGATCGTCGGATAGACGCGCACGCTGCCCTGTGGCTGCAGCAACGCGGCACGCCGCAGCCGATCGAGCACCAGCTCGTTCGCTCTCGCGACCGCGATCACCTCCAGCCCACCCTCACGAAGACGGGCGAACAGGTCGGTGAGCATCTCGACCGCCGATGCATCGAGCGCGCCGATGCCCTCGCAGTCCATGACGAACCACTCCTCGTCGCCCGGGTTGTCGGCGAGCACGTGCACGACGCGGTCGCTGAACCGTTCGGCGTTGACGAAGAAGAGGGGAGCGTCGAAGCGGAACACCACCAGTCCGGGTGACGTGACGGCGGCCGGGTACTCGTCGACGTCGACCCACCCGTCGATGTCGGGCATGTCGCCGAGCACCGCGTCGTGCGGCCGCGCGATGTGGGCCAACGCCACACCGATCGACAACGCCACCGCGATCAGGATGCCGTAGAGCACGCCGAGGACGATGACGCCCGCGACCGCGACGGCGGCGAGGACGCACTCGGCGCGGCTGATGCGCCAGAGCGAGACGAAGCCG
>JAUXQB010000009.1 GCA_030685215.1 Actinomycetota bacterium
GGGCTTCGGCACGGCCGACGACACCAACTGGCGCTTCAAGGAGATCATCAAGGCAGGCGGCGACGGACTCTCCACCGCGTTCGACATGCCCACGCTGCTCGGCCTCGACTCCGACCACCCGATGTCGCTCGGCGAGGTGGGGCGCTGTGGCGTCGCCATCGACACCCTTGCCGACATGGAAGACCTCTACGCCGACATCGACCTCGGGGCCACCACCACGAGCATGACCATCAACTCGCCGGCAGCCGCGATCTTCGCGATGTTCATCGCTCAGGCGGAGAAGGCGGGCACGCCGCGGGCGCGGCTGGGCGGCACGCTGCAGAACGACATCCTGAAGGAGTACCAGGCGCAGAAGGAGTTCGTGTTCCCGCCGCGCCAGAGCATGCGCCTCGTGCGCGACACCATCTCGTTCACTGCCGCCGAGATGCCTCGCTGGCACAGCGTCAGCATCAGCGGCTATCACATCCGCGAGGCCGGCTCCACGGCGGCCGAGGAGCTCGCGTTCACGCTCGCCAACGGCTTCGCGTACGTCGAGCTCGCACTCGCTGCCGGGCTGCCCATCGACTCGTTCGCACCTCGGCTGTCGTTCTTCTTCAACGCGCACATCGACTTCTTCGAGGAGATCGCGAAGTACCGCGCGGCTCGCCGGATCTGGGCGCGGTGGATGAAGGAGCACTACGGCGCGCAGTTGGACCGCAGCATGCAGTTGCGCTTCCACACGCAGACCGCCGGGGTGTCGCTCACTGCGCAGCAGCCGGAGGTCAACATCGTGCGCACCGCGATCGAGGCGCTGGCCGGCGTGCTGGGCGGCACGCAGAGCCTGCACACCAACTCGATGGACGAAGCGATGGCGCTGCCCACCGAGAAGTCGGCGCGCATCGCGCTGCGCACGCAACAGGTCATCGCGCACGAGACCAACGTCGCCCATGTGGCGGATCCGCTCGGTGGGTCGTGGTTCGTCGAGTCGCTCACCGACGAGATGGAACGCCAAGCGGAGGAGCTGTTCGCGCATCTGGCAGAGCTCGGCGACGGTTCGATGCTGGAGGGCTGCATCCGCGGCATCGACGACAACTGGTTCCAGGGCCGCATTGCCGACTCGGCGTTCGAGCTCGAGCGCAAGTTCAACTCTGGGCAACGCATCGTGGTCGGCGTCAACCGGTTCACCGAGGGCAACGACGACCAGGCGATGGAACTGCTCGAGATCACCAACGACGACGAGCAGCGGCAGCTGAAGCGACTCGAGACCGTTCGTCACGACCGCAACCAGGCGCAGGTCGATCAGGTGCTCGCCACGCTGGCAGCCGAGGCCGCCGACCCGGAGGTGAACCTGATGCCCACACTCATCGAAGCAGCCGGCGCATACGCGTCGCTCGGCGAGATGATGAACACGTTGGCCGGAGTGTTCGGCCGCCACGTGGAGGTGCCCACCATATGAGCGAGCGCATCCTCATCGGCAAGGTCGGGCTCGACGGTCACGACCGCGGCGTGAAGGTGGTGGCCCGCATCCTGCGCGATGCGGGCTTCGAGGTCATCTACACCGGCCTGTTCCAGACCCCGGCCACGATGGCCGCTGCCGCGGTCGACGAGGACGTCGACCTGGTCGGGCTCTCGATGCTCTCCGGCGCGCACATGACGTTGGCGCCGCTGGTGGTGCAGGAGTTGCGCGCGCGTGGCTCGCAGGTTCCCGTGGTCGTCGGCGGCATCATCCCGGAACCACACATCGCGCGGTTGCACGACGCCGGCATCGCCGCCGTGCTCACGCCCGGTGCACCGGCCCACGAGGTGGTGGCCACCATCCGCCGCGTGCTCGACGCGGCCGCCGCACCGGCCTGATCGAGCCGTCTCGCCGACCCGCCGGCGGCGGTCGGCACCAGCACTATGGTTCGGCCATGCAGGTGAACCCGCCGCCGCCCCCGCCACCTCCGGGCGGTGGCCCGGGAGCGCCGTCGCAGATCTGGGGCGCGGCACCGAAGCCCCCGAAACGGCGAATGCGCAAGGGCTGGATCATCAGTGGCATCCTCGTCGCGGTCTTCGGGCTGCTCATGCTCATCGGTGGTGCGGTCGCGTCGCTGATCAGCCGCACGGCCTCGTCGCTCGACCCGGTGGCCGAAGCGCGTACGCCGGGCACCGCCACGTTCGAGGCGAAGGACGCCACCTACGACGTGCTGCTGGTGCGCCGTCGCGCCGACTCGTTCCGTGAGGCCTCCGACTTCCTGTGCACCGTCACGCTGGCGAACGGCAAGGTCATCGAGCTCGACGGCCGCTTCCAAGCCGTCTCCGACCAGACCGCGAACACCGAGTCGATCGGTTCGTTCGACGCGGTGCCGGGCCATACCTCGGTGTTCTGCGACGCCGACGGTGGCGACAACCGCTTCGTCGTCGACGAGGAGAGCTTGCTGCAACGACTCAGCCTGTGGTTCATCCTCGGTGGCACCGGCGTGCTGCTCCTCGGAACCGGCATGATCCTCGGTGGCGTGTTCCTGAAGAAGACCACGCCAGCCACCTGACCGTCGCGACGACTCCGGCCCGGGCGCACGCACTTGGTACGGTCGTGAGCGGTTCGACGTCGTCGTTCGAGATTGGAAGGAACACTCATGGTTGGTGGCGCACTCAAGATGGCGAGCATGGACGACCTCGACCTTCGGATGTCGGAAGGGGTGCGCCCGCTGTACGAAGCGGTGAAGGCATTCATCCGCGACGAGGTCGACCCGATCACCGAGGAGTTCCACCGCCTGGGCGAAGGCCGCGCCGACCGTTGGAGTTGGGCGCCCGGTCAGCTGGAGCTGCTCGAGACCGCGAAGACCAAGGCCCGCGAGCTCGGACTGTGGAACTTCTTCCTCCCGAACGCCGAGACCGGCCAGGGCCTCAGCAACCTCGACTACGCCTACATCGCGAACGAGTTGGGCAAGAACCGGCTCGCCAGCGAGTGCCTCAACTGCTCCGCTCCCGACACCGGCAACATGGAGGTGCTCGAGCGCGTCGGCACGCCCGAACAGAAGGCCCAATGGCTGGAGCCACTGCTCAACGGCCAGATCCGCTCCGCCTACGTGATGACCGAGCCGGGCGTGATGAGCTCCGATGCAAAGCAGATCCAAACTTCGGCGGTGGCCGACGGCGACGAGTACGTGATCAACGGCTCGAAGTTCTACGCCTCGGGTGCGGGCGACCCGCGCTGCAAGATCATGATCGTCATGGTGCGCACCAACCCCGACGCCGACACCTACAAGCAGCAGTCGCAGATCCTCGTGCCGAAGGACACGCCCGGCGTGGAGATCGTGGAAGGCATGCAGGTGTTCGGCTCCGACGATGCGCCGCACGGGCACATGCACATCCGCTTCAACGATGTGCGCGTGCCGAAGAGCAACGTGCTGTGGGGCGAAGGTCGCGGCTTCGAGATCTCACAGCTCCGCCTCGGGCCGGGCCGCATCCACCACTGCATGCGCAGCATCGGTTCCGCCGAGCGCGCCATCGAGATGATGGTCGACCGCGGTCTCAGCCGTGAGGGGTTCGGGAAGCGCCTCGTCAACCTGGGCAAGAACATGGAAGTCATCTCCCGTGCCCGCATCGAGGTCGAGGCGATGCGCCTGATGGTGCTGCGGGCCGCGAAGGCGATGGACACCCTCGGCAACGCGGAAGCTCGCGTGTGGGTGAGCGCGGTGAAGGCAATGGTGCCCGAGAAGTGCTGCGACATCATCGACGAAGCCATTCAGATGCACGGCGCGGCCGGCATCTCGCAGTGGTTCCCGCTCGCCGAGATGTGGCACAGCCAGCGCACGCTGCGCCTGGCCGACGGCCCCGACGAGGTGCACCACCAGGTGGTCGCCCGCGCCGAGGTGAAGAACCGCGAGTCCGACCGTCAGGCGGGTCTCGCCGAGGAGTACCGGCCGAGCGGCCGCCTGTTCACCGGCCCCTGACCCCCGAGGCGCTCGCTGCCGACTTGATCTGAACCTGATCTTGCTTGACCTGGTGCTGATCCTCCACTACGTTGAGCGTCGTGGCGACCGCAAAGAGTGACGTATCGGCGGCGGGTGTTCGGACCAAGTCCGCACCGGCATCGGCGAAGGGCAGCACCGTGGACAGTTCGACCGGCCCGACCGTCCTGCGAACCGCGCTCACCGAGCCGTACATCTCCGACCGCGCCGTGTACCCGGCGCTGCACTCCATCGTCGACGGCCTGTCACCCTGGGAGCTGGGCGTCAGCGACGAGACGCGTGCCAAGGTGACTGCACTGCGGTGGTCGATCGTGCGGTTCGAGCAGACGATCCCCGTGGAGAACAGCCCGGTCGTCGCCACCGACACCATCACCGTCGTCGAGGTGAGCGTCATCGGCAGCGACGGCGAGACCACCAGCATGGGCACCAGCGAGTGCATGCTGCGCACCGAACTCGACGCACGCTCGCTCGCCGACCGCCAGCTCAGCGGCCAAGGCTGGCTGCTGCCCATCGGCTACACCATCATCATCGGCGCCTAACCCGCCCGGGGGCTCGCTTCTCGGGCTGAATCGTCCCGGGAACCGGGACGAGTTCGCCTCAACTTGCGGTCGCAAGCAACTGTGGTGCCCACCGACGGATGACGCTTCGGATCTGGTCCGCGGCCTGCCGAGGCTCATATCGCAGTCGATGCCATGTGAGTTGCAGGAGGTGATGGCCGGCGGCAGTCAGGTCTCCGTTGCGCACGCGGTCGAACTCGAACTGGTTGCGGTCCAGGCCGTGGGTGCTCCAGCCATCGCATTCGATGATGATGTTGCTGCCGGCCACGAGGAAGTCGACTTCGTAGCCGATCACCACGGCGTGGAACTGCATCGCAGGGAGTCGGTGAGCTGTCACGAGTGTGCTCATCGCTGCTTCCAAGACGCTGTCCGGAGGTAGCTCGTCGTCGAGGCAGGACTCCAACGCCACACGGAGCGCCGAGATGCCATGTCGACCTTGCCGGGCGTGGCGCTCCAGTGCAGCTCGTATCGCAGTCGGCGATGCCGCCTTCGACGACATGACCGCGATCATTGCTGCCTCCACCGCGCCAGGGTCCACGGCGCCCAGATCGATCAGCATTCGCATCGGATTCGTCGTCGGCACTCGGTTCCGGAAGATCGGCCGAAGGTCGAGGAGGTCGTTCGGCCGGTGGATGACGACTCCACGCGGCAGTGCGTGACGACTCCTCGACGGAAACATGATGTCGATGGGGTCGTTGGCCGGCCGCTCGACGCCCCACAGGGCGGCCGAGGTGCGATGCGACGTCAGCGTGTCGCCGCCTGCGGCCCACACTGCGGCCAACGCCCGTTGCGCGAGAGAGGTGGGAGCACCCCAGAGGCGCGCCACGTTCGGATGGAGCAGTTCCAGCTGACCGCTGGCGAGTGCGCGATACCACGCCGACCGGCTGATACCGATGGACTTGGCTCCAGCGAGGGTGATCAGTCCGTGGTCGCGTCGGGCCATCCGCTCGAGACGTTCGAGGTGCATGCAGGTACTGGGCACGGCGAGGTGCAGGAAACGGCAAAACTCGATCGTTGCGTGCGCAAGTGACCCTCCGATCGTCCCGGAAACCGGGACGATCCGGCCCGAGAAGCCGGCGGAAGCTGCTGGGTCAGTAGCGGGCGCGGGAGAAGACTTCGCGCACCAGGGGTTCGAAGTGCTCGAGCGGCTCGGTCGGGCCGTCGGGGTCGAAGGCCACCTGGTCCCACTCGTCGGTGAACTGCTCGCACAGCGAGAACCACGGCTCGTCGCGGTACTGCTCGCGCATGTCGGTGGGCAGCCCGAAGTAGCCGTAGTAGTGGCGGCCCTGGAAGTCCTGGTGGTGCAAGATCGTGCGGTACACGTCGGGGCGCACGTACGGCTTCAACATCTCGGCCGCGATGGCGCCGTGATTGGGCACGCTCACGGCCTTGCCGACGTCGTGGCACAACGAGGCCACCACCACCTCCGGGTCGGCGCCCGCGCGCTCGGCGAGCGTGGCGGTCTGCAGGCAGTGGGTGAGCTGGTCGGTGGCGAAGCCGTCGGTGACGTCGCTGAGCGAGCGCAGCAGCATCAGCACGCGGTCGGCGACGCGACCCTGGTTCTTGCGAGTCTCCTCGCCGATCACCGCCCACTGCTCGGCGGTCGATTCGTCCATGCGGGTGAACGTCGTGCGGGTGTCGGTGGCGGCCATTCGCCCATTGTGGCACTCGCGGTCCCTTCACTTCGCCGCGGACGGCTCGGAGGGTGAATGCTCGCGCCATGGACTTCGACCTGCCTCAGGACCTGCTCGACCTACTCGCCGAACTCGACGGCTTCATCGAGCGAGTGATCAAGCCGCTCGAGCAGCAGGACGACAACATCCGCTTCTTCGATCATCGCCGCGAGGATGCGCGCACCGACTGGGAGCGCAACGGCCTGCCCAACGCGGAGTGGGAGGCGCTGCTGCACCGGGTGAAGCGGCTCGCCGACGAAGCCGGCTTCTACCGCTATCCGCTCGACGCGCAGTACGGCGGCCGCAACGGCACCAACCTGGGCATGGCGGTCATCCGCGAGCACCTCGCGCGCATGGGCCTCGGGCTGCACAACGACCTGCAGAACGAGCACAGCATCGTCGGCAACAACGTCGGCCTGTTGCTGATGATCGCCTACGGCACCGACGAGCAGAAGGCCGAGTGGATCACGCCGTTGGCAGAGGGCACGCGCGGTTTCGCGTTCGGCATCACCGAACCCAATCACGGCAGCGACGCCACGCACATGGAGACCACCGCCGTTCGCGACGGCGACGAGTGGGTGATCAACGGCGAGAAGACCTGGAACACCGGCATCCACCACGCGCAGTACGACATGATCATGGCCCGCACCAGCGGCAAGGCCGGCGACGGCAGCGGCATCACCGCCTTCCTGGTGCCCACGAAGAGCCCCGGCTTCGAGGTGCTCGAGTACCTGTGGACCTTCAACATGCCCACCGACCACGCGCACATCCGGCTCACCGACGTGCGTGTACCGCACAGCGCCATCTTCGGTGGCGAGGGCACCGGCCTGCAGGTGGTGCAGCACTTCTTCAACGAGAACCGCATCCGTCAGGCCGCCTCGTCGTTGGGTGCCGCGCAGTTCTGCATCGACGAGTCGGTGAAGTACGCGCAGGAGCGCAAGCCGTTCGGCAAGCCGCTGGCCAGCAACCAGGCCATCCAGTTCCCGCTGGTGGAGCTGCAGACGCAGTGCGAGATGTTGCGTGCGCTCATCCACAAGACCGCGTGGCACATGGACCGCGACGGTGCGTTCAGCCAGAGCGACAAGGTCAGCATGTGCAACTACTGGGCCAACCGCCTGTGCTGCGAAGCGGCCGACCGCGCGATGCAGGTGCACGGTGGGCTCGGGTACTCGCGGCACAAGCCGTTCGAGCACATCTACCGCCACCATCGCCGCTACCGCATCACCGAAGGGGCGGAGGAGATCCAGATGCGCCGCATCGCCGGCTACATGTTCGGGTTCATGAGCCAGCGTGCTCCCAAGGGTGTTGCGGAAGGCTGACGGGAACCACTCATGACCACCGTCGACGCAGCATCGTCGCCCAGCCCGTTCGTGGCCGGCGTGCACCCCATCACCGAGACCGACGACCAGATCGCCGAGGCGTTGCTGGAAGCAGAGCTGGCGCCGCTGCTGCCCGCGCTCGCGTACCTCACCGGCGACACGTCGTTGTTGCGCGCCGACCTGCGGCCCGACCCGCTGATGCTCAACCTGCCGTTCAGTGGCTACACCGAGCAGCAGCAGGAGGAGATCCGGTCGCTCGCACTGCAGGCGTTGGGCCGCTACCGCGACGGAGGCTGCCTGCCTGCGCCTGCCCCGACCGACGAGTCGCTGCTGCAGATGATGGAGCACACCGTCGGCGTCGACGGCATGGCGCCATACCTGCCGCTGCTCGAGGAGGAGCTCGCGTACAAGGGTGAAGACCGTCGAGCCCCGCAGTGGCGCGCCGACGAGCTGGCACCCGGCACCGATCTGCGCGTGGTCATCATCGGCGCGGGCATGTCGGGCATCCTCGCGGCGCATCGCCTGCAGCAGGCAGGGGTGCCGTTCACCATCCTCGACAAGAACACCGACGTCGGCGGCACGTGGTACGAGGCCGCGTACCCGGGCTGCCGGGTCGACAACCCGAACCACAACTACAGCTACTCGTTCGCGCAGCGTCACGACTGGCCGTTCCACTACAGCTCGCAGGACGTGCTGCATCGCTACTTCGCCGATTGCGCCGACGCGTTCGACGTGCGACGTCACGTGCGCCTGGGCTGCTCGGTGCAGCGGTGCGCGTGGAGCGACGCCGACCAGCGCTGGACCGTCACCTATGCCGATGCCGACGGGGAGGTGCACACCATCACGTCGAGCGTGGTCATCAGCGCCGTCGGGCAGCTCAACCGGCCCAAGTTCCCCACCGACATCGAGGGCTTCGGCTCGTTCGAGGGCGACACCATGCACTCTGCGCAGTGGGACCCGACGCTCTCGTTGGCCGGCAAGCGAGTGGTGTGCATCGGCACCGGTGCCAGCGCGCTGCAGTTCCTGCCGCACGTGGCCGAAGTCGCCGCCGACCTGGTCATCACGCAACGCACGCCGCCGTGGCTGGCGCCCACACCCGACTACCACGAGACGGTGGCGTCGGGACTGCGCTGGCTCTACGGTCACGTGCCCAGCTACAGCGAGTTCAACCGCTTCGCCATCTTCTGGCGCATGGGCGACGGCGCACTGGAGAGCGTGCGCGTCGACCCCACCTGGGAGAGCGACGGCTCCTCGGTCAACATGATGAGCGAATTCGGTCGCCAGATGTTGGTCGAGTACTTCAAGGCCGAGTTCGGCGACCGCCCCGACCTGCTCGACAAGGTCGTGCCGCACTATCCGGTGGGAGCAAAGCGGATGGTGCGCGACAACGGGGTGTGGGCCCGCACGCTGAAGCGTCCCAACGTGCACCTGGTCACCGACGGCATCGCGCGCATCACGCCCACCGGCATCGAGATGGTCGACGGCACCGTGCACGAGGCCGACGTGCTGCTCTACGGCACCGGGTACGAGGCGTCGAAGTTCCTGACGCCGATGCAGGTGATCGGGCGCGACGGAGTCGATCTGCACGAGCAGTGGGATGGCGATGCACGCGCGTACCTGGGTGTGGCCATCCCGGGCTTCCCCAACTTCTTCTGCCTCTACGGCCCCAACACCAACATCGTCATCAACGGCAGCATCATCTACTTCAGTGAGTGCGGTGTGCGCTACATCCTCAACCTGATCGAGCTGCTGCTCGCCAATGACGCGACATCGCTGGAGGTGCGGCGCGAGGTGCACGACGAGTTCAACGAGCGCTGCGACGCGGAGAACCGCTCGATGGCGTGGGGCTGGAGCTCGGTGAACAGCTGGTACAAGAACGACCTCGGACGCGTGTCGCAGAACTGGCCGTTCACGTTGTTGGAGTACTGGCAGCGTACGAAGCAGGCCGACCCGGTCGACTTCGTGCTCAGCTGACCGTTACAGCTGACCGTTACAGCTGATCGCTACAGCAGGCCGCTGTCGGCGAGGCGTTGGAGGATTCCCGGGCGCACCACCGCGATGTCGGCGTTGACCGCTTCCGCGGTGGGTGTGAACGCCCACGTGGGCTCGCCGGTGGAGAACCCGACGAAGCCGTGGTAGCCGCTGAGGTTGAACACCAGCACCACTCGGCCGTGGCGTTCGTAGATGGTGCGGTCGTCGATGGTGACGCCGTAGTCGAGGCCTTCGTCGGTGGTGGTGGCGATGGTGTTGCTGACGATCGACAGCACTTCGTCGGCGTCGGTGCTCGGTGCGAACCCTGCCGACGAGGTTTCCGCGAGCGACCACACGGCCGCGTCGCCGCTGCCCGGCGCGAACATGTCGAACTCGGACTCCGGCCGCGTGTACGTGGTGGGGCCGTCGCAGTCGTTGGCCTGGCCGCCGCTGGCGGACAGGAACTTCGAGGCGAGGTCGTCGTCGGGGAACAGGTAGGCGTCGACGGTGAACGAGCCGCCGCCGGCGATGTCGAAGTACCCGCCGCCCACCTGTGCGCTGCTCTCGAAGTGGAGCGCGCGGCTGATGGCGTTGCTGCCGCCGCAATAGCCCGCGCCGGGGCCGGACTGCACCTCGGGCGCCGTGTCGGGTTCGCCCGACAGCGTCCACGACGCGGGCACGTCGTCGGCCGTGGGCAGCGCGGCGAGCAGCGCCGCCGTGTCGTCGGCCGAGATGATGGTGGTGCTGGGCGCGTCGGTGGTCTCCGGCGTCGTGGGTTCCGTGGTCGGGTCGGTGGCGGCGACGGTGGACTCGGTGCCGGTGACGTCGGTGGTCGCGGGCGAGGTGGCTGACGTGGTGACGGACTGGCTGAGCGTGGTGTCGATGTCGTCGCCCAGAGTGCGCTCGTCGTCGTCGCCACCGCCGAGGAAGAGGAGTGCGCCGACGACGACGGCGACCACGGCAACCGCTGCCCCGGCGATGAGACCCCGACGCGACGGCTTCGACGGCGGAGGCGCCGACTCGGTGAGGATGACACCCTGCTCGCGCAGCGCGTCGGCAGGGGAGGCGTGAGCGGTGGCGGGCGGCGGGGCGCCCACCGCAGGTGCACCCCACGGCGACGCCGGAGGGGCGGGAGTGATGGCAGTGGCAGCGGCCGATGCGATGAACCCGGGAGGGTCGATGCCGGCGACGCCGTTGTCGCTGACGTGGTCGGTCCAGCCGGCGCCGTCCCACCAGCGCAGCTGATGGCGATGCGTGGGGTCGGGTTGCCAGGCGCCTTCGTTCATGACCCGAACACCTCTCCGAAGAAGTTCGCCATCGCGATCCACGATCGGCGATCACTGGGCTCGTGGTACTGGATGCCGGGGCGACTGCCGTCGGCCAGTTCGTTGGTGAAGCTGTGCGCGGCGCCCCCGTAGAGGATCATCTGCCAGTCGACACCCGCGTCGGTCATCTCGGCCTCGAACGCCGTTCGCTGCTCGGGCGGGATGAGTGGGTCGCCGGTGCCGATGCACACCAGCACCTTGCCGGTGATGTTGGCGGCGTCGGCGGGGCGTGCACTCGCGAGCCCGCTGTGGAAGCCGACGATGGCGTGCACGGGCGCGCCACCGCGGCCGAGCTCGAGCGACATGGTGCCGCCGAAGCAGAAGCCCATCGCGCCCACGCGGGACGGGTCGGCCCGTGGGTGCGCGAGCAGCTGATCGAGCCCGGCCCGCGCGCGCTGACGGGTGAGCTGCTGGTCGCCGATGAGGAGGCTCAGCTTCGGCCACATCTCTTCGGCGGGCAGTTGCGTGCCACCGCCGTGGTAGTCGAGTGCGAAGGCGAGGTAGCCGAGCTCGTCGGCCAATCGGCGCGCTCGTGAGCGCGCATGATCCGACAGGCCGGGGCCTTCGTGGCACACCAGGACTGCCGGTCGCGGGTCGGTGCCGGAGGGGACCGCCATGTGCCCGACATACCGGACGTCGTCGATGAAGTACTCGATGTCGTGGCTCTCCATGAGCCAGAACCTACAGGTCCGCACTGCTGCCACGCTCATGGGTGCTCGTGCGACGAGGGCGGGCCCGGCCGCCGGCGGTCGTCGGCTAACGTTTCCTGAACAGTGAGTCAGCCTCGGCACGTCGGGAGATCGCGGATGGGGGAGCAGCCAGTGAACGGTGGTGGGCGCATCGAGCTGCAGGCGTTGTCGAAGTGGTACGGCTCACAGCACGTGCTCGACGCCATCGACCTCGTCATCGAGCCGGGTGAGTTCTTCTCCCTCCTGGGTCCGTCGGGCTGTGGCAAGACCACGACGCTGCGCCTCATCGGCGGCTTCGAGGAGATCGAGCATGGCGCCGTGCGCATCGACGGCGTCGACATGCGCGGTGTGCCGCCCGAGCGGCGGCCGGTCAACACTGTCTTCCAGAGCTATGCGCTGTTCCCGCACAAGACCGTCGCCGACAACGTGGCGTTCGGGCTGCGCTTCCAGCCCGGCACCAAGGCGGAGACCGCGCGTCGGGTGGGTGAGGCGCTGGAACTGGTGCGCCTCAACGGCTACGAGGCGCGCAAGCCGCACCAGTTGTCCGGTGGCCAGCAGCAGCGCGTCGCGTTGGCGCGATCACTGGTGCTCCGCCCGAAGGTGCTGCTGCTCGACGAGCCGCTCGGCGCGCTCGACGCCAAGCTGCGGCGCGTGCTGCAGGTGGAGCTGCGGGCGTTGCACCGCGAGGTGGGCATCACGTTCGTGTACGTCACGCACGACCAGGAGGAAGCGCTCACGATGAGCGACCGGTTGGCAGTGATGAACACGGGCAGGGTCGAACAGGTCGGCGCGCCGCGCGACGTCTACGACGAGCCGGCCAACAAGTACGTGGCCGACTTCCTCGGCCTCGCGAACCTGCTGCCGGCCACCGCCGATGTCGGTGGCGTCGATCTGCTCGGCGCTCGCATCGCCGCCGCCACCGGCAGCACCACCGGCGCGTGCACGGTGCTGGTCCGCCCCGAGCGCATGCAGCTGGTGCCACCCGACAGCGGGCAGCTGCGGTGCTCGGTGGAGCACGTCGTGTTCGCCGGCGCCGCCACCCACGTGCACCTCCGTTCCGGCGAGCACGTGCTGCAAGCAGTGGTGCCCAACGACGGGTCGCCGCTGGCGGCGGTGGAGGGTGGCGAGGTGGGTGTGGATCTGCCGCCCGACGCACTGCGCGTGCTGGCCGACTGAGCGCTATACGACGGGGCCGCGGGTGGCCAGGTAGTGCTGCACGAAGTTGATGACCAGGTCGTCCTTCGGGCTGAGCACACCGTGTGTGAAGGCCAGCGACGACACACCCTGCTGCACTCGCTCGCACACCATGTTGTCCTGCGCGGCGACGAGCTCGTTGAACTCCACCACCGGAGTGGGGTCGAAGCCCGGGGCCGCGATCGTCTCGGGAGCGAACATGAACTCCATGGTCATGGTGGTGCGGGTCGGTCCCTTCGGGAACAGCGTGCTGACGATGGCGCTGGTGCCGGTGACGTCGATGAAGCCGTTGGGGAAGATGGTGCCGCCGAAGTAGCTCTGCGCATCGATGCCGCCGATGCCCGGAAGGATGGGCAGCGAGGTGTCGGTGGCCGCCATGCTGTACCCGTGGGAGAGCGTGACCCCGCCGTCGGCGCGAGCGTGATCGGTGACCCAGCCGGTGCGGTACACCGGCACCAGTTCCACCAGTTCCGGGTGCACTCGGGTGCAGTGCAGGCACTCCTGGTAGTTCTCGACGATGATCTTCCAGTTGGCCTCGATGTCGCACGTGGTGGTGACCGCCACCACGAGGCCGCCGAAGCCGAACCGCTCCAGCGCGACGAGCTCGGAGCAGTGCAGCGTCATCCACGCCTCGAAGTCGGGAGGCTGCTTGGCCAGGCTGACGAACACGAAGCCCTGCCACTCGCGGACGTGATACGCCCACAGCGGGAACGCGGCTTTGTCGATGTCGTCGTTGTCGAGGTGGGGGGTGGCGATGAGGCGACCGTCGAGCGCATAGGTCCATGCGTGGTAGGGGCACATCAGTGAACCCTGCCCGGTGTCGGTGTGCTGGTCGCACAGGCGTGCGCCGCGGTGGCGGCACACGTTGGCCAATGCGTGCAGCTGGCCGTCGAGGTCGCGTGTGAGCAGCACGCTCTCGCCGGCCAGTTCCACCACGGTGCGGTTGCCCGGCTGCAGCCGATCTGCTCGTGCTGCGAGCATCCAGCCGCCGTGGAAGATGCGGGTTCGCTCCAGCTCGTAGATCTCGTCGGAGAGGTAGTCGGCTCGGGTGAGTGTGCGGGTGTCGTTCGGCATGTCGGTGCTCCTGTTTCCCCTGCGGAAACCGTAGCCCATCCGCGAACGAAGCCTGAACGACCGATCAACAATGTGAGCTAGGGTGACCTACATGGGGTTCGGAAACGAAGTGTCCCTCGACGATCTCATCCGCCGTGAGGAAGAGGTCTTCCTCCAGCGCATGCCAAGGACCGCCGAGCTGTGGGAACGTGCTCAGCGGTCGATGCCCGGCGGTGTCTGCTCCAGTTGGGCCAGCTCGCGCCCGCTGCCGGTGTGGGTCGACCGCGGTGAAGGCGCGTACGTGTGGGACGCCGACGGCACCCGCTACGCCGACATGCACGGTGGATACGGCGTCAACGTGGTAGGCCACGCGAACCCGGCGGTGGTGCGTGCCGTGCAGGACCGTGTGGCCAAGGGCACCCACTTCGCGCAACCCACGGAAGACTCCATCTTCGTGGCCGAGGCACTCGCCGCTCGCTTCGGGTTGCCGAAGTGGCGGTTCGGCAACTCCGGCACCGAAGTCACGATGGATGCGTTCCACCTCATGCGCGCCATCACCGGCCGCTCGCTGGTGGTGAAGATCGAAGGCACGTACCACGGGCACCACGATTCGGCGATGGTCTCGATCTTCCGCTCCACCGACCAGCTCGGACCGCTGCACGAACCGCACCGCGTGCCAGGGCCGGGCATCATGCAGGAGATGGCCGATCTACTGCGCATCGTGCCGTTCAACGATCTGCCGGCATTGGAGCGCGTGCTCGAGGCGCACCGCGGGCAGATCGCGGGCATGATCGTCGAGCCGATGATGATGAACGCAGGCATCATCCCGCCGCAACCCGGCTACCTCGACGGCGTGCGCGAGCTCACTCGCCGGTATGGCGTGCTGCTCGCGTTCGACGAAGTGAAGACCGGTCTCGTGGTCGACTGGGGTGGCGCCACCCGCCTGTTCGGCGTCACGCCCGACATCGTCTGCCTGGCGAAGGCGCTCGGCGGCGGGCTGCCGTGCGGTGCCATCGGCGGTACCGAGGAGGTCATGTCGGCCATCACCGACGGCGTCTACGACCAGATCGGCACGTTCAACGGCAACCCGCTCACCATGGCTGCTGCTCGCGCCACGCTGGAGGAGGTGCTGACGCCCGACACCTACGCCACCGCCGAGGCGCTCGGCGCACGCATGCTCGCCGGTTCGCAAGCCGCGCTCGCCGCCTACGGGCACCCGTCGTACGGCGCGGTGTTCGGCTTCAAGGGTTCGGTGGTCTTCCATCCCGAACCGGCCACCAACTACCGCGAGTTCCTCGGCATCTCCACGGCGCTCAGCCATCTGCACTTCCTGGTGCAGTTCAACGGTGGCGTGTTCCTGCCGCCGTGGGGCAAGAGCGAGTCGTGGACGCTCAGCGTCGCGCACCACGAGGTCGACGGCGAGCAGTACGTGCGCAACGTGGAGCGTTTCGCGGCACTGGTGGAAGATCTGGGCGACCGGTCCTCTGACCTGTTCGCCACCGGGAGCTTCAACTGATGGTGCAATTGCAACAGGTCGGCAGATCCGACGGGGTCGACGCCATCACCGAGGTGCTGGCCGCCGATGGTGCGGTCATCGTTCGCGACTTCCTCTCCACCGACACGCTTCGACGCTTCCGCGACGACATCCACACGTTCGCCGCCGATCACCGTGCCGGATCATTGGCCGAGAGCCCCGTCGTGCAGCGGTTCTGGGGTGCGAACACGAAGCGCTTCACCCGGCTCGCGCATCGCAGTCCGGCGTTCGTCGACATCCTCACCGACCCGCTGTACCTCGACGTCACCGACCGGGTGTTGCTGCCGAACGCCAGCGACTACTGGATGAACACCGGGCAGATGATGATCGTCGGGCCGGGCGAGAAGGCGCAGTGGATCCATCGCGACGCGGAGAACTGGCCGACGATGTGCGCGGTCGACGGCTACGAAGTGACGCTCAGCTGCATGTTCGCCATCTCCGACTTCACCAGCGAGCTGGGGGCCACACGTGTGGTGCCGGGCAGCCATCTGTGGGACGACTACCGCCGCCGGCCCGAGCCGGACGAGATCTGCCAGGCGGTCATGCCGGCCGGCAGCGGCATGATCTACACCGGCCGCGTGCTGCACGGGGCGGGCGCCAACGAAACCACCGACCAGTGGCGGCACGGCCTCCACCTGTCATACGTGCTGGGCTGGCTGACGCCGGAAGAAGCCGGCCCGCTCGGCACGTCGTGGCCCGAGGTCGCGCGCCTACCCGCGGTCGCGCAGCGCTTGCTCGGGTGGCGCTGCAGTGCCGTCAACTCCACCTACGCCGCGCGCCTGTGGACCGTCGACTACGAGGACGTGCCGGTGGCGCTGGGCCTCGACGGCTGAAACGCCGACTCAAATTCAAACCGGTCATGATCTGACCGGTTTGAGGCGCACGATGGTGGCATGTCCACTTCCACCACCTCCACCACCTCCACCACGAACCGCGTCATCGACCCTCGGCCCATCCTCGACCGTGCCATCGCCACGGCTGGCACCGTCATTGCCGGCGTCGGGCCCGACCAGCTTGCTGCCCCGACGCCGTGCCCCGACATGAACGTGCGAGCGATGCTCGGCCACCTCGTCGGCGTACTCGGCCGCATCGCCGCGCTCGCCAACGGCGAAGATCCCTTCTCCGTGATCGAGACACAAGCCTCCGACGACAACTGGCTCGCCACGTGGGAACTGGCGGGCGCGCACGCCGCCGATGCGTGGCGCGACGACACCGTGCTCGAACGACCCATGGCGCTGCCCTGGATCCAGGGCACGGGCGCCGACGTGCTGAGTTCGTACTTCTCCGAACTGACCGTCCACACGTGGGACCTCGCGGTCGCAACCGGTCAACGGGTCGACTGGGACGACACAGTCGTCACCGCAGCGCTGGAGGCGCGCCGGATCCTGCCTGCGGAGAACCGCCGAGCGCTCTTCGAGCAGATCTCGGCCGCGATGGGCCTCGATGTCGTCAATGTCCCGTTCGCCGAGGCCGTCCCCGTCTCAGCTGACGCGCCCGCCATCGACCGCCTCGTCGCCTGGAACGGCCGCGATCCCCACCGCTGATCCGAGTGGTGCACGGCGATGCGAGCGTTCGGTCGCGTCGCGCGTCGCTGCCGAGCTAGAGGACACCCGATGGTGGTCAGTCGATGACGTTTGGCCCCACGCGCTCGACGCCGTTGTCGTGTTCGTTCGCGCTGCCGTTGAGCGCCGTGGGACCTCGATCGACGCGTCTGCTCGTCCCTTCTCGTTGCTCGAACGTCACTTGTGCGCAGCGCTCAGAGCTGGCATTCGGCGCTACCTGCATACTCCGTCACACCCTCCCTTCATGCTGACCGCATGAGCGATGGAGATCCATTCGACGACCAGGTTGCTCGCGGTGTTGCGCCGTCACTGGACGACGCCTTTCGAGTGTTGGAAGCGATCGAGGACGCTCGCCTGGCCCTACGAGAACGTGGAGCTGCTCCCGGACTGCAGGACGAGCTTGCGACCGTCATCCGCATGCTCCACGGTAAGTTGGGCTTCGACGAAGGAGGCGTGCAATGACCGAGCAAGAAGTGCTGCTCCCCGCCGAAGCCGCACAACGGCTCGGCGTCGCTACCCGTGTCGTCGTACAGGCCATGTATGAGCGGCGGTTGCCGCGAGTGAAGCTCGAAGACGGAACACTCGGCATCCCCGCCGATGCGCTCGACGCCTTTCACGTTCGGACCGCGTAGCGCCTATCTGCCGGTCGGCATGCTGGACAACGCCGCTCGCTTCGGGCACTATGCGCTCCGTGCGGCGGAAGGTACTCGTGTCCAGTCACCTTCTTACCGGGCTGCTGATTGGGTTCGCGGTGGGGCTTGGAGCGTGCAGCTCAGACGATGCAGCCGAGAGCACGACAACGGCGACACCCACTCCCGCGGAGTGTGAGGCTGACGACCTCGCTAGCGCGCTGGCAGCATCGGACATCAGCGCGGACGTGGTCGAAGGGATCGATCCGCCGTATGCGATCGACAGCGACGGTCACCTGATCTGGTACGCGGCCAGCATTGATGACCTCACAGGCTCGGCTGGGTCGGAGAAAGCAGGAAGGCTCATCTACATCCTCAGCAGCGATGCGCAACCCGATCAGGTGATCTCACTGCGGTACCTCGATGTTGCGGTCGATGGGAGTGGCAGCGCTGTCGAATGTGGTGACTTTGCTCGCTCGATGACGTTCGACGTCACCTCCGCGTCGGCCAGACGCGCATACGACCTAGAACTCGCCGGGTCAACCACCCGGCTCTTTCCGCACACAGGCGACTTGATTGTCGTCGACGCGTAACTGCCGGTATGCGCGCTGGACATGTCGCCCTGGTTGGGGCAGCGTGGCCCCGTGTTGAGTCGTCTTGAAGTTGAGGCGCCAGTGAGGGTGAGGGGTACGTACTTCGCGAACTGGGAAGTGGCTACCCTTCGGCTCTGGATGATGCGGCCGTTCCCGCACGACGTGCGATGCCTCCTTGAGTCCGACGATGGAGGCCCTGCCGATGTGTTCGCAGCAGCCGGTGTCCCTGTCCCTCCACCGAATGAGTGGCGTAACCACCGCGGTCTGAGGTTCGACGTAGTCGCGGACGTGACCCCGTTGGCGAAGGGGCGCTTCGGACACATGGGGACTGCGCGATGGCGGCTGCGTGTGAACGACTGGAGAGCCGTCTCTCTGCGTGCATAGCTGCCGCTCTACTCGCTGGACACCGGCGTGCAGTTCGGGCAATAGGGCGCTACCTCGGGACCGCCGTACGTCGTGTGCGCTCTGTCTCGCTGGGCGGGTCACAGCGCACACGACGTCTCGACTTCCGCTCGGAAGTGCCGTTCTGAGCGGTTCAGCTGAACCGCCTGATCAATGCCGCGCTGGCGCGGACCTGCCTGCCGCCTGCGGGTTGGCTTCCGAACGAGGTGCCGGCTGCCGGGTGAATCGACCGTGGTGTGGCTCGAAAGAGGCGCGCAGGATGATCTTCAACCAGGAGTGCCCACCGCGGTTCCCGTCAACCCCGGAAAGGGGAACTGTCATGTCAGTGATTATCGGGATCGATCCGCACAAGCGTGCTCCACGCAGCGTGCGCGATTCACGAACACGAGGCCGAACTCGCCCACCTCGAGGTCCGAACAAACCGACACGTAGGCGCCCAGACGTTCTGATCTGCGCCGTCTCTGCGACGATCCTGCGAAGCTGTCTCGATGCCGGTCAACTTCCAGAACTCGTCGACTGTGACGGTTCGATCGCCCGATGGCCGCTGGTACGAAGTACGAATCGTTGCGGACGATGGTCATCAGCCCTGGCCGCCGTGGCTGCTGTCCGGACACGCGGGGGTGCTCGTTTTCGGCTCGCTCTATGCCCTGTATCGGCTGGGCCTGCGAGCCTGGTATGTCGTGCGTCGATCGACCAAGAAGCGAATTGAGGTGAGCCCCTGGGCGGGCGAAGGTCAACGGCCACACGATCGGGCACGACCGCTGCTGCGCGAGTCGCGCTCCGACGAAGCGAGTGCACGCGAGAGAGCCACGGAGCTTCATGCGGCCCTCTCTGAGGGCACACTCGGTTGGTAGCACATCTGACGCTCGGCGTGCTGCAGGCTCCGGCGTATCGTGTGCCCGTGGACGATCAGGATGCGCCGTTCCTGCTGAGCCGCGCGGACCTTGATCCCTCGATTGCCGACAGCAACGGCTGGTCCGTCGCTCACACATTGGCTGGCTTCGTCGGCGACCATGGGGTGTTGTCGTTGGCGTCGCTGCTGCGGGAGATGAACGAAGCTCAGCGATCGTTGCTCGCCCTGGGCCAGGTCCGTTCCTGGCTGCCGGTCTGCGGTCTCCGCGAGGCGGTCGATGTTCTCGGAGCAGAGGTCTTGCTCATCGCGGCGAAGGGATCGGCGTTGGCTGGATCCACCGAGGCTGAGCGACTCCTTCGACGAGCCGTTGAACATCATGCTCGTGAAGAGAGCTCGGAGTGGGAACAGCTCGAACACGCCCTGTCGGAGGTGTGGTGGGACCTCCAACCGTTCATCGAGCAACACGCCGCGGACCTGTTCGTCGAGTGAGGCGACCGCACCTCTTTGGCGCGCTGCTCGCTGGACAACACCGCACGCTTCGGGCACCATGCGGCGTGGCCGGCGACATCGATCAGGGTTTGTACGACCGGCCGCGCCGCCGGTTGTCGAAGGCGTCGCTCGTGCGAACAGTCGCAGCCGTGCTGCTCGTGTGCGTCGTGGCGTTCATCGTGCTCGCCGTCCGGGCCTGTTCGGCGAGCACAGTCGGCGAGATTGGCGCTTGGAGCATTGCCGTCGATCTCACGAACCGATGCCCGTCACCCGTGTATGCGACAGCGGGAGACAGCGAGCTTCAGGCGCGCAGCAGACTGACCGATGACCCGGTCACTGTGCTCCCAAGCGAGCGGCGGATGATTGACCTGATTGCGAACGCGGCCTACGAACCGACGCGGTACTTTCTCGCGTACCAGGTGGCCGACGGACCCCAGGTCGTGCAGGAGTTCGACGTCGAGGAGCTGGAACGCTCGCTTCTCCAAGTGGACATCACGGCCGGGTGTGAGCTCGTCGTCCGAGCCAGCGCGTAGATGCCGACGTGGGCGGTTCAGCTGAACCGTATGGTCGGGCGTGCCAGCCCGGAGTGCCGACCTGCTCACTGGACGACGCCGTCTGGTTCGGGCATCCAGGTGGGTGGTGAAGGGCAGCCACGCCGAACGGCCCGACCGTGCGGCGGCGACCGGGTACTACATTTCGCGCATGAGTGAACTGACGCAAGCGACTCTCGACCGAACGATGCGACCGAGCGAGGTGATCTTCAACCTCGGCATCGCGCTGAGTGTCGTGGTCGCCGCCGCGGGCATCTTCGTCGCCGTCAGTGTTGAACCCGG
>JAUXQB010000015.1 GCA_030685215.1 Actinomycetota bacterium
GCTCGACGGCGAGCCGTACTTCGGTACGGCCATGGGGTTGTACCCGAACCGGCACGTTGCCGACGCGGCGTTCTGCGTGGTGAAGGACGGCGTGCAGCACAGCGTGTTCCGCAGTCAGCGCGCGCCGATCGATCGCCGCGACGCCACGGCGCTCGGCCCCATCGTGGTCGAGGTGCTCGAGCCGCTGCAGGTGCTGCGCGTCACGGTCGATTCGCCGGACCAAGGGCTGCGCGCCGAGCTGACGTTCCAGGGCCGGTCGTCGGCGATCGAGGAGGCGCACTTCTTCCAACGCGCCGGCAACCGCACGTTCTTCGACTACACCCGGCTCACCCAGTTCGGTGCGTGGATGGGCTGGCTGGAAGTCGACGGGGTGCGCCACGAGGTCTCGTCGGAGAACGTGTGGGGCTCTCGCGACCGCTCGTGGGGCATCCGCCCGATCGGCGAGCCCTCCCCCACGGGTGCCCCGGTGATGCAGCCGCAGTTCTTCTGGCTGTGGGCGCCGGTCAACTTCCCGTCGTGCTCCACGCACTTCGACGTGAACGAGTATGGCGACGGTCGCCGCTGGCACGAGACCGGCGCGCTCGCGCCCGTCGGCCAGGACGCGACGATGATGCGAACCGTCGACTGGCGCGTCGAGTGGCGGCCGGGCACCCGCTTCGCCGACTCGTTCGAGTACGACCTCATCGACTGGGACGGGTCGGTGCACACCGTGCGCCTGGTGCCGCGCTACGAGTTCCAGATGCGCGGCATCGGCTACGGCCACCCCGAGTTCGGGCACGGCTTCTGGAAGGGTGAGGCCGTCACCGGCGGCGAGCGACTGGAGCTGCCGGTCGCCACTCCCCTCGCCCGCGAGCACGTGCACGTGCAGGCACTGTGCGACGCCACGCTCACCAAGGCGGACGGCACCGTCGAGCACGGCATGGGTATCCTCGAGCAGCTGGCACTCGGGCCGCACAGCAGCGGCCTCACCGGCATCCTCGACGGCTACGCGCCGTGACCCGCACGCGCTCCTATCCGGTGCGCGGCGGTCGCTGCTTGCGGAACGAGTTCTTGCGCACGATGAGACCGTCGCGCACGGTGAGGAAGTCGCAGCCGAACACATCGATGCGACCGCCGTCGCGCAGGGTGCCGGTGAGCCGCCACTCGGAGACGCCGTAGTCATCGGTGATCACCGCATGTCGACCGTCGCCCCAATGGGCGTCGGGCATCGAGTCGAACACGTCGGCGAAAGCTGCACGGACGTCGTCGCGACCCTCGAACCGTCGACCGCACGCCTCGGGGCCACCGGACGCATCGAACTCGCAGTCGTCGGCGAACAGCCGCATCAACCGATCGATGTCGTGGCTGTTCCAGGCGTCGGTGTGCTCGACGAGCAGTCGTTCGAAGTCGTCGCGTTCCATGTCGTCCTCTCTCACGCCACGCAGGCGCGACCCTCGAAGGTCCAGCCGAACGGCCGCGGTTCCTTGGCGTGCTGGAAGGCGGCGATGGTGTGGATGGCGAAGCCGTTGTCGGTGAGGAGCGCGGGGATGTCGCGAGTGAGGTGGCAGCCGCCGAAGATCGGCTTGCTGATCGGTTCGATGCGGCGCTGACGGCGAATGGTCTTCGAGTCGGGCGCGATGCCGTGCTCGACGAAGTGGAGCAATCCGCCCGGCTTGAGCACGCGGCGGATCTCCGCCAGCGCGGCGACGATGTCGGGGATGGTGCAGAGGGTCCAGGTCGACAGCACTGCGTCAGCGGTGCCCGCCGGTAGGTCGAGTCGTTCGCCGGTGAGGCCCGTGTGGTGCACCTCGACATGGCTCGCCTCCACGCGCTCGGCCGCGATCTCGAACGATCGCGTCGCCGGCTCGACCGCGTGAACGGTGTGGACCGCTGCCGGGTAGTACGGCACGTTGAGGCCGGAGCCGAAACCGATCTCGACGACCGAGCCCTCCAGATCGGAGCAGACGCGCGCGCGGATCTCCTCGTTCGCCTTCGACTTCATCGCCGCGTTCATGATGTGCGGCAGGACTCGCGAGCGGTATATGCCCATGTCACCAGTGTTCACGATCGACCGGCGGAGCACAACAGTGCGAAGATCGACGTCATGACGACGTCGGCAGACATTCGATTCGACCGCTTTCCTCGCTTCGAGGAGTTGACCGAGTGGCTGCACGCGCTGGCCGCGGAGAGCAACGGCCAGCTCGAGCTGTCGACCATCGGACACTCGTACGAAGGCCGCGAACTGTGGCTGGCGACGGTCACCAATCCGGCCACCGGCTCGCACGACCAGAAGCCCGCGCTGTGGATCGACGGCAACATCCACGCGTCCGAGCTCACCGCCGCGACCGCGTGCCTGCACCTCCTCCACTCGCTCGTCACCCGCTACGGCTCCGACGAGAAGGTCACCCGCGCAGTCGACCGGCGCACGTTCTACGTCGTGCCGCGCGTGAACCCCGATGGGGCCGAGCTGGCCCTCGCGGAGCTGCCGCAGATCGTGCGTTCCACCGTGCGGCCGTGGCCGCGCACGGAGCAACAGCCGGGCTTCGTGAGCGACGACATCGACCACGACGGACGACTGCTGCAGATGCGCGTGGAGGATCCCAACGGGTCGTGGAAGCCGCTCGCCTCACACCCGCGTCTGCTGGTGTCGCGTGCGCCCGACGAGGACGGGCCTGGCCCGTACTACCGGCTGCTGCGCGAGGGCACCGTCGAGCAGTACGACGGCGTGCTCGTGCCGCAGGCGCCGCTGCTGGCGGGCCTCGATTCGAACCGCAACTTCCCGGTCGACTGGCGGCGCCACCCTGCCCAACCGAGCGTGTTCGGCTCCGGCGACTTCCCCACCAGCGAGCCGGAAGTGCGCGCGGTCGTGCAGGCAGTGGTCGACCGGCCGAACATCACTTCGTACCTCGCGTACCACACGTGGTCGGGAGTGCACCTGCGGCCGTACGACAACCAGTCCGACGACGCGATGCCCACACCCGACCTGCGCATGTACAAGGCGCTCGGCGACAAGATGACCGCCATCACCGGCTACCCCAGCATCAGCGTGTACCACGGCTTCCGGTACGACCCGAAGGACGTCATCACCGGCACCGGTAGCGGGTGGGCCTACGACCAGCTCGGGCTGATCTCGTGGACCACCGAGTTCTGGAGCCCGCTGCGCGCCGCCGGCCTCGACGATGCGCACCCGATCGACTGGTACATCGACCACCCGCTCGACGAGGAACTGCAGCTGCTCGCATGGGTGGAGGAGAACGCCCCGGACGGCTACGTCGACTGGTACTCGTTCGACCACCCGCAGCTCGGCGCGGTCGAGTTGGGTGGGTGGAACAACGCAGCCGTGTTCCGCAATCCCCCGCCCGCGTTGCTGGAGGCCGAGATCGCGCCGCACACCGAGGCGATGGTGTTCCACGCACTCATCGCGCCGGAGCTGCGCCTGCACTCCACCGAGGTCGTCGCGCTCGGCGACGGCAGCTGGCGCGTGCGCCTGGTCGTCGAGAACGCGGGGTGGCTGCCCACCAACGTCACGTCGAAGGCCATCGAACGCAAGGTCGCGCAGGAGGTGGAAGCCACCATCGCGCTGCCCGACGGGGTGACGCTCGCGGCCGGCTCCACCGTGGTGAAGATGGGCCACCTCGCCGGCCGCATCGGTCGCACCACCAGCATCGGCATGTTCGCCGGTCTCAACGACCTCACCAGCGACCGCGCCAAGGCCGAATGGGTGGTCGTCGGCCCACCCGGCAGCGTCGTGCAGTTGACCGCCGCCACCCCACGCGCCGGCGCAGTCCACGCCGCCGTCACGCTCGGCGCCTGACGCGCACGCGTGCGCGCCGCCGAAGGGAGCTGCACACTTCTGTCAGCTCAGCGACAACTTCTGCTGCACCTGGCGCCGGGAAAGTGGTTCTCCTCACGTTGGTGTGGGTCGTCGCCCCGGTGGCGGTGCGCCGTCGGTTGCGGTCCATCCGAGTGCGAGCGTCCCGACGGGGGTGCTGCTGCCACTCGGACGGTCGGCTGGCACTCCGATGACGGGCTCGTTGTTGGCGGTGTGGTCGGTCGACTGGTTGCTGGCAGCAACACGCACTTGAAGAGTGACAACTTTGGCTGCGCCTGCGCGCAACCAAAGTGGTCACCGGCCCGAGAGAAGCAGGTGGCACCTCCGGTGCGGCGCCCGAACCGCCGCCGGTCGCCTCGACCCGACGCGGCTCGGGCAGTGGAAGCCGCACACCGCCACGGCAGCGAGGACACGCACAGGTGAGGAGACCACAGAACGTGCCCAGCAGCGCCGGGCTCGCGGCTACTCCGCGTCGCAGCGGGCCGACAGGGCGACGAGGTTGCCTTCGGAGTCGCGGAAGAACGACATCTCCTCGGCCTCACCCGCCGGGCCGAACCGGCCGTCTGCGTCGACGAAGATGACGTGCGGTTCGGATTCGATCGTCACGCCCGCGGCACGCAGCCGCTCGGTGGTCACGGCAACGTCGTCGACAGCGAGGTACAGCATTGCGGACGACGCACCGGACTCCAGCAGGAGTCGGGTGGAGCCGAGCCGGAAGAACGCCAGGCCGGGCGGATCGAAACGAGCGATCAGCTCCAACTGCAGCACGTCGCGGTAGAACGCGACCGCACGATCGAGATCGTCGACGTGCTGAGCAACCTGACGTAGACCGTTCACATCCACGCCGCGAGTGTAGGACCCGCTCGAACGCCACATCTGGACAGGAATCGTCTCGGAGTCCGAGACGATTCCGGTCCAGGTGCGCGACTGGGACGAATCCTGTCCAGAAGCCGTCAGGTGTGGCGGATGGTCATGCCGCCGTCGACGGGGATGATGGCACCGTTGACGAAGCTGCTCGCCGGCATGCACAGGCTGACGGTCATGTGCGCCACCTCCTCGGGCTCGCCGTAGCGGCGCAGGGGCACCCGCCGGCGGGCGTAGGTCTCCTTCGACTCGTCGGCGATGCCGGCGGTCATGCCCGTGTTGATGGGGCCCGGGCAGATGCAGTTGACGGTGAGTCCGACGCGACCGAGCTCGACGGCAAGGCTCTTGGTGAGGCCGACGACGCCGGCCTTGGTGGCCGCGTACGCCGCCAGGCCGGCGGTTGTGACGATGGCCTCGGTGCTGGCGATGTTGACCACTCGACCGCCGCCCGGCGCGGCGCGTAGGAACGGCAGGCACAGACGGACCAGCCGCGAGTGGGCGGTGAGGTTGACGTCGAGCGTGCGCGCCCAGTTGGTCTCGTACTCGGCCTCCTCCTGGAAGGCCGAGTTGATGAGCGAGATGCCCGCGTTGTTGATGAGCACGTCGATGCCGCCGAGCGTGTCGATGACACCCGCCACCATCTCCTTCAGTGCATCGTGCGACCCGACGTCGGTGACGAAGCCGAACGCGGCGTCGGCGCCGTGCGTGGTGCGGATCTCGTCGACCACCGCAACCACGCCTTCGGCACCGATGTCGACGACGGCGACGCGGGCACCCTCGTCGGCGAACAGGTGCGCCGTGGCGCGGCCCATGCCCGACGCGGCGCCGGTGACGATGACCCGCTTGCCGGCGACGGATCGTGAGAGGGACGATAGTCGGGCCATCAGGCCTGCCAACGTTCGCCGAAGGTTGCCATGTGGGTCCACGGACTGAGCTGCGCGCCTCGTGCCGTGACGTCGTCGAGATCCATGCACGAATCATCGCGTCCACCGCGTGGTCCGCCCGGTATCGTGCGCGGAAGTGAAGAAGCCCACCGTCGAAGAGCGCCGTACCGAGATCCTCGAAGTCACGTGCGAAGTCGTCATCGAGCGCGGCTTCGCTGCCACTCGCATCGCCGATGTCGCCAAGCGCCTGGGCGTGTCGAGCAGTCTCATCCACTACCACTTCGACTCGAAGGAGCAACTGCTCGCCGAGGCATTCGCGCACTACGCCCGCAAGGACGTCGCGGAGATGGAAGCCGAGATCGAAGCCGCGCCCAACTCGGTCACCCAGCTCGACCGCGTCATCCAGAACTACGTGCCCGAAGGCAGCGGCGACGTCGAGTGGATGCTGTGGATCGACGGCTGGGGCGAGGCGTTGCGCAACCCGATGATGCGCAAGATCAGCCAGGAGCTCGACGAGCAATCGGCCGCACTCGCCGAGCGCGTCATCCGCACCGGCGTGGAGAACGGCGAGTTCGTGTGCGCGGATCCGGCTGCAGCCGCGCTCCGGCTCACCGCAGTCGTCGACGGGCTCGCCGTGCAGTTCGCGGCACACGACGGCACCCTCACCCGCGACCAGTTCATCGACCACGTGCGCACGCTGGCCGCATGGGAGGTCGGGCTCGAACCGCAGGCCCTGCGCGAGGGCGTTGCCATCGGCGAGGTCGCCGGCCCCGCGTCGCCGGCCACCGACACCGCGCTGCGCCACCTCGTGTCGCGTTACTGCGACGCCGTCATCCGCAACGACGCCGACGCGTTCGGGCAGTGCTGGGCGGTCGACTCCACGTGGCTGCTCAACAAGCCGTTCAACGGACGCGAGGCCATCGTCGCCGCGTTCCGCAAGCTGATGAGCACCATGGCGTGGCTGGTGCAGACCGCGCCAAACGCCGTGTTCGAGATCGACGAAGCCGCGGGCACCGGCACCGGTCGGGTGACCATCCACGAGTCGTACCAGTCGAAGAAGGACGGCCCCGGCACCGTGGTCGGGGTGTACCACGACCGCTACGTGCGCGTGGGCACCAGTTGGCTGTTCGCCGAACGGCGCATCGAGATCATCAACCGCGGCTGACGTTCGCCCCGAACGACTCGGCGGGCGCTACGGGCGCACTTCGTAGAACGCGTTCACGCTGTGCTCGACCGCCAGCTTGCGGAAGCGGGTGAAGCCGGCCGCCTCGGCCATCGAGCGAGCCGTGTTCTCCGACAAGCCGAGCGTTCCCAGCCCCTCGCCATCGGGCTCGCTGAGTGCCGACGACATGCACGAGAGCACGCTGATGCCGTACATCAGCGAGGCCATCGGGTTCTTGCGGATGTTCTCCTCGAACGTGTCGAGCGCCTTGATGTCGACCAGCAGCCACACGCCGTCGGGCTTGATGGCCCGCCGGATCGCCTTCATCATCTCGGTGGGGTGGGTCATGTCGTGGATGCAGTCGAAGGTGGTGATGAAGTCGACCGACTGATCGGCGGGCATCGGCGACACTCGTGGATCGTCGAACGCGGCGTTGTGCAGCCCGCTCTCCTCCAACTTCTGGGCGGCTCGGGCCAACGCGTACTGCGAGATGTCGTACCCGTGGAACGACGAGTGCGGGAACGCCTTCGCCATCAGCAACACGGCGCTGCCGGCGCCGCAACCGATGTCGACCACCTTCGCGCCGGCCTCGAGGCGGGCGACGACACCGTCGACCGCGGGGAGCACGGTGGGCAGCAGGTTCGCGTTGCTCCACGGCTCGAAGCTGCGCTCGATGCCCACCGCACCCTGCGGGCCGTGGCTGTCGTAGTCGTGGCCGACGCCGGTGCGGAAGCTCTCGCGCACGTCTTCCAGCGCGTGCATGGTCTGCGGCAGGCGGTGGAACATGCCCATCCCGTAGGCCGGGTGTTCCGGCGTCGCGAAGACCACCGCCGCCTCGGGCGTGAGGCTGAAACGACCCGACTCGTCGACCGTGATGAGCTTCGCCGCGGCCTGGTTGTGCGCCCACTCGCGCACCCATCGCTCGGCCAGATCGGTGCGCGCTGCGAGCTCGGCGGTGGTGACGGGCCCGGCGGCCTTCATCGCCACGTAGAGACCGAGCTGATCACCGAGGTGGATCATGCCGGCGGTGACCGCGCCCTCGAGCTTGGAGAACACCTGGAACGAGAAGAACTTCAGTGCATCGTCGTCGAGCACCGGCGCATCGGGTTCGGTCGACATCGGTCAGGCCTGGTCGATGAAGTTGGCGGGGCGCTTCTCGAAGTTCGACATCACGGCCTCCATCTGGTTGGGGCGACCGATGAGCGAGCCGATGTACTTGCGTTCGGCGGCGAACTGTTCCGCGGCGCCCTGGTTGAACAGGCCGTTGAGCAACGCCTTACCCGCGCGCACCGCATCGGGACTACGACCCGCGATCTCGCGAGCCATGGCCATCGCGTCGTCGTAGGGATTGTCGGAGAGCCGGGTGGCGATGCCCAGCGCGTGTGCTTCGCGACCGTCGAACATGCGAGCGGTGAGCACGAGCTCCTTCGCCACGTCGGCGCGCACCAGCTGCGACAGCATCATCGTGCCGGCCATGTCGGGCACGAGACCCCAGTGCACCTCGCGCACGCTCATCTGCGTGTCGGGGTGCACGATGCGGATGTCGGCGCCCAGCGCCACCTGGATGCCGCCGCCGATGGCGTGTCCGTGCACCGCGGCGATGACCGGCACGGGCACCTCCTGCCACACCCAGCACACCTGCTGACCGAGGTGCGTGATGCGACCTTCGGCCATCTCGCCCGGGTTGCCCTCTGCTGCCGCCGGCCGCTCACCGCCTCCCGCCAGCGCCGACATGGTGGCGAAGTCGAGACCGGCGCAGAACGACGAGCCTTCACCGCTGAGCACGACGACACGCACGCCCGGCTCGGTCTTCAGCCGTTCGCCCGCCGCGGCGAGGGCCAGGAACATGGCGTTGTCGAGCGCATTGCGCTTGTCGGCGCGGGTCATGCGGACGTCGGCAACGCCGTCGGTGATGGTGATGGAAACGCGATCCTCGGACATGCCGAGAGTTTGCCAGGTCAGTTCTTCACGGCTCGCAGCGTGTAGCTGAGCGGGATGCGCTCGCTCCCTTCCTTCAGCCGGAACTCTCCGTCGGCGCCCTCCACCACTGCGTCGTCGTGGAATGCGTTCCACGGCAGCGAGCGGTGCTCCTCGAACAGCGTGATGGTGAGGCCTGCGGTCCAGAGCGCGTTGAAGATCTCGGCGAGGCCGTGGTTGAAGCTGACGATCGTGGGCGCGTCGAGCACACCGTCGTGTTCCACGTAGCTCTTCTCCTCCACGAACACCGTGCCGTCGGTCTCGAAGTAGGGGAACTCGATGACCATCGCGCGATCCGGACGCGGGTCGCACAGCGACCACACGACGGGATGTCCTTCGCGGATGAACAGGAACCCTCCCGGCTTCAACAGCGCGGCCACCACCTGTGCCCAGCGGTCGACGGAGGGCAGCCAGCACAGCGCCCCGACACCCGTGTAGACGAAGTCGAACTCGCCGGCGGGAAGGTGCCGGCCCGCTGCGTAGACGTCGCTCTCCACGAAGTCGATCTGCTGGTCGCTCAACCGTGCCAGCCGCGCGGCCACCTCCAACGCGGGACCGGAGAAGTCGAGTCCGGTCATCCGCGCGCCCAGCCGCGCCAGCGACACGGTGTCGGTGCCGATGTGGCACTGCAAGTGCACTCCGCGCAGATCGGCCACCGGACCCAGGCGCGGCAGATCGAACTTCACGACCTGCGAGAGATGCGTGGGGTCGTCGGTGAACGAGGTGAGTCCGTATCCCTGCTCGTGGTGCTGCACGCGACTGTCCCAGTTCGCCTTGTTGATGCGCTCGTACTCGGTCAGGTCGATCGGCTCCACGGCGACCAGCCTCGCGCGGCATGCAACACTGGCGAGATGGAATTGAACCTCTCCGCCGATGAAGTCCTCGCCACCACTCGCGCCGTCCGCAAGCGCCTCGACTTCGACAAGCCGGTCGAGCGCAGCGTCATCGAGGAGTGCCTCCAGCTCGCGTTGCAGGCACCCACCGGCAGCAACAGCCAGGGCTGGCAGTGGCTGTTCGTCACCGACCCGGCGAAGAAGCAGGCGTTGGCCGACATCTACGCGAAGAACTTCGCGGTGTACCGCACGTTCGCGGCCAGCACCACGTTCGAGGAGGGCGACCTCCGCGGTGAGCAGAAGGACCGCGTCACCGACTCGGCGCAGTACCTCGCCGACAACTTCCATCGCGTGCCAGTGCTGATGATCCCGTGCATCACCGGCAACCTCGACGGCGTGCCTGCGTTCGCCGGCGCCTCGATGTGGGGTTCCATCCTGCCCGCAGTGTGGAGCTTCATGCTCGCCGCTCGCGAACGCGGTCTTGGCACCGCCTGGACCACCATCCACCTGATGAACGGTGGCGACAAGGAAGCGGCCGATCTGCTCGGCATCCCCGACGGCATCACGCAGGCCGGACTGTTCCCGGTGGCGTACACCATCGGCACCGACTTCAAGCCCGCAAAGCGCCTGCCGCTCGAGCCGATCACCCACTGGGAACAGTGGTAGCCGAACTGTCCGCGGGCGCACGCTCGCCCGAGTTCTGCACGCAACAGGGCTTCGCCTTCAGATCCGACTGGGGGGTCGACGGCCTCGAGGCGCTCGCGCCCGATTCCGTCGTGGTCGTGGTGGTCGACGTGTTGCGGTTCACGTCGGCCGTGTGCTGCGCGCTCGAGTCCGGCGCGGTGGTGCTCCCCTACCGCTGGAACGACAGCACCGCGTCGAGCTACGCGGCCGAACATTCGGCCATCCTCGCCGGCCGCCGCGAGCTCGGCGAACCCTCGCTGTCACCCACCGACCTGCTCACCATCGAGGCCGGCACCCGACTGGTGCTGCCGTCACCGAACGGCTCCGCGCTCGCCTTCCGCGCTCGCGAGCTCGGGGTGCGACACGTGCTCGCCGGTTGCATCCGCAACGCTGCCGCCACCGCGCTGGCGGCACGACGGCTGGCCGACGGCGGCGCGATCAGCGTCATCGCCGCCGGCGAACGCTGGGGCAGCGCCGACGGCCCGTTGCGACCGGCCGTCGAGGATCAGCTCGGCGCCGGAGCCATCCTGGCCGCGCTCGACCCGTCGGCCTCGTTGTCGGCACCTCGCTGCTCGCCGGAGGCGGCCGCCGCCCGCGCGGCGTTCGTTGCCGCTCGCCCGCTCGTCTACGACACGCTCCGGCAGACCGCGTCGGGTCGCGAGCTCGTCGAGCGCGGATGGGACGACGACGTGGCCACCTGCGCCGCGCACGACGTGAGCACCACCGTCTGTCACCTCGTCGGCAACGAGTTCCGCTCCGCCTGACCCCCCAACCCATCCGAGTGCCACACGACCATCCGAGTGCCAGGGGTTCGTCCGAGTGGCACAGGCCCACCGTGCGGGACGCTGCCACTCGGACGGGACGCACGCACTCGGACGGTGCGCTGGCACTCGGACCGCTGAGCCCGGCGTGGCGGGCTACTCGACGAGGCGGAGGCCGCTGGGGACGATGGAGG
>JAUXQB010000019.1 GCA_030685215.1 Actinomycetota bacterium
CCGCTGCAGGCGAGCCGCCTCGATCGAGTCGACAGCGCCCTCACGGTCGGTAACGAGGGAGACCCGGCGAAGATCCAGCAGCAGCTGTACGCGCAGAACACACATCGCGGCGCGAACGTGGGCGAGGCCGCGGTCCAGGGCGGCGGCACCGTGTTCACCGAGCCGATCCTGGTGGTGAACCAGAAGGCGAAGATCATCGAGCTCAACAACCAGTACAGCGTGTACAACAAGGACGGCCAGCAGATCGCGGCGGTCAACCAGGTCGGCCAGACCGCTGCCAAGAAGGCCTTGCGCCTGCTCACCAGCCTCGACCAGTTCATGACGCACCGCCTCGAGATCACCGACGGCACCGGCCAGGTGCTGCTGCGCGTCACCCGGCCCGCGAAGGTGATGAAGAGCACCGTCATCGTCAGCGACGCGAACGATCAGGAGATCGGACGCATCGTGCAGGACAACGTGTTCGGCAAGATCCACTTCACCCTGCAGGCAGGCGGCCACACCTACGGTGCCATCAAGGCCGAGAACTGGCGGGCGTGGAACTTCCGCATCGAGGACCACACCGGGCAGGAGATCGCCCGCATCACCAAGACCTTCGAAGGCATTGCGAAGGCGATGTTCACCACGGCCGACAACTACGTGGTGCAGATGCACACGCAGATCCCGCAGCCGCTCAACTCACTCGTCGTGGCCGCGGCGCTGTCGGTCGACACGGCGCTGAAACAGGACGATCGCGGCTTCTGATCCGCCCGCGGTCAGCCCGCGGCAGCGAGGTCGATCAGCACGTGCACGGGAGCCGTCGACGACAGGCACAGGGCGTTCACCGCCACGTTGAGGGTGATGGTCACCGAGTTGTTCGAACGGGCCGGCGTGTACGCGGCGGCAGCCGTCGGCACCTTGTCGGCGCAGTTCCACACGAACAACGCTGCGTTACTGGAACTGCCGAGCAGTGCCACGGTGAGTTCGGCCTGCGTCACGCCGGCGGGCAGCGCCATCGACATGAACCTGCCACCGGAGGTGACCATGCCGACGGTGCGCGAGTCGAACAGACGCTTCGGCGTCACCGGCAGCAGAGACTTGCTCCCGGTCCACACCGCAGTCACGTCGAGCACGACGTGCGCCTGCTCGGTGACGGAGATGCACACGCCGGCGTCGTTGGTGCGGATGACACCGCTCATCACCTGGTTGGAGCCACCCGCGAAGGGGACGATCCACGGAGTGCCGCCGCACGGTCCGATGCCGATGCTGCCCGCAGCGACCGGCCCGATCACGGTGACGGAGACGGTGACGGCCTTCGACCCTGAGGGTGCGCCCATCGAAGCGATGGATGCCGAACGCGTGCCGCCCGCAGGAATGGGCGTGGATGAACGAGTGTCGAGCGCACGCTTGGTGACGATGGCCTGCGGTCCGACACCCTGCGCGGCCAGCACGGCCACGGCGTCGATGCGCACGTCGACCGCGGTGCTGGTGAGCACGCACACCTCACCGGCGACCACCTTCACCATCGTCATCGTGGCGTTGAGCTTCCCGGGGTTGTAGTTGAGCGTCGACGCCGGCGGCACCCCACCATCGCACGCGAACATCACCAGGTAGCCGCCGGTGGCGACGTTGCGCACGGAGATGCGCGCCATCAGCCCGGTGGTGCCCGCGGGTACCCCGGTGAGGCCGGCCACTGCGATGCGCCGAATGCCTCCCGGTGTGAGCTTGGCGCCGCCCGTGTCGAGCGCCTTCACCGGTGCGATGAAGCTCCACAGCCCACTCGTCGGTGTCGAGCCCGGAGGCGTCGTCGGCACGGTGGCCGGCGCGGTAGTCGGCGTGGTCGGAGTCGGCGCGGTCGTCGGCGGCGGCGCAACGGTCGTCGGCGGCACGGTCGGCTTCGGAGCGGTGGTCGTCGTGGGCGGGCTGGTGGTGGCCGGCGCGCCGGGTTGCGGCGGCACGGCCGTGACCTTGCAACCGTCGACGGCCTTCACCGTCGGCGTCGGGTTCACCGAGGCGCCGCCGCCGGGGTGCACTTCGAAGTGCAGGTGCGGTGTGCCGGCGTTGCCGGTCATGCCGACGTTGCCGAGGATCTGGCCGGCCTTGACCGTGGAGCCGACCTTGAGCCCGGGAGCGAAGGCGCTGAGGTGGGCGTAGAAGAAGTAGGTGCCGTCGGCACGCGTGAGCCGCCACCCGTTGCCCGCCAGCGTGCCGGGGGCGTCGATGTACTGCTTGGTGAGGGTGCCGTCGTCGACCGCGTAGAGGTACTTGCCCGAGGAGGCGATGATGTCGACGCCCTCGTGAGCACGCCCGCCTGACCGCGGTGCGCCGTACGTGTCGGTGAAGTAGCAGGTGCCCTGCACCGGGAACTGCTTGATCGTGACCTTGCCGGCGACAGGGGGCGTGGTGGTGGCACTCGCCGCCGTGGTGGTGGGAGCCGGGTTGGATCCGCTCGGCACGCACAGCACCATCCCCGGATGCAGCATCGTGGAGATGGTCGCGTTGTTCGCTGCGGTCAACGCGGCGGGGGTCGTCCCGAGCTTGTTGGCGATCTTGTACCACGAGTCGCCCGACACGACCGTGTAGGTGGCGGCAGGGCAGTTGACCGCGGCGGCGCGGCCTTCGGCGACCTCTCGGCCACCGACGAAGGGAATCGCCATCAGGGTGGCCACGATCACCGCGGTCCACCACCAGGTACGGCGGCCGAAGCGGGCGTGCCCGTCACCGTCTCGCCTGTACTCGACCCACTCCACGGTGACCACCTCCAGCTACCCGCAGGAGAGGTATCGGCCGAACCACACGAGGTCTTGAGCCGCGCGACAATGCCGCATGTCCTCCGTCACCGTCCGCGGCAGCGCCATCGCCGCCGTCACACCCGATCGCGCCGAGCTCACACTGTCGCTCACGCACCTGGCGGCCGACCCTGCCGCTGCGCTCGACCACGTGGCCGCCGCGTCGCAGCAGCTGGAGGCGATGCTCGAGCGTCACGGGTTCACGCGCAGCGACTGGGCCACCGAAGGTGTGCAGGTGGGCGAGGAGCACCAGTGGAAGAACGACAGCAACGTACTGGTCGGCTTCCGCGCCACCACTGCGTTGTCGGTCACCATCCGCAGCGCCGAACTGGTCAGCGTGGTCATCCGTGAGGGAGTCACCGGTGCCGGCGCGTCGGTGCGCAACCTGGTGTGGCGGGTCGATGCCACCAACCCGGCTCGGCGAGAGCTGCTGGCCGAGGCAGCACGCGACGCCCGCGTGCGGGCGAACGCGTACGTGGAAGCCCTCGCACTGCGGCTCGGTGAGGTGGAGATCATCAGCGAAGTGGCCATCGAGCCCGAGCCGTCGCCGCAGCCGCGGGCGATGATGGCGATGGCCAAGGCATCCGACTCGGCCGAGCTGAGCGTCAGCGGAGGTCTGGTGGAGCTCGGCGCCGAGGTGTACGTGCGTTTCGCAATTCTGCGTTAACACTTCGTTCACCACTAGTGTGATCCTCGTGCGGGGACAACGCGTTCTTGTCAGCGGCATGGGTGGCGAACTCGGTTCGCTCGTTGCCGCCAAGCTCGAGGCGGAGCCATGGGTGGGCGCCCTCGTCGGCATCGACGTCGACCCGCCTCGGCGCCGGCTGCACAAGGCCGAGTTCCACCTGCTGCAACCGTCGCAACGCGAGCGCATCGTCGACGTGGTCACCAAGTTCAACCCACACGTGGTCATCAACCTCAGCGTGTGGGAGCCCGACGCTCGCACCGGTCTCGCACACGCGCGGCAGTTCACTGCCGATGCCACCACCGCCATCATCGGCGCCGCAGCCGAGTGCCCCGCGCTGGAGTCGATGGTCGTGCGCAGCGGCATCGAGGTGTACGGCCGCGAGCACCAGGCACCCACCCGCCCCGACGAGACCGCCCCGCTGCACCCCACCAGCGAGTACGGGCGGATGCTGGCCGACATCGAACGGCAAGCACGCGACGTCGGCCGCCGGGTCGGCATCGCGGTGGGCAAGCTGCGGCTGGCACCGGTGCTCGGCAAGCACGTGCCCAGCCCGCTCGGGCGCCTGCTGCGCCAACCCTTGGTGCCGTACAGCATGTTGGCCGACGCACCGTTCGCGGTCATCGAGGACGGCGACGCGGCCAGAGCATTCGTGGCCGCGGCCGAACGCCGGCTCGACGAGCCCGTCAACGTGGTCGCACCGGGCGCCATCACCACGCTGCAGGCCATCATGCGCGGCAAGCGGGTGCCGCTGCCGCTGGTCGGTCCGGAGTGGTGGGTGGCCGCCCGGCTCAGCCACGTGCTCGGTGCCCCCATTCCCGACCACGTCGTGGAGCTGATGCACCGCGGGCGCCTCGCCGACGGCTCGAAGGCGCAGCACGCGCTGGGCTTCTCGCCGCGACTCACCACGCCCGAGGTCATCGATCATCTGTATGCCTGGGAGAGCGTCGTGCGCATCGGCAGCATCAACGAGGCGGTGGCCTGATGGCACAGCTCATCGAGTTCCCCATCAAGGCGGCCACCCGCGCCGGCAACGCGCTCACCGAGCCGCTGCGTTCCATCTGGCCCATCCACTCCGTCGACGACTACGGGCGCGACCCGCACCTCATCGGCGCGCTGGCCCCGTTCGCGCGGCTCCGGTGGGACGTCACCGTCGGCGGCGATCATCACCTCCCCGCTCGCACCGGCGCGCTGCTCGTGTGCAACAGCAGGCGCTTCTCGCTGAGCAGCGTCTACGCGGCGCTCGCCCTCAGCGAGGTCACGGGTCGCCCGGTCCGGTTCGTCGGTCGCCCCGACATCGCCCCCGTCGGCCCATTCATGCGACGTCTCGGTGGCCTGCTGGCCAACCCCAACGAGGTGCTCGGCGCGCTCCGTCACCACGAGCTGGTGGTCATCTCCGCCGAGGGCACCAGCCACCCGCGCAACGCGGGCGCGGTGCCGCACGAGCTCGTCGGTTCGGCCGTGGTCGCCGGCGTGCCGGTCTTCCCGGTGGCCACCATGAGCAGCACCGTCGGTCGCGCCGCTCGCGTCGAGGTCGGTCCGCAGGTGCGGCCACGCCGCAAGCGCCGCGGCCCCTTGGCCGAGGTCGAGCTCGCCGAGCAGGTGCAGCATCACCTGCAGCGCATGCTCGACGGTTTCGGCGGCGTGCAGACCGGCGTCGCTCCCATCGACTGGCTGGCGGAAGGCTGACCCATGCCGTACGCACGTTCATCCGACGGCATCCGCCTGCACTACGAAGTGCTCGGACGGTCGGGTTCCACGCCCGTGCTGATGATCCAGGGCCTCGGCGCCGACAAGCACGGCTGGGACATGCAGCGCATCCCGCTCGCCATGCACTACCGGGTCATTGCGCTCGACAACCGCGGCGCGGGCCGCAGCGACAAGCCGTTCGGCGCCTACTCCCTCGAGCAGATGGCCGACGACGCCATCGCCGTGCTCGACCAGGTGGGCGTGGAGAAGGCGCACATCGTCGGCGCGTCGATGGGTGGGGCCATCACGCAGATCATCGGGCTCAAGTACCCCGAGCGAGTCATGTCGCTCACGCTCGCGTGCACCGCGTGCCGGAACCACCCGTGGCGACGCGAGCTGCTCGACGGGTGGGCCACGGCCGCCAGCGAGCGTGGTGTGGGCGCGATGACTCGTGAGGCCGCCCGCTGGGTCATCGGACCACGTTCCTTCCGCCGGCTGCTGCCCGCCTTCGGCTGGCTCGGGCCGCTCGCGATGGGTCGCACGTCGCACGCGTTCGTGTCGCAGGTGCGCGCCATCCTCGAGGTCGACGACAGCATCTCCGACCAGCTGGCCGAGGTGCACGCACCCACGCTGGTGCTGGTCGGCAACCAGGACATCCTCACCCCGCGCGGCGACAGCGAGGAGATCGCCGACCGCATGCCCAACGCAGAGCTGGTCGTCATCTCCGGTGCCGCGCACGGGTTCATGGTCGAGCACGCCTCCACGTTCAACCGGGTGCTGCTCGAGTTCCTCGGCAGGGTCACCCGCGCACAGCGCGAGGCGGCCGAACTGGCCGCACCCGCCATCGCGAGCTGATCAGCCGGCGATGGCCACCGGCTCGGTGGCCGCCGCGAGCTCGTCGCGTCGGGCGTAGGCCCAGCCCGGCGTGCGCAGCACGAAGCCGAGCCGATCGCGCCAGCTGGTGCTGTGCGCCACGTCGCGGAACATGTCGCGGTACTCGTGCGTGCACACGGTCCAGAAGTTGTAGGACTCGATGTTCTTGGTGAGGCCGTAGATCACCGGCTCGTCGGGTTCCTCGCGCTGGAACGTGCCGAACATGCGGTCCCAGATGATGAGGATGCCGGCGTGGTTGCGATCGATGTAGCGCTTGTTCCGACCGTGGTGCACGCGGTGGTGCGACGGGGTGTTGAGCACCGACTCCGCGGGCCCGATGGAGCGGACCATGTCGGTGTGGATCCAGTACTGGTAGATGAGGTTGAGCGCTCGCGACGTCTCGATGATGGACGGGCGCACGCCCATCCGGGCCACCAATCCGTACGGCACCCACACGCCGAACGCACCGGCCACCGGCTGACGCAGCGCGGTGGAGAGGTTGTAGTGCTCGCTGCTGTGGTGCGGCACGTGGATGGCCCACATGCCGCGCACCTCGTGCATGACACGGTGGTTCCAGTAGTACGCGAGATCCCACCACACCATCGCGATGGACCAGGGCACGACACCCGTGCCGAGGTCGCGCCGTTGGCCCTTGCGCCACAGCCGGGTGGCGCTGGTGAGCGCTCCTGTCGTGGCGGTGAGCACGACCCCACCGGCCGCGAGAGCGGCCACGCCGCCGACCTGCGACACCTTGCGGGCACGCGCCCGGGCGCGACGCCCCTGCTCGGTGGCAACATCGGCCGTGGCCGCGACGCGATCGGCGACGGTGGTGGCCACCGCGGCGGCCAGCGCGACACCCAGCACCACCTGCCCGATGCGGCCCGAACGGCCGCGGCCGGTTCCTCTGCGGAACGGCACCGCGTAGCTGGCAGCGAGGGCGGTGAGCGGGGTGGTGAGGCTGAGGACTCCCATGCCCAGGCTGGTGGTGGTGTCGGGCGTGAGGTAGTCGGCGGCGCTCGGTCCGAGCACCTCCGCGCGCCGCCTGAGTGCACGACGTTCCCAGGCCATCGAGCCGAAGTAGAGCGGGGTCACCGCGACCGACAGATCCATGCGCACAGTCTGGCGCGCGGCCTCGGCGGCCGTGCAACGCGATGCGTAACGTGTCGAGCGTGATCCCCCACGACAGCGCCCTGCGCGACCTGATGCGGCGCAACCTCGCCGCACACCACCTGCTGCCGGTGCCGGAAGGCGTGGAGAAGCGGGCAGCGGTCGCGATCGTCGTGGTGCCCAGCCAGCCCGGCACCGACCCCGACGACCCGTACTGGTCGGCCAACCTGCCCGACAACATGGCGTCGGTGCCCGGCGATGTCACCGGCTTCGACGGTTCCGTGAACAACGTCGCGGGAGGCGCGGCGTTCCTGCTGTGCCGGCGAGCCGCCACGCTCACCAACCACGGCGGGCAGTGGGCACTGCCCGGTGGCCGGGTGGACCCGGGAGAATCGGCGGAGGAGACCGCGCTGCGCGAGCTGGAGGAGGAGCTCGGCCTCACGCTGCCACCCGAGTCGGTGATCGGTCGACTCGACGACTACATCACGCGATCGGGCTATGCCATCACACCGGTGGTCATGTGGGCCGACACCGACGTCGAGCTCATGCCCGCGCCGCACGAGGTGGCGCACGCATATCGCATCGGCCTGCACGAGCTGCAGCGCGCCGACTCACCTCGCTACGTGAGCATCCCGGAGAGCGAACGCCCGGTGGTGCAACTGCCCATCGGCCGCAACCTCATCCACGCGCCCACCGGGGCGGTGCTGCTGCAGTTCCGATGGGTGGCGATCGACGGTCGGCACGGTGCCCGTGTGAACGAGCTCGAACAGCCCGTGTTCGCCTGGCGTTGACGCGCGTCAGTCGCGTCCGGTGTGGCCGAACCCGCCACCGCGGTCGTGGCCGTCGAGCGACGACACCACACGCCACTGCACATCCTCCACGCGCTGCAGCACCAGCTGCGCGATGCGGTCGCCGCGGTGCACGTGGAACGGTTCGTGCGGATCGGTGTTGAGCAGCACCACCTTGATCTCACCGCGGTACGCGGCGTCGATGAGACCCGGCGCGTTGGCCACGGTGAGCCCGTGCTTGAGCGCGTTGCCACTGCGTGGCAGCACGAACCCGGCCACTCCGACCGGGATGGCGATGCTGATGCCGGTGGGCATCAGCAGCCGTCCGCCGGCCGCGGCGACGACGCCGTCCTCACGAGCACGCAGGTCGAGACCGGCGTCGCCGGGGTGCGCGTAGGACGGCAGCGGCAGGTCGGGATCGAGCTGCACGATCGGCACGGACAACATGGCCGCCGAGTGTACGAGCTGCATCCCAGGGTACGCTCGCCCGCGATGAGCGCGGCCGGTCGACCACCTTCTGTCGACCGACTCGCGCGTGCGATGGCGGCCGCCAGCGACCTCCCACACGCCATCTGCGTGGAGCTGGCCCGCGACGCCATCGCCGACGGCCCCGACTCGTTCGACGAGGCGGCCGCCTGCGATCGGGCCGTGCAGTACACACGATCACTGCTCGCCCCGGTCGTCAACGCCACCGGGGTGCTGCTGCACACCAACCTCGGGAGAGCTCCGCTCGCCTTCCATCACCCACCACAGGCCCTCAATGTGGAGTTCTCGCTCCTCACCGGCGAGCGCGGGTCGCGTCAGGCAGCGGTGGGTCGGTTGTTCGCCTCGCTGTGCGGCGCCGAGGCCGCGATGGTGGTGAACAACAACGCGGCCGCAGTGCTGCTGGTGCTGGCGTCGCTGGCCGCCGACCGGCAGGTGCTCGTCAGTCGCGGCGAGAGCGTCGAAATCGGCGGAGGGTTCCGCGTGCCCGATGTGATGGAGCAGAGCGGCGCTCGCCTGGTCGACGTGGGCACCACCAATCGCACGCGCCTCACCGACTACTCGAAGGCACTCCAGCGCGCGTCCGCCGATGTCGCCCTGGTGCTGAAGGTGCATCCCAGCAACTACCGCATCGAAGGCTTCGTGGAGGACACTCCGGTCGCGCAGCTCGCCACCCTCGGTGTGCCTGTGGTGGCCGACATCGGCAGCGGCCTCATCGATGCCAACTGCCCGTGGCTGTCCGGGCCACCGCCCGCGTGGCTGGCAGGCGAGCCGGCAGCGAAGCAGACCTTGGCCGCCGGCGCCGCCCTGGTCACCTTCAGCGGCGACAAGCTGCTCGGTGGCCCGCAGGCGGGCATCATCGCCGGTCGCGCCGATCTCGTCGCGGCATGCGCGGCGCACCCGCTCGCTCGCGCGCTGCGTCCGGGCGGGCACGTGTTGTTCGCATTGCAACAACTCGCGCTGTCGTACCTCGATCGCAGCGCGGCCACATCCATCCCGTTCTGGCAGATGGCCGCAACCTCTGTCGACGAGCTCGACGTGCGCGCGCACCGCGTCGTCGACGCCGCCGGCACGGGCGCCGTGGTCGCCAGCGAGGCGGTGCCGGGAGCTGGGTCGGCCCCGGGGACAGCCATCGCGTCCGTCGCCGTCAGCCTGCCCGGCGACCATCTCGCCGCCCTGCGCGCTGCGGCGCCGCCGATCATCGGTCGCACGCGCGACGGGGCGACGTTGCTCGACATGCGCACCGTGCACCCGTCCGACGACGCCCACCTTGCAGCCGTCGTGGCCGCGCTCCCCGCGCGCTGACCATGCGGGTCGTCGCCACCGCCGGCCACGTCGACCACGGCAAGTCGTCGCTGGTGCAGGCCCTCACCGGCACCCATCCCGACCGCTTCGAGGAGGAACGGCGACGCGGTCTCACCATCGACCTCGGCTTCGCCCACATGGTGCTGCCGGATGGCGAAGGGGTCAGCTTCGTCGACGTGCCCGGCCACGTGCGCTTCCTGCGCAACATGCTCGCCGGTGTCGGCGGCGTGGACGCCTGCGCGTTCGTGGTCGCGGCCACCGAGGGCTGGAAGCCACAGAGCGAGGAGCACCTTCGCATCCTGCAACTACTCGGCCTCGAGCACGGACTGGTGGTGCTCACCAAGGCCGACCTCGTCGACGATGAGTGGTTGCAGCTGCAGGAGATGGACGTGCGCGACCGCCTCGCCGGCACGTTCCTAGCCGACGCACCGATCGTGCCGGTCAGCGCCACCACCGGCGCCGGACTCGACGGGCTGCGAGCGGCGCTGTCGGCCCTCGTCGCCGCCACACCGGCAGCGCGCGACATGGGTCGCCCGCGCCTGTGGATCGACCGGGTCTTCGCCGCCAAGGGCAGCGGCACGGTCGTCACCGGCACGCTCACCGGCGGCTCGCTGCGCGTCGACGACCAACTGCACGCCGGTGCCCATCCGGTGCGAGTGCGCGGCATCCAGTCGCACGGCGAGCGTCACGAGACCGTTCTGCCCGGCAACCGCGTGGCGCTGAACCTGGCGGGCGTCGACCACACCGAACTGCAGCGCGGCGACGCGGTCGTGCAGCCGTCGCAGTGGCGCCCCACTCAGCGGTTCGACGCGAGCCTCACGGTGCTGCCCTCGCTGGCGCACGTGGTGTCGCGCCGAGGCGCCTACTTCGCGTACATCGGCTCGGGCGAGTTCCCGGTGCGGTTACGGGTGCTCGGCACGGAGTCGTTGCAGCCCGGTGCCGACGGCCTCGTGCGGCTGCATCTCGCGCAGCCGCTGCCGCTGCTGCCCGGCGACCGCTACGTACTGCGCGAGTCGGGTCGCGACGAGACGGTCGGTGGCGGCGAGGTGCTCGACGTGGCGCCCGTGCGGCCCGCGTCGAAGGCCGCTCCCGACCGCGACGTCGACCGGGTGATCGCCGAGCGCGGATGGGTGCGCGCCGACGAATTGGAGGCGATCACCGGCGAGCGTCGCGCACCCTCGCTCGGGCAGTGGGTGGTGGCGCCGGCGGCACTGTCGGCGGCAGAGCACTCCGTGCGCGCTCGGCTTGCAGCGGCCGGCGAGTTCGGCCTCGACCTCGCCTCGCTCGACGAGCAGGAGCGTGCAGTGGCCGGCACCCTCGGCGACACCGTCGTCGAGGCCGGACGCCTCCGTGCGGCCGAGGTGCGCGACTCGCTCGCCGACCATCCGTTCGTCGAGGCACTGCTCGCCGCCGGCGTCGCGCCGCCCGACCCGACCGGGGTCGACAGGGCCCAGCTGCGCGAGCTGGTGCGTCGCAAGCTGGTGGTCGAACGCGACGGCATCTGCTTCCATCCCGCTGCCATCGATCAGGCGGCACTCGTCGCCGCGCAGCTGCTCCGCGCAGAGCCGCAGGGCTTCACCATGTCGCAGTTCCGCGAGGCCCTCGGCAACACGCGCAAGCACGCCGTGCCGTTGGGCACCGAGCTCGACGCCCGCGGCATCACCCGCCGGCGCGGCGACGCTCGCATCGCCGGCCCGAAGCTCCCGACGATCTGAACCCGCGGGTCACTCGCCGGCGGCGGGTTTGCGGGCTGCAGGTTTGCGGCGCGGGGCCAGGGTCTGCACTCGCCGCAGTCCCTTGCGTTTGCCTTCGGGAGCGGCACGCTCCAGGTCGCGCGCCGCCTGCGCGATGCGCACGTCGTTGGTGATGACCTCACCGAACTGCTGCGGGTCGGCGAGCAGCCAGCTGTGCGACCCTTCCACCACGGTTCCCTCGACACCCGACGCGACGCACAGCGCCTCGAACGACTCACGCGGGATGATGCCGTCGCGAGTGGCCCAGATGATGGAGATCGACAGGCCCTTGTCGCGCAGCGATTCGAGCTCGGTGCGCAGGTCGGCGCGACGAGCCAGGTTGGCCACTTTGACGATGGCACGCGGGTTGCGGACCAGGTTGGGCAGGAAGTCTTCGACCACCACCGGCAGCACGCGTGTGGCCTGACGAATGGGCCACACGTCGCCGGGGAAGTGCAGGCCCCAGTCCCACAGCGGCCGCTCGGTGATGCTGCGCAGCGTGCGCCCGCTGCGCCACGACGAGCCGCCGACCGAGTTGACCAGCACCAGGCTGCGCACTCGGGAACGGAAGTCGTGCGCGAACCGCACCGCGACCCCGCCGCCGAACGAATGGCCGACCACGACGGCCGGTTCGTCGATCTCGAGCGCATCGAGCAGGTCGGCCACCCACTGCGCATAGCCGCGGATGGAGAACGAGTCGCCGGGGAGGTCGGCCGTGCCCCCGAACCCGGGCAGGGCCGGCGCGATGACCCGGCAGCCTTGCGCGGCGATGGTGCCGACGACATCGCGATACGTGTGCTGCGCCAGCGCCCACCCGTGCAGCAACACGACCGGCATGCCCTCGCCCGCGACGCTGTACCCGGCCTGGCGGCCCTGCACGAACGTCCGTCGGTCGACGACCGTCACCGGGGTCATCGACCGGCGACGCCCTCGGCCGGCTGTGCCGTGTCGGCGGGGGCGGGCTCGGTGTCGTGCTTCGGACGACGCTCGCGGTAGTCGCGTGCGGCGCCTTCGAGCGGCTCGACCTCGAGCGTGACACCGTCGATGGCGATGACGCGCAGCTCGTCGCCGGCGGCGAGCGGCGTGGCCCGGTTCGTGCGCGCTCGCCACTTGGACGCACCCACCTGCGCCACACCTTCGGGACTGATGGCGCCGACCGCGAGACCGGTGGAACCGATCATCCACTCGCGACCGATGGTGGGAGTGGCGAACCGAGTGCGCACCATCGACGGCATGCCGACCACGAACGTGAGCAGCACGCCGGCGATGCCGACGAACAACGTGAGCCACCCGAGCCGCAGGTCGTTGCCGGGCAGCGGTTCGTAGAGGAACCACGCGCCGAGCACGAACAGCGTGGTGCCCACGCCCGTCCAGAGACGCGGTATTCCCACCTGTACGTCGATGGCGAACGCCAGGAACGCCAGCACGAGCAGTGCGATCGCACCGGGGCGGGTGGGGAGCACGGAGAACCCGTAGCAGCCGAAGATGGTGAGCACTGCGCCGACGAAGCCGGCCACACCCACGCCGGCGGTGAAGAACTCGAAGATGAGCAGGCAGCAGCCGATGGTGAAGAAGAGGAACGCCATCGGCGGGCTGGCCACCGTGTGGAAGATCTCGTCGATGAGACCGAGGCCGGAGAATCGCACGAGGGTGGCCGCGTTCTCGGTGTTGCCCTCGTCGTCGAGCTGCTCGGTGACGGTGTCGAGCACGGTGACCTCGCCACCCACGTTGACCTCGGCGCCGTCCATCGCCAGCACCATGCTCTTCACGGTGGGCACGCCCTCGTCGGAGGTGTCGAGGCGCAGCACGCCCAGCTGGCGAGCTTCCGAGAACGACATCGAGCCGCTGCGCAGCCGATCGGCACCGGCGCCGAGATCGACCTCCGTGCCATCGAGGGTGAGCAGCGGGCCGGTGTGGCCGATGCGGCTGCCGGCCACCATCGCCGTGACGTCGGCGACGCCGAACAGCTGCGCGGGCGGCCCGTAAGCGCGAGCGTCGCGCGACTGACCGACCCACACGCCGATGGCCACCTTCGCGTCGGCGACGGTCTGCAACAGGTCGGTCATCTCGGCCTCGCTGACCACCGAGCCACCGGTGTTGAGCTGCAGGATGAGGGCCTGCGACCCGTTGGCCTCACTGCGGGCGATGGCGTCGTCGATGGAGCGCACGGTGACCGGGTCGAAGAGACCCGACACCTGCAGCACGTCGACGGGCGCGAGCGCCGACGCATCGTCGGCCGGCTCGGACACGGGCACCGCGGCAACGGTGTCGGGCGGCGCGCTGCTGCCCGCCGCGGCGGTGGCGCCGAGCAAAGAAAGCCCAACCATGCCCGCGAGCGGGGCAACAAGAAGGGTGATCGCTAGTCTGCGCACAAGTGCCTCCGAAGAGCGTGGATCCGCTGCAGTTCCTCACCACCGCGACAGTGGCCATCGTGGCCGGCAAGGGTGGCGTTGGGAAGACCACGGTAACCGCAGTTCTGGCGCGTGCGGCAATCCGTCGCGGACTTCGGGTGCTGGTGATCGAGCTCGACGGCAAGCCCACGCTCGGGCGCCTGCTGCCGGGCGTGGAGGTGCAGCAGCTGTCGGCCACGGCGGCGCTGGCCGAGTACCTCGACGCCCACGGGTTGTCGCGCGTCACGAAGCGTCTGGCGTCGCGGGGCATCATCGACGTGGTGGCCACCGCGTCGCCCGGCATCGACGACATCGTGGTGCTGGGGAAGGTGAAGCAGCTCGAGCGCAGCGGGCTGTACGACCTGCTGGTGATCGACGGACCTGCTGCCGGCCACGCCATCACCTTCCTGCTCGCAGCGAGGAGCCTGCTGGCCAGCGTGCGCAGCGGCCCCATCCACACGCAGGCGTCCGACGTGGCCGACATGCTGGCCGACCCCGCCCGCTGCCAGGTGGTGCTCGTCTCGCTGCCGGAGACCACGCCGGTCAACGAGGCCATCGAGACCGCATACGCCCTCGAGGAGCGAGTGGGCGTGCATCTCGGCCCGGTGGTGGTCAACGGAGTCGACCACGGCCCCGAGCTGCCGTCCGACGCCGCCGACCCCGGCAGCCCGATGCGCCTGGCGGCCGACTTCCGCAACGCACGCCGCCTGCTCCACCGCACCGAGTGCGATCGGCTCGCCGAGCAGCTGGCACTCCCGCAACTGCACCTCGCCACCGTCGCCGGCTCACGTCTCGACGCCGACGGCATCGAGCGGCTCGCCGACGCGTGGAACCTCGAGGCATCGCCGTGACCACCGACGACCGGTCCCTGGTCGCGCATCTCGTCGGGGCGGATGTGCTCGTGTGCTGCGGCTCCGGCGGTGTGGGCAAGACCACTGTCGCGGCCGCGCTCGGCCTGCAGGCCGCGCAGCTCGGTCGGCGCGCCGTGGTGGTCACCATCGACCCTGCCAAGCGCCTGGCCGACGCACTCGGGGTGCCCGGCGGGCTGAGCAACGAGCCCGTGCAGCTGCAGGTGCCCGGCGACGGCGAGCTGTGGGCGCTGATGCTCGACACCGCCACCACCTTCGACGGGCTGGTGCGAGCAAACGCCGCCGACCCCGACCAGGCCGAACGCATCCTCGCCAACGGCTTCTACCGCAACGTGGCCGGCTCGCTGAGCGGCACGCAGGAGTACATGGCGGCCGAGCGGTTGCATGCGCTGCACCTCGACCCACGGTTCGACCTGGTCATCGTCGACACGCCACCCACCCGCAACGCTCTCGACTTCCTCGACGCGCCGGGCACCATCGCCCGCTTCATCGACCACCCGCTGTTCAAGCTGCTGATGATGCCCACCCGCCGCGGCCTGAAGGTGCTCAACGTCGCCGCGCAACCAGTGCTGCGCACCATCGGCAAGGTGGTCGGTGGCGACGTGCTCGCCGACGCCGTCGCCTTCTTCCAGGCGTTCGCCGGCATGGAGACCGGGTTCCGTCAGCGTGCCGACGACGTGATGGAGCTGCTGCACAGCGACGTCAGCAAGTTCGTGCTGGTGGCGTCGCCACGCGCCGACACGATCGAGGAGGCCTGCTACTTCGCCGGCCGTCTGGCCGAGGGCGACCTGGAGGTGGCCGCGGTGGTGGTGAACCGCTGCACGCCCACGTTCGGCGAGCCTCCCCCTCGCCGTCCACGGGGTGCGGCGGCCCCGCTGTACGACAACCTGATCGAGCTGCGCACCGCGGCCGCCACCGAGCGCCAGCAGGCGGCAGCGCTGCTGGAGGCCACCGGAGTTCCCGCCGACGTGCACACGTCGTGGGTGCCGATGCTGTCGGAGGACGTGCACACGCTCGACGCGCTCGAAGCCATCCGCGTCCGCCTGTTCGATTGACGCCGCTCTCCGCGTGCCGTTCGGTCCGGGGCTTCGTGCCACCGACGCGCACCCGGTAACGTCGTGGACGTGCACATCCTCGTCGCCACAGATGCCGACTACGTCGTCAACGACGTCACCAATGCGCTCGGCGCTCCCGACGTGTCGTTCACCATCGTCCGCGAGGGCCGCGAGGTCACCCGAGTGGTGGCCGAACGCACGCCCGACCTGGCCATTCTCGACCTGCAGGTGGGCTCGAAGGGTGGCATGGCCATCACGATGGACCTGCGACTCGATGCCAGTTCGGGCAACGCGCCCGACGTGAAGGTGCTGATGCTGCTCGACCGCGAGGCCGACGTGCACCTCGCCCGCCGTTCGGCCGCGAACGCCTGGCTGGTGAAGCCGTTCGACCCGCTCGCGCTCAAGCGAGCCGTGCGCGACGTACTCGCCGAACCCGTCGAGGCGCTGCCCGAATCGGTCGACGACACCGCCGACGAGGCGGAAACCGTGGAGGAAGAAGCACCCGTCGCCGGGTAGCATTCTCCCTCGCTACGGGGTGTAGCGCAGCTTGGTTAGCGCGCCACGTTCGGGACGTGGAGGCCGGAAGTTCAAATCTTCTCACCCCGACCAGTACGCAGTGCCCGCCGGTTCGCCGGCGGGCACTTCTCGTTCCCGGGCCGTCACGGGCACGCGCAGGGCAGGCCGTGGCAGCGGGGGCAGCCGTCGGCGTAGCGCTGCACGGCCTGCTCCAGGTCGACGCCCATCTGGTTGGCGAGCGTCGCCACCCACGCGATCACGTCGCCGAACTCGTGCACCTGCTGGTCGTGGTTGCCCTTGCGCACCGCCTGCGCCAGCTCGCCGACCTCCTCGGCCAGCCACGCCACCGTGGCCGGCACGCCACGCGCTCGATCGCGTTCGCCGAACGTCCGCTCGATCACATCCTGCAGCTGGCCCAGATCCATCCGGCAGTTCTAGCCGCACCGGGCACACCGAGCCCGCGAAACCCGCACGTTCCCGCATTCACGAGCGCACGTGTCGCGGCCCCACCTGGGTGTGAGTCGGTGGGCCCGCGACGCGAGGGACGATGATGCAGACCTGCAAGACTCGGCGGTCGTGAGCTCACCACCGCCTCTGCCCCCGCCGCCCGGTTACACGCCCTACTCCAACATCGTCCATGGCAACGTGCAGCCGTCGAAGGGCCTCAGCAAGGCGATGATCACGCTGTACTGGGCCACCACGGGTGCCGCCGCACTGCTGGCCCTCGCACTCTTCTTGCGCAAGGGCACGTGGGACGACCTGGTCGACGGCAACGCGTCGCTCTCCGACATCGACGGCGCCGATCAGCTGGTGGTGCTGGCCACGGTGCTCCAGGTGGCGCTCGTCATCGCGAGCGCCGTCACGACAGCGCTGTGGAGCCGACGCATCGCGAGCAACGCCACGGCCAGAGGCGTGCATGGCATCAGCACCGGCATGGCTGCCGGCGCCTGGTTCATCCCGATCGGCTGGTTCTGGCTGGGCTTCCGGGAGCTGCGCAAGTCGGGCGAGGGTGTCCGAGCCGACGTCAGCAAGGTGACGCGTTGGCAGAACCTGTTCGTCGCTCAGGCCGCCGTCGGAATGCTGACACGGAACCTCGGCGACTTCGACGTCAACGACTCGGCCTCGCAGGTGTCGTCCGCATTGCAGAACCAGTGGCTGTTCGGCGTGCTCGGCGTCGCGGTCTACGCCGGCGCCACCGTCTTCGCTCGACGAGCATCGAACGACCTCGATCTCGCGGTGACCGGCGCCTGAGCGACGGCGGAGACGGGCCTCAGAGGAGCAGTTCGGCGATCTGGACCGCGTTGAGCGCGGCGCCCTTGCGCAGGTTGTCGTTGCTGACGAACAGCACCAGTCCACGACCGCCGTCGACGGATTCGTCCTGGCGGATGCGACCGACGTAGGCAGGGTCCTTGCCGGCCGCCTGCAGCGGGGTGGGCACGTCGAGCAGCTCCACGCCGGGAGCCGCAGCGAGCACTTCCTTGGCGCGAGCCACCGAGATGGGCCGCTCGAACTCGGCGTTGATGCTGAGCGAGTGGCCGGTGAACACCGGCACGCGCACGCACGTGCCACTGACCCGCAGCCCGGGGATGGCGAGGATCTTGCGGCTCTCGTTGCGCAGCTTCTGCTCCTCGTCGGTCTCCAACGAGCCGTCGTCGACGTACTTGCCCGCGTACGGCAACACGTTGAACGCGATGGGCTGCGAGAACTTGGTGGGCTCGGGGAACACCACGGCCTCGCCGTCGTACGCGAGCTCGCGAGCACGGTCGACCACTTCACGAGCCTGCTTGTCGAGCTCGTCGACGCCGGCGAGCCCGCCGCCGCTGACCGCCTGGTACGTGGCCGCGATGAGCCGCACCAGGCCGGCCTCGTCGTGCAACGGCTTGAGCACCGGCATGGCCGCCATGGTGGTGCAGTTGGGGTTGGCGATGATGCCGATGCGAGCGTTGGCCACCTCACCGGGGTTGACCTCGCTCACCACCAGCGGCACGTCGGGGTGCATGCGCCACGCCGACGAGTTGTCGATGACGGTGACACCCGCGGCGGCGAACTTCGGTGCCAACTCTCGCGAGCTGGTGGCACCGGCGGAGAACAGCGCCACGTCGAGGCCGGAGGGATCGGCCAGCGCTGCGTCTTCGACGGTGATGTCGGTGCCCAGCCACGGCAACGTGGTGCCGGCGCTGCGGGCCGACGCGAAGCAACGGATCTCGGACACGGGAAAGTTGCGCTCCGCGAGGATGGAACGCATCGCTGCACCCACCTGGCCGGTCGCGCCGACGACACCAATTCTCATGGCGTCAAGGCTAACTGCGACCCCGTGGGTGACGACCGGAAATAACGCTCCCGTCCCGACGGCACCTCGGCGCGTCGGTTTCAGCGGCTACTTGACGGTGGCGACGATCCACCAGTGGCTGCGGTGCACGCCTTCGAAGGTCTCGTCCTCGGTGTTGGGCAGACCGAACCCGCGCCGCTTCGGACCACGGAAGATGCGCACGTCGGTGATGGAGGTGCCGATGGCGGAGAGCACCTCGCGCGGCGTGAGGCGGTTCGCCTGCCAGCCGAGGCGAGTGGCCAACCGGCGCTGCGCGATGCGCGGCCCCACACGAGGCAGGCGCCACGAGGCACGCACCAGCTTGCCCGCCGGCCAGAGCACGATGTCTTGCGGCACCCAGGTGCGGAAGTTGAGCGCGATGTGCCCGCCGGAGCGGGTGACCCGCACTGCTTCCTTGGCGAGGGCGAGGCCGTCGTCGTGGTGGCAGTGCTGCAGCGTGATGTAGCTGAACACGAGGTCGGCGGACTGCGCGGGGAGCGCGAGCGAGCGGCCGTCGGAGACATGGCTGGTCTGCAACCGTTCCGGCTTGCCGAACTGAGCGACCGTTTCGCGACAGCGCTCCAAGAACGCAGCGTCGAGGTCGCACGCAACCACCTTCGCGAACATGCGCGAGAAGCTGGCGGTCATGCGGCCGATGCCGGCGCCGATCTCGACGATCGTCTGGCGCGGCATCGCATCGCTGAGCAGACCGAACGCGTCGAGGTAGGCCACGGTCTCGTTGTCGCCGGTGGCGACGAACTCTGCGAGGTTGAGCGAATCGCCGGTCTGGTTGTTGAACACCCAGCCGGTCTCGCGCACCACGTCGTCGGCGGAGTGCTCTGCCTCGGAGGCAGTTCCTGCTGCCTTCCAGGGCACATGTTGTCGGCGGCGCGTCATGACCGCACCAGTGTGCCAGGGAGCCATGGTCGAACCACGGCACCCAGGCGTGTCGTCGGTTACTTCCGTTCGGGCAGCGGCGCCGAGTACGCCTGGCCGCTGTCGAGGCCGAAGGCCGTGTGCAGCGACCGCGTTGCCCGCTCGAGATCGGCCACGGCGATGACGACGCTGATGCGAATGGTGCTCGTGCTGATCATCTGGATGTTGACGCCTTCGTCGGCCAGCGTGCGGAACATCTTGGCAGCGATGCCCGGGCTGGTCTTCATGCCGGCGCCCACCAGGCTGAGCTTGGAGATGTCGGCGTCGTGCTCGACGCCGGCGGCGCCGATCTCGCCGGCCACCTGCGCCACGATGGACTCGGCGGCGGCGAAGTCGGCCTTCGGCATGGTGAAGCTGATGTCGGTGGTGCCGTCGTGGCTGGTGTTCTGCACGATCATGTCGACGTTCACGTTGGCGGCCGCGAGCGGCTCGAACAGCGCGGCCGAGATGCCGGGGCGGTCGGGCACGGCGACGACGGTGACCTTCGCCTCGCTCGTGTCGGTGACGACGCCGGAGATGATGGGGTCTTCCATGTTGGGCTCCTGAGAGGTGACCCACGTGCCGTGCTCCCACGTGAAAGCGGATCGGACGTGGATGGGAACGTGGTGGTTGCGGGCGAACTCGACGCTGCGCAGCGCCAGCACCTTGCTACCGGCGCCCGCCATCTCGAGCATCTCGTCGAAGTTGACGTGCTGCAGCTTTCGGGCCTGCGGCACGATGCGCGGGTCAGCGGTGAACACGCCGGTGACATCGGTGTAGATCTCGCAGGAGTCGGCGTTGAGCGCAGCGGCGAGCGCGACCGCCGTGGTGTCGCTGCCGCCGCGACCGAGCGAGGTGATCTCCTTGTCGGTGCTGATGCCCTGGAAGCCGGCCACCACGCACACTTTGCCGTCGGCGAGCGCCTCGCGCACGCGGTCGCCCTTCACCTCGATGATCTTCGCCTTGCCGTGCGCGGTGTCGGTGACGATGCCGGCCTGGCTGCCGGTGAAGCTCTTCGCCTCGATGCCGAGATCGGCGAGCGCCATGCACAGCAGCGCCATGCTGATGCGTTCGCCGGTGGTGATGAGCATGTCCATCTCGCGACCCGGCTGGGTCTTCGACACGTCGTTGGCGAGCTTGATGAGGTTGTCGGTGCTCTTGCCCATCGCGCTGGGGACGACGACGACATCGTTGCCGTGCCGCTTGGTGAACGCGATGTTCTCCGCGACGGCTCGCATGCGATCGGGGTCTGCGACGGACGTACCGCCGTACTTCTGCACAATCAGGGCCACGGGTCAGAAAGGCTAGCTAGTGCGGGCGCTGTCACGGCAGTGAGATCTCGTGACTGCGCGGAGCACTGGGTATCGTCGACGCGTGCTGCAACGTGCTCTCGACGACTCGTACTCGCTTGAGGTGCGCCGGAACATCACGTTGCTCACCATCGCACGCACCGCGGCCAACGCCTGCTTCAGGTTCGCGCCGGCGTTCCTCGCCACCATCGCCAGCGGGCTCGACGTCTCGCTCGATCGTCTCGGTGTCGCGCTCGCGATCAGCGAGCTGTCCGGGCTGCTGTCGGTGGTCACCGGCGCGGTGGGCGAGCGCCTGCATCGGCGAACCGCGATGTGGGCAGGCCTCGTCGGTGTGGCAGTGGGTGCCACCCTGGCGGCCTCCAGCCCGCACGTCGTCGTGTTCGTGATCGCACTGATCGTCATCGCCCAGAGCAAGACGCTGTTCGACCTCGGCCTCGGTGCCTTCATCGCCGACCGGGTCCCGTACGAGCGCCGGGGACGGGTGATGGGCATCACCGAGACGTCGTGGGCGGGCGGCCTGCTGATCGGCGTCACCCTCATGGGCCTGGTCACCGCCGCGACCAGCTGGCGCATCGGCTACGGAGTCGGCGCGGCGGCCGTCATCGCACTTGCAGGCCTGGTGGCACGCAGCGTGCCCGACGACCCGGCCGAGCACGGGCACGTACAACGGAAGGAGCTGCTCCGTGGTCGGATCAGCCGACGCGGCTGGCTGGTCGTGCTCAGCGCGTTCTGTCTGATGGCAGCCAGCCAGGCCATGTTCGTCACGTTCAGCAGTTGGCTGAAGGACGAGTTCGGCATGACCGACTTCGGCATCAGCGTGGTGGTGTTCGGCATGGGTTTCGGTGAGCTGATCGCCTCCACATCGGCCGCTCGGTTCTCCGACCTGTGGGGCAAGGAACGCGCCGCGGCGATCGGCGCCGGCATCATGATCCCCAGCGCGCTGCTGGTCGCGGTGGGCCACGAGCACATCGGCATCGGGCTTCCCATGTTGATCGTCGCGATCGCCGCGTTCGAGTTCGCGGTGGTCAGCTTCATCCCGCTCGGTACCGAGGTCGTGCCGGGTGCTCCGGCCCGGGGCATGGCCGTGATGTTCACGTTCGGCACCCTCGGCCGCGCGACGGCAGCGATCCCTGCGACGTCGCTGTACGTGCGCCACGGCATGACCTGGCCGCCGCTGCTGTCCGCTGTGCTGGCCGCCGCCACCGTCACGGTGCTGTGGCGCGTGGGTCGCGCCGGCCGCACTGAAGTCGCTTCTGGCACCTGACCGCTCCTGGCCATCGGCAAGACGAGGCACACCCACCCGGTACCATCAGCGACCATGCACACCCAAGGGGCGCAAGCCGCCCGAGGGCGTACGTCCAGATGGTTGGTCGCTGCAGCCTCCTGTGCGCTGCTCTTCCTCCCTGGGCTGGCGTTCGTCGCCGGGGCACGCGGCGAGCAGATCGAGAACCGCCCCCCTGTCCAGTTCAGCGGCTTCGACGAAGGGTGGCGGTCGCCTTTCGCGTTCGGGCAGTTCCTCAACGACCGTCTCCCGCTTCGGGAGCGCGCCGTTGCTGCGGACGCCTGGATGGACGAGCACGTGTTCAGCGAGGACCCGGCATTCGGAGGGAACGCCACACCGCGCGTCATTCGCGGCGACGACGGGGTGCTGTTCCTCGCTGACGCCTTCGACGCGGCGTGCTACCCGGAGCTCCAGATCCCTGTCGTCGTCAGCAACCTGGATCGCCTCGCGACGATCATTGCGGAGTCGGGGCGCAACATCGTCACGATGGTGGCGCCCGACAAGAGCTCCATTCATCCGGAACTCCTGCCGGACGGCCTCGGCCAGCGTGAGTGCTTCGACGTTGCCAACGAGGCGCTGTGGTCCGACCTCGCTGCGGCCGACATCCCGGGCTACTACGACCTGCGGGCAGCCTTGATCCGCGAGTCAGCCGAGAGCCGTGAGCTTCTGTACCTTCGCAAGGACAGCCACTGGGACCAAGCCGGCTCGCTGGTGGCTGTGCAGCAGACCGTCGAGCAGTTCGCACCAGGGCTGTGGCAGGACGACGAGGTCGTGTACCGCGGCCTCTCCGAGTACACCGGCGACCTGACCGGGTTTCAAGGCAACCCACGGGTGGACCAGGCACCGAGCTACGCGGTGGTCAGGCCGGACGTGCGCTCGGTGTCGGTCGAGCAGATCGATGACCAGCCCGACGGGTCCAACAAGCGATACATCAACGAGGCCCCGGAGGGCCGGCTGATCCCCGGTCGCACCGTGATGTTCTTCGACTCGTTCGGGATGGCGGCGCTCCACCAGTTGGTTCCGTTCTTCGAAGACATCACCGTGGTTCGGCTCTCCGACTTCGAAGCGGATCGCTTCGCCTCGTTGATCTCGGACGCTGACAACGTCTGGTTCCTGAGCGTCGAGCGAAGCCTCGGGAACCGACTCGTCGCGGAGATCGGATCGACGGAGTTCCTCGATCAGCTCGAGATCGTGCTGCGGCAGCCATGAGCCGCTGATGGTCTTCTCCGACCCCGTCTTCCTCTTCGCTTTTCTCCCGGCGTGCCTCCTCCTCTACTGGGCCGGCGCATGGCGCGTTCGCAACGTGTTCCTGATCGGCATCGGCACGACCTTCTACATCTGGGGCGGGCAGGCCTTCGTGCTGCTGCTCGGCGCATCCATCCTGTTCAACTACTTCAGCGCGCGGACGCTCGCCCGATGGCGGCTCAACAGGCGGGCCGCCGGACGGCGGCTCGTGACGATCACGGTCGCAGCCAACCTGCTGTCGATCGCCGTGTGGAAGTACGGCGGATTCGCCGTCGACCAGTTCAGCAACATGTTGGAGGCGTTCGGGCTGCAGGCTGGTTGGAGCCTGCAGGTCGCGCTGCCCATTGCGATCAGCTTCTACACGTTCCAATGCATCAGCTATGTCGTCGACGTGTGGCGCGGCGCGGCTCAGCCCGCCCCTCGACTCGTCGACTTCGCCGCGTACATCGTGCTGTTCCCGCACCTCATCGCGGGCCCCATCGTCCGTTACACCGACATCGAGCACGACCTCCTCACGCGACCGAAGCGGCGATTCGACGACTTCGCCGAGGGCATGCCGCGGTTCTTCTGGGGGCTGAGCAAGAAGGTGCTCATCGCCGACCAGGTTGGCGCGATCGCCGACGTCGCCTTTGCGTTGCCCGACAACCGAGTGACATCAGGGGTCGCGTGGCTCGGCGCCCTCGCCTATGCCGTGCAGATCTACTTCGACTTCTCCGGCTACTCGGACATGGCCATCGGTCTTGCCCGAGTGCTCGGCTTTCACTTTCCCGAGAACTTCAACAGGCCGTACAGCGCGCTGTCGGTCACCGACTTCTGGCGCCGCTGGCACATCTCACTGTCGACGTGGTTCCGGGACTACGTGTACATCCCGCTGGGCGGCAACCGCAACGGGCCGTCCCGCACGTACGTCAATCTCAGCATCGTGTTCCTTCTCACCGGCTTGTGGCACGGGGCCAACTGGACCTTCATCCTCTGGGGCGGCTTTCACGGCGCGTGCCTCATCGTCGAACGCCTCGCGGGTTGGGGCGTCACGACGCCCACCCGTTTCACTGCGGCGCGTCGACTCATCACGTTCGCGTTGATCTGTCTGGGGTGGGCACTGTTCCGCGCTCAGGACCTCGATCAAGGACTGAACTTCATCAGCTCGATGGTCGTCCCGAACGGTCTCGAGCTCCCGGTCCCGATGCACGAAGTATTGACCACTCAGCGCATCGCGTGGTTCGCGCTCGGCCTGTCGATCGTCTTCTTGCCGGCCGACGTGCCACTCGGGAGTCTCATCTCCTACCGTGACGACCGCGTGGGTAACGGCATTCGCATGGCTGTCGTGTCGCTGGCGGCCCCGCTGTCGTGCCTGTACGCGCTGTCCAGCACCTTCAGCCCGTTTCTCTACTTCCAGTTCTGAACGCTCGATTCGTCAGCAGCGGCAGCCGGTGGTGATGCAGGCGGAGCCGGAGCGCCCCGCCTGACCGGCGCGCGGGAGCGGAAGGACGGCCGCCGTGGACGCGCTAGCCGACCGGGTTGTCGAAGGTCTCGGAGAGCCCGCTGAGCATCCAGGCGTGCGCCGGGTCGATGACCTGCGGGAACGGGATGCGGATGCTGAACGCTTCCAACAGCTCGACCGCGTCGCCGGTGAACCGCACGTCGGCGGCGGCAGAGACGGACCCGGCGCGCACGTCGATTCGATCGCCGATGTCGACCACCGCGGCGACAGCAGGATCGGTGACGTCGAGTGCCAGCGTGCCGGTGCGGGCGTCGCCACGGTTGCGTGCGAGCGCGGGCCCGAGTGCGGCCCCGTAGCGCAGGCATGCGGCGACTTCGTCGACCTCGACCTCCGGAGCGATGCCCAACGGCAGCAGGATGTCGCGCTCGTGCACCCACGAGTCCCAGAGCGCGTGATGCACGAGCGCGCTGACGCTGATGTGCCCGGGCGGTGCCTCCGCGAGCGCCGACCATCCGTCGGCGTCGAGCCCCTCCAGCTGCTGGACGAGCGCGTCGGTGGACGCGGTGAACTTGTCGAGCACCTCAGCGCTGCTGATCTCGCTCGCACCTGACACCAGCGCCGCCGGCGAGGCGACCGGGTCGAACGTGGCCAGGAACTGGGTGGGCGCGCCGCCGACACCGGAGGCGATGGAGAACGACCAGAACGCGTTGGTGCTGTCGAGGTGCACGATGACGTCGCGGTTCGTCCAGCCTTCGCAGCGACTGGGGTGCGACCACTGCTCGTCGGTGAACGTGGCGAGGGTGGCCGCGAGCCGACGACGCTGGCGGACCGCCGGGCCGCAGATGTCGGCGGGCGAACCATCGAGCATGAGCACAGGATCCGAGCCGTAACGAGGGGTGAGTTGCACGGGGATCAGCCTCGATATCCGTTGGTGATGGGCAGTCGCCGATCCTTGCCGAACGCCTTCGTGCTCACCTTCACGCCGGGCGGGCACTGGCGACGCTTGTACTCGTTGACGTCGACCAGCCGACAGATGCGCCGGACGATGGCCTCGTCGTGGCCCATCTCGACGATCTCGCCGGCGGTGCGGTCGTCCTCCACGTAGAGGGCGAGGATGGGGTCGAGCACCTCGTACGGCGGCAGGCTCTGGTCGTCGCGCTGGTCCGGGCGCAGCTCGGCCGACGGCGGCTTGGTGATCACGCTCTCGTTGATGATCGGCCGACAGGCGCGACGATTCACGTAGCGGCACAGGTCGTACACGCGCGTCTTCAGCACGTCCTTGATCACGCCGTAGCCGCCCACCGAATCGCCGTAGATGGTGAAGTAGCCGACTGCGATCTCGCTCTTGTTGCCGGTGGTCAGCACCATCCAGCCGAACTTGTTGGACAACGCCATCAGCGTGGTGCCACGGATGCGACTCTGCAGGT
>JAUXQB010000020.1 GCA_030685215.1 Actinomycetota bacterium
ATTCCGATTGCTGTGGTAGCCCGCTCCACACCTGCCCGCTCCACACCAGCCCGCTCCGCACCAGCCCGGCCACACCAGCCCGGCCACACCTGCCCGCTCCACACCAGCCCGCTCCACACCAGCCCGCTCCACACCTGCCCGGCCACACCAGCCCGGACCCCGACCCGGACAAAATCGAAATCGAACACAAGTGACGGGAGTCCGCGCAATCATCGGGGACCGCCGACAACCGGCGACGTCCAACGACGAGATCACGCCGGGTTGGTGGGAGTCGCCTGCGTTGGTGGCGACACCGCCGAGGGTCACGCAGTCACTCGTCGGCGGTGGGCCGGCGCATCGGCAGGGTGTGCCGCCACTGACCGTCGACCATGTGCAGCGCCGCGGCCACCGCGCCACTGGTGGGCACCAGCCCGATCTCGCCGACGCCCTTGATGCCGTACGCGGACCGTGGTTGCGGCACCTCGACCAGCTCGACCTCGATCGGCGGCACGTCCTTCGGGCGCAGGATGCCCAGACTGCGCAGCGTCATGTTCGTGGGGTAGCCGCGCTCGTCGCTGGGGAAGTCCTCGGTGAGTGCGTACCCGAGACCCATGTGCACGGAGCCTTCGATCTGACCCTCGCACAGCCGCGGGTTCACAGCCCTACCCACGTCGTGGATGGCGACCACCTTCTCGATGGCGCCCGTCTCGCGGTCTGCGATGACCACCTGCGCGGCGAACCCGAACGCGGCGTGGATGGTGGGGTTCGGCACGGCCGGGTCGCCCAGCTTCTGGGTCCAGTCGACCACGTGCTCGGCATAGTGATCGACGTCGGGGGCACAGTCGGCTGCACGCGCGACGGCGCACGCGTTCTGCACGCTGGCGGCCACCATCAGGGTGCCGCGCGAACCGGTGGTCTGCCCGAACCCGAGCTGGCGCGTGGTGTCGACGATGACCTCGATGCGCGCGGGGTCGATGCCCAGTTCGGTGACCGCGGTCTGCATGGCCACGGTGTGCACACCCTGGCCCATCTCGGTGAACCCGTGGCGCACCTCCACTTTCCCGTCGGCAGAGCGGAAGCGAACGACCGCGGCGCACACCTCGCGGAGGCCGTTGCCGAGTCCGGAGTTCTTCAGCCCGAGACCGATGCCGACGGCCTTGCCGGCAGCGATCGCGGCGTCGATGTGCGGCTTCGCGCGGTCGAGGCACACCTCCGCGCCGCCGGCGCCGTCGTCCATGATCTGACCGGGCCCCCACACGTCGCCGGGGCGGATGACGTTGCGCTTGCGCATCTCCCAGCCGGTGATGCCCACCTGCTCGGCGAGGCGGTCGATGACGCCCTCCATCGCGAACTGCGCCTGGTTGGCTCCGAAGCCACGGAACGCGCCGCACACCGGGTTGTTGGTGCGCACCGCGATGCACTCGACGTCGATCGCTGGAACCCGGTACGGGCCGCCGGCGTGACCGGCAGCGCGCTCGAGCACCTTCATGCCGACGCTCGCGTACGACCCGCTGTCGCCGATGCCGCGCACGCGCAGCGCGGTGAGGGTGCCGTCGGCGTCGCACCCCGCCCAGTACTCGAGGCGGATGGGGTGCCGCTTGGCGTGGATGAGGAAGCTCTCCTCGCGAGACAGCGTGCACTTCACCGGCCGCTGCAGCAGGAACGCGGCCAGTGCGGTCTGCCCCTGGTTGCTCATGTCTTCCTTGCCGCCGAACGCGCCGCCGTTGGAGACCAGTTCCACGGTGACCGCATCGTTGCCCACGCCGAGCAGCGAGGCGATCTGGTCGCGGTCGTCCCACACACCCTGCCCGCCCGAGTACACGTGCAGGTGGCCGTCGGTGGGCACAGCCAGCGTGCTCTCCGGCTCCAGGAACGCATGCTCGATGCGTTGCGTGTGGAACACCTCGTGCACGACGTGTGCGGCGCCCGCGAGACCGGCGTCGACGTCGCCGCGCGCATACGTGCTGGTGGACAGCACGTTGTTCTCGGTGCCGTAGACCGCCACCTCGGGGTCGGTGATGGCGGCGACCGGATCGGTGATCGGCCGCAGCACCTCGTAGTCGATCTCCACCAGCGCTGCGGCGACGCGCGCCTGCTGCTTGGTCTCGGCGACGACGATGGCGAGCACGTCGCCCGCGTAGGAGGTGCGCTGGCCCTCGCCGATGAACACCGGCCAGTCCTTGTAGATGATGCCGACGTACTGCTTGCCGGGGATGTCGGCCGCGGTGAACACGGCGACCACGCCCGGTGCCGCGAGCGCAGCCGATGTGTCGATGCGCAACACGTCGGCGCGCACGTGATCGGTGAGCCGTAGCGCACCGTGCAACATGCCGGGCACGCGCAGGTCGTCGACGTACCCGCGGTCGCCCATGGTGAGCTCCGCGGCCTCGTACTTGGCTCCGCTGGTGCCGATGCCGCCGGGAAGCGCGGGGTCGACGACCGTGCCGTGCGCGACTGCCTCGATGGCGTCGAGCACCTTCACGTAGCCGGTGCACCGGCAGAGGTGCGCGCCCAGGTGGCGAGCCATGTCGTCGCGTTCGAGCGCGGCGCCCTTCTTGTCGATCTGCGCCTTCGCCCGCATCACGATGCCCGGGATGCAGAAGCCACACTGCAGACCACCGCACGCGGCGAACGCATCGGTGAAGCGGGTGCGTTCCTCGGCCTCCACACCCTCCAGCGTGGTGACCGCGCGACCGGCGACCTTGTCGAGCGAGTAGGTGCACGAGATCTGCACCTTGCCGTCGATCATCACCGTGCAGCAGCCGCACTGACCCTGCGGCGAGCAGCCGTCCTTCGCCGAGGTGACATCGAGCTCTTCGCGGAGCGCGGCGAGCAGATGAGGATGATCGGATCGCACCGAGACCGGTGCGCCGTTGAGGATGAACTCGACCGTCACGCTTTACACTTTGTCAAAATTGAGCCGCGAATGCGAGACACGCGGATGACGCCTCTGTGAACAGGCCGTCGTCCAGCCCGCGACCAACCAGGTCAGAGCAGGCGCACCAGCGCGGTGAGGCCCACCACGACGATGAGGCCGCGCAGCACTCGCGGGTCGAGCTTCCGCCCGTACTTGGCGCCCACCTGGCCACCGATGGTGGAGCCGACCGCGATGACGCCCACCACCTTCCAGTCGACCGACGTGGTGAACACGAACAGCACCGCAGCGACGCTGTTGACGGTGAGCGCGAGCACGTTCTTGCACGCGTTGAGCCGCTGCAGGTGATCGTCGAGGAAGATGCCCAGCACCGCCATCAGGATGATGCCCTGCGCGGCACCGAAGTAGCCGCCGTAGACGCCGGCGCCGGCGACCAGCGCGACGAGCGCAGGGGTGACGTCGCCGTGCACGGTGCCCCCGGCGGCGCGCCTGGCCGCCAGCCGCCGCGAGATCGTCGGCCCGGTGACCACCAGCACCAGCGCGACGGCGATGAGCACGATGACGACCTTGTCGAACACATCGCTCGGCAAGGTGAGCAGCAACGTCGACCCGGTGAGCGCGCCGACGGCTGAGGCGGGCACCAGCCGTCGCAGACGATCTCGCTGACCGCCCAACTCGCGGCGGTACCCGTACGCACCCGACAGCGAACCTGGCACGAGGCCGATGTTGTTCGACACGTTCGCCAGCAGCGGCGGATAGCCGAGTGCGATGAGCGTGGGGAAGGTGATGAGCGACCCGGACCCGACGATGGTGTTGATGGTGCCGGCCGCCATGCCGGCGAGCAGGATGAGCAGGGCGTCGATGAGCGACACGGTGGAGCCAGGTTTCGGTCAGTCGGGCAGCACGACGCCGCGCTGCCCGGTGATGCGGCCGTACACCTCTGGCCGGCGGTAGCGGTCGAAATCGAACAGCGTGTCGGTGTAGCGCGCACACCAGTCGAGGTCGCAACGAGCCACGATGACCTCGTCGTCGGTGGTGAGCGTCTGCGCCACGATCTGGCCGCTGGGAGCCACGATCATCGACTGGCCGAGCGAGTCGACCCCTTCTTCGACGCCACCCTTCGCGACGCCGACCACCCACGTGCCGTTCTGGTACGCGCCGCTCTGCATGACCAGCGCGTTGTGGAAGCCCTGCAGGATGTCCTGGCTCGGGTCGGGCACGTAGTGGATGGGCGTGTTGTAACCGATGAGCACCATCTCGACGCCCTGCAGACCCATCTCCCGGTAGGTCTCCGGCCAGCGCCGGTCGTTGCAGATGGCCATGCCCACCCTGCATCCGAACGCGCGCCACACGCCGAACCCGTCGGGACTGGGTTCGAAGTAGTAGCGCTCCGCGTGCTGGAACGGGCGGTCGGGCTCGTGGTGCTCGTGGCCGGGGATGTGCGTCTTCTTGTAGGTGGCCACGATGCTGCCGTCTCGCTCGACGAGCGTCTGCACGTTCCAGCGCCGACCGTCGTCGTCGAGGTGCGCGTAGCCGAGGCAGAAGCCGACACCGAGACGCTTCGCCTCGTCGAACAGCGGCTGCGTCGCGGCGTTGGGCATGCTGCGCTCGTACCAGTGATCTGCCTCGGCGATGTCGTCGACGAACCAACGCGGGAAGAAGGTGGTGAGCGCCAGCTCGGGGTAGACCACCAGCTCGGCGCCCATCGAGTGCGCCTGGTGCAGCATCGCGATGAGCCGCTCGACCACCTGGTCGCGCGTGTGGGCCCGCTGCACGGGCCCCATCTGAGCGGCAGCGACGGTGAGGTGGCGAGACATCGCCGAAACGCTAACCGCGCTCGGATCGATCATCGCGTCCACGCCCGTCTACGGTTCGCGCCATGACCGACGTCACCCAGAGCACCACGGTGGAAGAGTTCGAGGCGAGCGCCAAGGCGTTCCTCGACGCGAACGCACCCCGCAAGGAATCCGAGAAGAAGTTCGTGTGGGGCGAAGGCCCCGACAAGGTGGCCGTCTTCGAGGAGAAGGACCGCGAGACCGAGCTGGCCGACGTGGCCAAGGCCTGCGACTGGCGACGCAAGAAGTACGACGCCGGCTTCGGCTGGGTGACGGGGCCCACCGAGTACGGCGGTGCCGGTCTCACCGCTGCGCACGAGCGCGCCTACCTGAAGCTCGAGTCGCAGTACGAGATCCCCAGCCAGGGCCCGTTCACCATCGGCCTCGGCATGGTGGCGCCCACCATCCTGGCGCACGGCAGCGAAGTGGCGAAGGAGGCGTACCTCACCAAGATGTACCGCGCCGACATCGTCGGTTGCCAGCTGTTCAGCGAGCCCGGCGCGGGCAGCGACCTCGCCAGCCTGCAGACCAAGGCCGTGCGCGACGGCGACGAGTGGATCATCACCGGCCAGAAGGTGTGGACCACCGGCGCGCAGTACAGCGACCTCGGCGAGATCATCGCTCGCACCGACGCCGACATGCCCAAGCACAAGGGCCTCACCGGCTTCATCGTCGACATGCACGCACCGGGTGTCGAGGTGCGACCGCTGCGCCAGATGACCGGCGGCGCGAGCTTCAACGAAGTGTTCTTCAACGAGGTGCGCGTGCGCGACGACCACCGCCTCGGCGACGTCAACAACGGCTGGAACGTGGCGCTCACCACTCTCATGAACGAGCGCGCAGCCATCGGCGCGGGTGGCGGCGGTGGCGGCGGTATCAACATGTACACCCGCGTCATCGAGATGGTGCGCCACCTCGGCCTCGACACGGATCCGCTGGTGCGCAACGAGCTCGCCAACCTGCTCATCCACCAGAAGGTGGCCGGCTACAACAACCAGCGTGCGATGGACAAGATCAAGGCCGGTCAGCTGCCCGGGCCGGAGATGAGCATCGCCAAGCTCGCCGGCACGCTCAACAGCCTGCGCCTGTGCGACTTCGTGTCGAAGGTGCTCGGCCCGAAGCTCATCGCCGACAGCGGCGAGTGGGGCACGTACGCGTGGAGCGCGCTCATCCTCGGCACCCCCGGCGGCCGCATCGCGGGTGGCAGCGACGAGATCATGCGCAACATCGTCGGCGAGCGCGTGCTCGGCCTGCCGAAGGACCTGGGCATCGACAGCAAGTCGCCGTTCAAGGACCTCAAGGTCGGCACGCAGAAGGACTGACCCAGCGGGCGGGCACGTCGGCGGCTGGTGCTCTCTGACGCGAGCTGCGGGTCTCGTTCGGCTGCGCCGTCACGTGTGTTCGATTCCGATTCCGACTTTGCGCGATCTCCGTCTCCGCCAGGACCGGAGCCGGCGTGGCGTTGGACCCGGTGGACAGAATCGCTGGGCGGGTCGACTCGCCGCTGAGTGGGTCGACTCGCCGCTGAGTGGGTCGACTCGCCGCTGGGTGGGTCGACGCCGCTAAGTCGAAATCGAACACACGTGACGGCGCATGAGATGCGGACGCGCACCAGCCGACGTCAGAAGGTGCCCACACCACCACGCAACGCCTCGAGACGCACGAACGCCTCGGACGAGCGCGCGATGATGTGCGCGCATGGGGGCATTTCGGACGGACTGGGACACCGCGGCGAATCCGCGGTACGACGTGTGGACCACCACCAACGGCGGGGAGGTGATCCCCGGCGTCCTGTCGCCGTTCACCGCCACGATGTACAACCAGTTCGACGCGCGCGGGTTGCGCGATCTGATGAAGCCGTACCCGTCGGGCAACCTGGTGAAGGTGTACTCGCCGCCGGTGGGCAACTTCTTCGGCATCATGGCCGGTCGGCTCACCCTCAACGTCGGCTTCTCCGTCGCGGCGATGAGCTGCCTCGATCCCGACATCGCCACCGCGATGGCCGGTCAGTTCTTCCAGGGCAGCGACGACGCGCTGCGCTACATCGTGCGCGCCCCCGCCGACCAGGTGGCGCGCGCGATGGAGGTCGCCACCGAGCAGCGTGAGGCCGCTGAGGCGCAGTCGCGCGCCGACCAGGAGGAGCTCTACGCGGAGCGACTGCAGGGCGTGCCGGCGCACGATCGCGAGCTGCCGCTGCAGCAGGCATGGAAGCGCTTCCACGAGCTCGTGCCCTCCACGCTCGAGATCTTCAACCGGCACCTGGTGGTGTCGACCGCGGCCGGCGAGATGTCCGTCCGGCTCGCCGGCGTGATCGATGCCGGCGGCGGCGACCCCAACACGATCATCGGCCTGTGCAGCGGACTCGGCGACGTGGAGAGCTCGAAGCCCGCGCTCAAGCTGTACGACCTCGCGCTCGTCGCCCGCAAGCACGCCGCCGTACGCAAGGTGGTCGAGAGCGGCGACACCGCGGCGGTGATCGCCGCGCTCGCCGCCCCGCCCGACAAGGGATGGGAGGCGTTCGCCGACGAGTTCGACGAGTTCATCCACCGCTACGGCTTCCGGGTGCAGGGCGAGGCCGATCCGATGGTGGCCGACTGGGGAGAGAACCCCACCTTCGTCATCTCACAGGTGCGGTCGATGATGGCGCTCAAGCCCTCCGAGTCGCCGGCCGCGCACCAGAAGGCAGCCGCCGCCGCACGGGTGAAGTTGGAGAAGGCGGTGCGCGCGACCCTGTCCCCCGCCGTGCGCCCCGCGTTCGACGATGCGCTGGCGCAGGCACAGCGGTTCACCGCGATGCGCGAGCTCACCAAGGCGGTGTGGGTGCTGGCCACCCGTCGGCTGCGCCCTCCACTGCTGGCCACCGCCGACGGCCTGGTCGCCGCGGGGCACCTCAAGAAGGCCGACGCGATGCAGTACCTCACGCACGCCGAGGTCGACTCCTTGGTGAAGGGCAAGCCGGTCGACGGCATCGCCGCCTCGATCGCCACGCGCAGGAAGCAGCACAAGCAGGCACACGAGTACACCTTGCCCGACGCGTGGGTGGGCGATGTCGTGCCCGCCAAGCGAGCGAAGGTGGTGGCCACCACGTCGCTCAGTGGCCTGGGTGTCAGCGCCGGCATCGCCACCGGGCGGGCGCGCATCGTCCTCAACACCGAGGCGGCGTTCGAGCGGGAGATCGAGTCGGGCGACATCCTGGTGGCGCCGTTCACCGACACGCCATGGACCCCGCTGTTCATCCCGGCCGCGGCGGTGGTGGTCGAGACCGGCGGCATGCTCTCCCACGCGGCCACGGTGGCCCGCGAGTTCGGCATCCCGTGCGTCGTGCTGGTGCACGATGCCACGCGGATCATCGGCGACGGCGACACGGTCACCGTCGACGGCGCGGCCGGCACGGTGAAGATCGTGAAGCGGGCGAAGTAGCGCGCGTCAGTCCCAGAGGGTGGGCGTGTAGCTGATCGGCGGCTGGATCACTGCACCCCTCAGCGGCGGGCCGCACAGCCGCTCGACCAGGCTCGGCCAGTCGTACGAGTCGGTGACCTCCGAGGCCCACAGCTCGACCAGCCGGTCCACCGGCACGAACTTGGGGATGATCATGTCGAGGATCTTCTCGATCTCGTTGCGGAACCGTTCGTTGGTGCTGCGCACGCCGTCGGCGACCAGCGGTATGTCGGGCCGCAGCCGCACGTACAGGTCGTAGGTGGTGGACCAGTTCGCCACCAGGGGCGTCACGTCGAACGGGTCCTGGCCCTTGGTGGCTCGCAGGAAGTAGGCGAAGTTGTCGATGAGGGCTCGGTCGAGCACCAGCACCTCGGCCCGGCTGCGCAACTCCAGTTCCTCGCGGATCTGGGCCATGATCACCCACAACTGCGCCTCCGGCGTCGCGCGCTCGTTCATCCCCATCGGGCTGAACCTCACGACCTCGCGACCCACCTCCACGCTGCGACCGCTGCGCCCCACAGCGCCCGCAAACGAGTGCACCGCGTTGGTCTTGCGCACCGAATGCGACCCGATGAACGCGATCTTTCGGGCAGGCGGCATCCAGCGGAACCTACTGCAGCGGCGACGCGGTACGGTCGCTGTCATGCGGCCGCTCTGTGTGCATCACGTCTCGATCAACGTCACCGACGTCGAGGCGAGTCGCGCGTTCTACACCGACGTCATCGGCGGCACCGTCCGCGACGACCGCCCCGACTTCCCGTTCGGCGGAGCATGGATCGACCTCGGCGCCACGCAGGTGCACCTCATCCAGGCAGCCGTGCCGCAACCTCTCGGGCAGCACTTCGCCGTGCTCTACGACGACCTCGACGCGTTGGTCGCGATGCTCCGTGCGCGCGGTCTCGAGGTCTCCGACCCGAGACGGGTCGGGCCGAATCGTCAGACCTTCGTCGCCGACCCCGATGGCAACCTGGTCGAGCTGCACCAGCTCGGGGCTGCGTGACCTACTGCGTGGGTGGGGCGGCCGTGTGGAGACCGTGCTCGTTGGCCCAGCGGCCGACATCGCGGCCTTCGAGAGCAGCCGCGAGCAGGTCGGGGAACGCGTCGGGCGTGCATGCGAACGAGGGCACCCCCAACGCGGCGAACGCGGCAGCCTGCCCGTGGTCGTAGGCCGGTGCGCCTTCGTCGCTGAGTGCGAGCAGCACCACCACGCACACACCGGCCTGCTGCAGCGCCGCGATGCGATCGTGCAGCAGTGACGAGTTGCCGCCTTCGAACAGGTCGCTCACCAGCACCAGCACGGTGTCGGCCGGCCGGGTGACCAGCTGCTGGCAGTAGCCCACAGCCTGCGCGATGTCGGTGCCGCCACCGAGCTGCACGCCGAACAGCACCTCCACCGGGTCGTGCAGCAATGGCGTCAGGTCGGCCACCGCGGTGTCGAAGGCCACCACGTGCGTGCGCAGTGCGGGCATCGACGCGAGCACCGCACCGAACACCGACGCGTAGACCACGCTGTCGGCCATGCTGCCCGACTGGTCGATGGCGACGATGACGTCGCGCGACAGGCTGCGCTGGCGCCGGCCGTAGCCCACCAGCCGCTCGGGGATGACGGTGCGCTGGTCGGGCAGGTAGTGGCGCAGGTTGGCGAGCACGGTGCGGCCCCAGTCGATGTCGCTGGGGCGCGGGCGGCGAGTGCGCTGCGAACGAGCGAGCGCGCCGTGCACCGCCTGCTTGGTGCGTGAAGCCAGGCGCCGCTCGATCTGCTCGACCACCTGCGCCACCAGCTGGCGCGCCGTGGCACGGGTGGCATCGGGCAGCACCTTGTTGAGCTCGACCAGCAGCGTGACGAGATGCAGATCCGGTTCGACCGCCCGCAACATCTCCGGCTCGAGCAGCAGGCGCCGCAACTGCAACCGGTCGATGGCGTCGCGCTGCAGCACCTGCACCACGCTCGTGGGGAAGTAGCGCCTGATGTCGCCCAGCCAACGCGCGACGGCGGGTGCCGAGTTGCCCAGCCCACCGGTGCGGCCTCCCGCACCACGGCGACCTGGCCGCGCGTCGTACACCGCCGCCAACGCCGCGTCGATGCGCGCATCCTGGCCGTCGAGCTGGATGCCGGTGACACCCTGACCATCGGACTCGCTCTCGTCGGTGCCCCCGAGCACCATCCGCCAGCGTCGCGACCGCTCACCGTCGCTCACCCGCCCGGTCACTGCGCCACCCCCAGCATCTGGCGAACGGTGACCAGCGCACTCGCGGCGCGCGCGGCATCGATCTCGTCGCCGAAACCGGTGCCGTGGACGACCTCCTGATCCGCGAGCAGCATGCCCAACTGGCGCCGCTCGGCCGGCTCGAACGCGCCGAACGTGCGGCGCAGCAGCGGCACCGTGGCCACGAACGAGTCGGGTGCCAGCGCCGACACCCACGTGTCGATGATGTCGAGCAGCTCGCGGTCGTGCACGAGCACCGTGCCGCTGCCCGCGACGAAGCCCTCGACGAACGCCGCACCCACCGCGGGCGTGACGCCCACCGACAACGCCCGCGACACCCGGTGCCCCACCTGCGCGCGGTTCCACGCGCCGCCGTCGTGCAGCAGCCGAGCGGCGCGACCCTGCACCAACCCGTGCACGTCGGAGCGCTCGGTCACCAGCGTGAGCACGGCCGGCCACTCCCCTCTCCGCGCCGCATGGTCGGTGAGCGCCAGCGCAGCCTGCACGCCGGCCAGCCGCTCGACCATCGCGGCCGCGGCATCGTCGTCGAGCGAGCGACATGCCATCACCGTGCCGGCGAGCACTCTCACCACCAGCCCGTCGAACACTCGGCGCAGCGCCGAGGCATCGGTGCCGCGTACGTCGCCGTAGCGCAACGCGCGCGCGAGCGGCCCGAGCGTGTCGATGACCTGCGCGACATCGGGGTCGTGAGCGGCCTGCGCCTCGACGAGCGCGACGACCGGCTGCACGACCGCGGGCAGGTCGGCCAGTAGCGCGGTGTCGAGGATGAGCACGAGGTCGGCCAGCGCGGTGGCGGCGTGCGCCTGCTCGAGCAGCCGGTGTGCGGCCGCAGCCTCGACGGTGGTGCCGTGTGCCGACAGCTCGATGACGCGGATGGTGAGCTCGGGCTCCCAGCGCAACACCCACGTCTCGCGGAAGGTGCCGCTGGTGCCGCGACCTTCCTCGCACGTGCCCCACCGCACGCCGAGCGCCCGCAGACGATGCAGCAGCACCGATCGGTTGCGGCCACCCGGTGTGCGCACGTCGAGCTCGACCGTGCGCGCATCGGCCTGCACCTTCAGCCGCGCCTTGCGCTGCTGGGCCGCGAGATCGCGGGCGAGGGGCACCTGCGGAGCGTCGTCGGGCACCTCGCCGATGGCGTCGCCCACCACCAGCTCGCGCTGGATGAGCGCGAGCCCGGTGCTGCCCGCCATCACCGTGTCGGCGGCGTCGAGCACCTCACCGAGGCCCGGCCGCGGCCGGCCGCGCAGCGCGGCCAGCGCGCCGGCCGTGCGGGTGGCGGCGATGAGGTGGTCGGGCGATGCCGACAGGCCATGGTGCCGCAGCAGCCGCGCGGCGCCGACGAACCAGCGACTGACACCCGTCGCACCCGGATGCCGGAACACGTGTGCGTACCAGCCCGGACTGGCGACTCCGGCGCCGTAACCGGTGGTGGCAGCGAGGCGGCGATGGGTCCACGGCACCCAACTGACGCCCACCTTCACCTTCGGGAGGCCGCGGAGCGTGGCGGCGTCGACCGTGGCCGGGGGCAGCGGGAGGGCGAGCGCAGGCACGTGCCACGCCCCGCACACCACGGCGATGCGCTCGTGACCCTCGTGCATGGCCTTGCGCAGCGACTGGCGCATGAACGCCTCTCGCCGCGACTCGCGCGCCGACGCGGCCTCCCAGCCGCCTCGCACCGCGGTCATCGCCTCGGCCACGGCCTCGAACGACGGGGCACCGTCGCCGCGGTGCTCGATGACGTCGTCCCACCATCGCTCCGGGTCGGGGTCGCCGGCGGCAGCCGCGAGCGCGGCAAGCGGGTCGCCCACCGGATGGTCGGCCAGCTGCAGCTCGACGCCACCGTCGGAGTCGGCGGCGAGCGAGTTGGCCAGCGGCAGGTCGATGGCACGCAGCGGCACGTCGCGTTGCTGCGCCCACACGAACGCCTGCCACTCCGGACTGAACTCGGCGAACGGCAGGAACGCCGCCCGGTGCGGTTGGTCGACGACGTAGCCGAGCAACGCCACCGGCGGCACCAACTGCTCGTGCGCCACCCACGACAGCGCGGCCTCGCAGTCGGCCGGCAGCTCGACCAGCACGACCGTCGGCTGCAGCGCGTCGAGCGCGCGCACCACCGACCGCGCAGAGCCCGGCCCGTGATGCCGGATGCCCAGCAGGTGCACCTCGGGCGGCTGGCTCGCCGGCGGCGCGTTCCCGACGGCGAGGGGGCTGGTCACCCGAGCGCCGGAGCCACGTCGGTGTGGCCGAAGTCGTCGCCGACGAACAGCAGCGGCGCACCGAGCTCGATCGCGAGCGCATACGCGTAGCAATCGCCGAGGTTGAGCCCGGCTCGATGGCGGCCCTTGCCGTACTGCCGCCAGCCGGCCACGGCGAGACGAGCCATCGACGCGTCGAGGCTCATCAGCGCGACCTGGAACCGCTCGAGAAACTCGTGGGCGATGGCGGACGCTTCCCGCCCGCCGCGACCTTCGGCCACCAGCGACAGCTCGACGAAGGTGGCAGTGCTCATCGCACAGTCGTTCTCACGCAGGACGCGCTCGATCTCGGCACGCTGCGGCTCGTCGAGCAACGCGGCCATCACCGCCGAGGTGTCGACGACGATCACGTGGGCAACCCGTGCTCGTCGTAACCGATGATCTCGTCGGCAGATCGGTGGTCGAGCACCGGCAGCGCGTTGAACTGCTCGACGAGGTCGTCGATGGAGCGCGCACGCCGACGCTCGGAACGCTGCCGATGCAGGCGCTCCTCGAGCGAGTGCAGGACGGCGTCGGTCAGTGACTCGCCCGTGAGGTCGGCCAGCTCTCTGGCCAACTGATCTGCGCGGTCGCTCTTGATGCTGAGGGCCATTCTAGAATTCTAACTTTCTGTCTACCATTGCGCCACCGATCGTCACAGCTCGCGGCAGGCGTCGTAGAACTCGGTCCAGTCGGCACGGTCGCGCACCACCGCTTCCAGGTACTCGCGCCAGGCCACCTGGTCGTGCACGGGGTCTTTCACCACTGCCCCGACGATGCCGGCGGCCACGTCGGCAGAGCTGAGCACGCCGTTGCCGAAGTGTGCGGCCAGCGCCACGCCGTTGGTGACCACCGAGATGGCCTCCGCCGTGGACAGCGACCCGGTGGGCACCTTCAAGCTCACCCGACCGTCCTCGGTGGCACCGCTGCGCAGTTCGCGGAACACGGTGACGACGCGGCGGATCTCCTCGTCGGCCGCCGGCACCGACGGCAAGCGCAGCGCAGCGCCCAGCTCGGCCACGCGTCGTTCGACGATGGCGACCTCCTCGTCGATGTCGGCGGGCAGCGGCAGCACCACGGTGTTGAACCGGCGCCGCAGCGCCGCGGACAGGTCGTTGACCCCGCGGTCGCGATCGTTCGCGGTGGCGATGACGTTGAAGCCACCGATGGCCTGCACTTCACCACCGAGCTCGGGCACCGGCAGCGTCTTCTCGCTGAGCACCGTGACCAGCGCGTCTTGCACGTCGCTGGGCATGCGGGTGAGCTCTTCCACACGAGCGATGGAGCCGCGCTCCATCGCGCGGTAGATGGGGCTGGGCACCAGGGCCGCGACACTGGGGCCCTCCGCCAACAGCCGGGCGTAGTTCCAGCCGTAGCGCAGCTGCTCTTCGGCGGTGCCGGCAGTGCCCTGCACCAGCAGCGTGCTGTCGCCGCTGATGGCCGCGGCGAGGTGCTCGCTGAGCCAGGTCTTGGCGGTGCCGGGCACTCCCAGCAGCAGCAGCGCTCGATCGGTGGCCAGCGTGGCCACCGCGATCTCGACCAGCCGCCGCTGGCCGACGTACTTCGGCGTGATGACCGTGCCGTCGGCGAGCTGGCCACCGAGCACGTAGGTGACCACAGCCCACGGCGACAGCCGCCAGTTGGGTGGCCGCTCGCGCGTGTCGACGGCGGCGAGTGCGACCAACTCGTGCGCGAACTCGTGCTCGGCGTGCGGACGCAGGACGGCGCCGGGATCGAACGGAACGGACGGACTCATGCAGGCTCCAGTTCGGTGAGCATGTGGTGACGGAGGTGAGTGAGGTCGGACAGCGCGAACGCGAGCCCGATGGACGGCGACGACGGGTCGACCCGGTTGACTGCCTGCCCCACGGCGGGCAGCGATGCGGGCGAGATGCGAGCCAGCAGATTGACCAGCACCGCACGGTGCGCGGACCCGAACTGTGCCGACGACAGACCGGCGGCGAGCGCCCGCGCGGCCTCGGCGGGCGGGGCGGCGAGCAGCGGCACCAGTTCCGGCACGATGGCCAGTTCGGGCAGCTGCTCCGCGGCACCGGGCGGCGCCGGCTTCGAGGCGGAGCACGCCAGCCGCGGCGACCAGTCGATCATCCACTGCCCCAGCGGGCCGGCCGCGAGCAGGACTCGCGCGTGACGCACCGCGTCGGTGCGGTGGCGAGCGAGCAGCGGCGGCACGAGCTCGGGTGCCAGCCGGCGGCCGCGCTGCACCATCGCCAGCAACCATTCGTCCTCGAGCACCGGCCAGTCGGCCACGATGCGACGCCACGTGCCGGTGGCGGCAGCCGGGGTGATCGGCCGCGGGTCGGCCGCGGGTGGCGCGACCATGGGTGCCGGCGGAGCAGGCTGCAGCCCGGCGCGGCGGACGACGGTGCATCCGGCCACCTGCTGGAGCAGCCGCTGCGACGCAGTGGGCTGCGGGTCGTCGGCCGCCAGGTCGGCCAGGCCACCTTCGGGAGGTGACGGTGGGTCGCGACGGTCGGTGCCCAGCAGCGCGACCGTGACCATCTCTCGCCAGTACGCCTCGATGTTCATGCGCTCGCCGCCAGGAACGAGGCCTGCGCCACCGGACCGAGGTCGACCGCACGATCCGCGAGATGTGCGGTGAGGGGGATCAGACCGCTGGGCGTCCACTCGGCGGTGACCGGCAATGCGGCGCCTTCGCTGCACGCCAGCAGCGCCCCGATGCCCGACGCCCCCTCGACGATGGGCAGCGAGCCGGTGGCGTCGGTGAGCACCCACCGGCCGGCCACGCGCGCGGGAGCGGCGACCACGCACATCGGGTAGCGCTCGACCCACGGTTCGGCGGCAACC
>JAUXQB010000034.1 GCA_030685215.1 Actinomycetota bacterium
TCGGTGGCGCGCAGGCCGGCAAGGCCCGCGCCGATGACGATGACTCTCATGTGCGCATCCGGGGAGGTCAGCTACCCGTGAGGGTGGCGGCGATCTGCGACGAGTCGTCGCCGCTGCGACGCAGGATGAGCGCGGCGCCGACGAGGGCCGCCAGCGTGATGCCGAGCAACAGCGTGGCCATCGCCGCGACGTCGGGCTTCATCACCGTGCGGGCCAGACCGAACACGTAGGTGGGGAACGTGTTGGCCCCTTCGCCACGCACGAAGTCGCTGATGATGACGTTGTCGAGCGCGAAGGTGAAGGCGAGCAGACCGCCGGCGAGCACGGCCGGCGAGATGAGCGGCAAGGTGATCTGCCGGAAGGCGGTGAGTGGTGTGGCGAACAGGTCGGCCGCGGCTTGTTCGAGGCTCTCGTCCATGCCCTGCATGCGAGCGCGCACGATGAGCGTGACGACGGCCGCGGAGAAGATGGACTGGCCGATGAACAACGGGAACATGCCTTCACGGAAGATGCCGCCGAACCACACGAACTGCAACTGCATGCCGGTGGCGTCGACGATCTCGGGCGTGGTGAGCACCAGCAGCAGCAACGCCATGAACGCGACGGTCCACTTGCCCGGGCGGCGGGCAAGTGCGATGCCCGCGAGGGTGCCGATGACGACGGAGATGAGCGCGGCGACACCGGCGGCCATGAACGAGGTCTTCACCGCGCTGGTCATCTGCGTGTTGTCCCACATCTCGCCGTACCAGCGCGTGCTGAAGCTGCTCCAGACCTCGAGCGCTCGGTTGTCGTTGAACGAGTGGCCGACGATGAACGCGATGGGGATGTAGAGGAAGACGATGGTGGCGACGGACCACACCGCCAGTGCGAGGGTGTCGAACGGCCGCGGCAGCAGTGCGAGCACGGCTGCGCCGCCGGCCATCAGCGCGAGGAAGACGACGACGGCCACGAACGAATCTGCGGTGACGACGGAGCTCGGCGAGCCGACGGAACCTCCGGTGGCGAAGACGCCGACGATCACGGCGACCAGTGCGGTGAGCGCAGCGCCGAGCACACTGACCCGTCGACCGATGAGGCCGAGCAGCATGCCCACCAGAGCACCGAGGCCGAGCACGCCGAGGATGCCGATGACCAGGATGACTGCGAGCGCGGCACCGAGCGCCGGGTTCTGCGCCTGCGTGAACTGCGAGGCGACCAGGTTGCCGGGCATGTTGCCCTTGGCACCACCGAGCAGGTTGGCGGTGATGTAGTCGCCGGCGAGCGGCACGAACACCAGCACCACGCCGGCGATGATGCCGGGGCGGGCCAGCGGCAGGGTGATCTGCGTGAACGTGCGCAGGCGGCCGGCGAACAGATCTTTGCTGGCTTCGCGGTGCGCCGGGTCGAGCCGGTCGAGCGCGACGAACAGCGGGAAGATCATCAGTGGCAGGTAGTTGTAGACGACGCCGATCTGCACACCCATCCGGGTGTTGAGCACGTCGAGCCTGCTGTTGATGATGCCCCAGTCGATGAGGGTGTTGGAGATGAGACCCTTCGGCGCCAGCACGATGCGCCACGCCAGCGTGCGGATGAGGAAGTTGGTGAAGAACGGGATGGCGAGCAGCCCGAGCACCAGGCCCTTGCGGGAGTGCATCTTGATGGCGAGCATGTAGGCCAGCGGGAACGCGATGATGAGGCACAGCGCGGTGCCCAGCACGGTAGTGCGCATGCCTTGCACGAGCACCTTGAAGAACGTGCCGTCGAGGCCGCCTTCGAGCGCCTCTCGGTAGTTGCCCAGGCTGAGGTTCGAGTAGCTGACCCGGCCTGCCGAGTTGGGCACCTTCGAGCCGAAGCTGGCGGCGATGACGAGCACGACGGGCACCACGAAGAACACCGCCCACCACGCCCATGCGGGAATGGCGAGGATGAAGCCCGGCCACCGCAATCGGCGGGCGGGTGGGTTCTCCGTGGTGACCGTCGCAACGCTCATCGGATCAGCCGCCTGCCGCGGCCTTCACCTTGTTGTAGATCTCGACGACGCGGTCCTGGTTGTCGAGCGAACCGGAGCGCATGCGCGACACCTCTTCCGGGGTGAAGTACACCATGTCGAGGAACGGCGTGTCGGCCGGCAGGGCTTCCCTGGAACCGAGGACGCCGGTGTTGTAGCCGTGGAACTGGATGTCCTGTGCCGAGTTGGCCGGATCGAGGATGAAGTCGATGAAGTTGTAGCAGGCGTCGATGTTGGAGGCGCCGGCGAGGATGCACCAGTTGTCCATCCACAGCTCGGTCTCCGGAGCGCCCACGACGTTGTAGCCGTAGTTCTCCGGATCGTCGCCGGCTTCCACCACCGAGTTGAGGCCCTGGCGGGCATCGCCGTTCCAGATCTGCGACAGCACGTAGTTGCCCTGGGTGAGGTTGATGCCCGGGTACGCGTCGAACGCCTTGATGTGGGAGGCGAACTCGTCGACCAGGAACGCTTCGCACGCGGCCAGGTCGGCCTCGTCGGTGGTGTTCCAGTCGATGCCGTTGGCCCAGAAGTACAGGCCGCACAGGTTGGGCGCCGTGTCGAGCACGGAGGTCTGGCCGCTGGCCTCGTTCATGGCGACGTCGAGGAAGTCGGCCCACGTGTTGATCTCGCGGGTGATGACCGACTTGTCGTAGATCCAGCCGGTGCTGCCCCAGTTCTTGCACACCGAGTGCTTGTTGCCCGGGTCCCAGTCCTGGTTGGCGTAGGCGGGGTCGAGGTTCTTGAAGTTCGGGATGCGAGTGAGGTCGAGCTCTTCGAGCAGGCCCTCGCCGACCATCTGCGGGATGTAGACGCCCGTCGGGCACACCATGTCGAAGCCGGCGTTGCCGCCCGCCGAGACCAGCTTCTGGATGGCCTCCTCGTTGGAGTTGAAGATGGTGATCTCGATGTTGCCGAAGCTCGCCAGCAGGTCGGGGTCGTCGTACTCGGCCCAGGTGAACAGCTTGAACGAGTTGGCGCCGCTGTCGCCGCCACCGCCGCCGGTGTCGTCGCTGCCGCCACCCGTGTCGTCGCTGCCACCACTGGAGTCGTCGTCGCCGCCACATGCCGCGAGGAATGCGGCCAACGCCACCGACCCACCCGCCATGCCGAGCATCTTGCGTCGGCTGAACTCGCCGGCCATCCGCTTGGCGGTTCCTGAGTCCATGAGCACGCGGAGCGTGTCGTCTTTTCCTGACATTCTTGGGTTCCTCCCCTGTTGTGAGTTCACGACTCGTCGCTGATCGGTTGCAGCGACGCTTCCGTGAGCACGATTCCGGCCTGTCGGTCGGAGAACTGGTACACGTCGTCGGCGGCCCAGGTGGCCCACACGTCGTCGCCGACGTCGAGGCGCACGCCACCGGCGCGGGGTGCGAGCACGACGATCTCGCGGTCCTTGGCGTGCACGATGTACTGCAACGTGTCGCCGAAGTGGGCCACGCTCGCCAGGCGACCGTTGACCGCGTTCGTCTCGGTGCCGGGGTCGGTGGTGACGAGGCGGAAGCACTCCGGTCGCACCGCTGCCAGCGCGCCGGCGCCGGGCGACAGGATCTCCTCGGGACGCGACACCCGGAACACGGTGCCGTCGTCGGCGATGACCCCGTCGGCGGTGGCCGAGCCGCGCCAGAAGTTGTTGCGGCCGATGAAGCCGGCGACGAAGGCGGACGACGGGTGCTCGTAGACGGTCTCCGGATCGGAGAGCTGTTCGACGTGGCCGTCGAGCATGATGGCGATGCGGTCGCTCATGCTCATGGCCTCCTCCTGGTCGTGCGTGACGAAGATGAAGGTGATGCCGAGCTGGCTCTGCAGCAGCTTCAGCTCGATCTGCATCTCTTCGCGCAGCTTGCGGTCGAGCGCGCCGAGCGGCTCGTCGAGCAGCAACACGCTGGGCCGGTTGACCAGCGCGCGGGCGACGGCCACACGCTGCTGTTGGCCGCCGCTGAGCTGCTTCGGCTTGCGGGCGGCGAGATGGCCCATCTTCACCATGCCGAGTGCTTCGGCCACGCGACTGGCGATCTCCGACTTGGGCACCTTGCGCTGCTTGAGGCCGTACGCGACGTTCTCGGCCACGTCCATGTGCGGGAACAGTGCGTAGCTCTGGAACACGGTGTTGACGTCTCGTTTGTACGGCGGGATGCCCTGCACGTACTGGCCGCTGATGCGGATGAAGCCTTCGTCGGGCTGTTCGAAGCCGGCCAACATGCGCAGCGTGGTGGTCTTGCCGCACCCCGACGGGCCGAGCAGCGACAGGAACTCGCCGGGCTTCACCACCAGGTCGAGCGCATCGACGGCCACCATCGTGCCGAACCGCTTCGTGACGCCCTGCAGCTCCACCGAACCGCGCTCACCTTGGCTCACTGCCCCGCTCATCGGCATGCCTGTCGCGTCGGTCACGCTGTCTCCCCCGAGAATTCGAGGTGGGTGAGGTGCCCACCGATGAGTGTCTGCACGCGGCCCGATCGGCCGGTGGCGGCTGAGTAGATCGTGTGCAAAGTGTATGCACAACCGGTTGCTGCTCGGGACATCATCGAGCCCGCTCCGGCGCCGTGTTCACGGGTGCAACTTCTCATGAACGAGAGGCGAGCCGCAAGGAAATCGTTGATGAACAGCGTGTGCGCCACGGATTCCCTTGCGAAGTACGCCATTCGGCACCATGATCCGTAGCGATGGACAGAACCGGAATGCAGATCGACGAGACCGATCGGGCGATCATCGAGCAGTTGCAGCGCGATGGCCGAGTGCCATACACCCGCCTCGGTTCAGCGGTCGGATTGTCCGAGGCCGCCACTCGCCAGCGCGTGCAACGGCTCATCGACGCCGGTGTGATGCAGGTGGTGGCCGTCACCAACCCGCTCTCCCACGGCAAGCGCCGCATGGCGATGATCGGCGTGCGCACCGAAGGCCCCACCGACGACATCGCCAAGACCCTGCAGGGCATGCGCGACATCGACTACCTGGTGGTGAGCGCCGGTTCGTTCGACCTGATGGCCGAAGTGGTGGTGGCCGACGACGGCGCGCTGCTGGATCTCACCAACCGCATCCGCAGCGTGCCAGGCGTGCGCAGCACCGAGACCTTCATCTACCTCGACCTGGTGAAGCAGACCTTCACCTGGGGCGCCCACTGACCCCAACGTCGGCGCCGGCGGCTTCTGGGTCGGAATCGTCCCAGACCCGCTTCTGGGTCGGAATCGTCCCGGAAGCCGGGACGATTCCGGGTACAGAAAGCCGTCTGCGTCCGAGTCAGCTCGCCTCGATGAAGGTCGAGCCGTGTCAGCTGTCGAGGTTGGCCATGACGTGCTTGATGCGGGTGTAGTCGTCGAGGGCGTACGACGACAGGTCCTTGCCGTAGCCGCTCTTCTTGTAGCCACCGTGGGGCATCTCGGCGACGAGCGGGATGTGGGTGTTGATCCACACGCACCCGAAGTCGAGCCGCTTGGCCATGCGCATCGCGCGGCCGAAGTCCTTCGTCCACACGCTGCTGGCCAGGCCGTACTCCACGCCGTTGGCCCAGCGCACCGCTTCGTCCTCGTCGCTGAACTGCTGCACGGTGATGACCGGCCCAAAGATCTCCTGCTGGATCATCTCGTCGTCCTGACGAAGGTCGGCGATGACGGTGGGCTCGAAGAAGAAGCCGTCGCCGCCGACCGCGTTGCCACCGGCGACCACGTTGGCGTGGCTCGGCGCGCGGTTCACCATGCCGCTCACGTGAGCGAGCTGGTTGGGGTTGTTGACCGGGCCGTACAGCACGTCTTCGTCGTCGGGCTGGCCGGTCTTGGTGCCGCGGGCCTGCTCTGCGAGCGCCTCGACGAGGTCGGCGTAGACGCCGGGCGACGCGATGACGCGCGTCGCTGCGGTGCAGTCCTGCCCTGCATTGAAGTAGCCGGCGATGGCGATGCCCTCGGCAGCGGCGGCGATGTCGGCGTCGTCGAACACCACGACGGGCGCCTTGCCACCGAGCTCGAGGTGCACGCGCTTCAGGCTGTGCGACGCGGCTTCGGCCACCTGCATGCCGGCGCGAACCGAACCGGTGATGCTGACCATCGCGGGAACGTCGTGCAGAACCATGTTGCGACCGGTGTCGCGGTCGCCGCAGATGACGTTGAACACGCCCTCGGGTAGGAACTCGGCGGCGATCTCGGCGAGCAGGCCGGTGGTGGCGGGCGTGGTGTCGCTCGGCTTCAGCACCACCGTGTTACCGGCGGCCAGCGCGGGAGCGAACTTCCACACGGCCATCATCATCGGGTAGTTCCAGGGTGCGACCTGCGCGCACACGCCGATGGACTCGCGGCGGATCATGCTGGTCATGCCGCGCATGTACTCGCCGGCGCTCTTGCCCTCGAGGTGGCGAGCGGCCGTGGCGAAGAAGCGGATCTGGTCGACCATCGGCGGGATCTCTTCGCTGCGCACCAGGTGCGCCGGCTTGCCGCAGTTCTCGACCTCCATCGCGATGAGGTCGTCGGCGCGTGCCTCGACGGCATCGGCGATGCGGAACAGCGCGAGTGAGCGCTCGCTCGGCGTGGTGTCGCGCCAGCTCTCGTAGGCCGTGGCCGCCGCGCTCATCGCCGCGTCGACGTCGGCCTGCGCGGACAGCGCTGCGGTCGCATACTGCTGCCCGGTGACCGGGTTGACCACCGCGGTGGTGCGACCGTCGGCCGCGTCGACGTACTGACCATTGACGAAGTTCTTGAAGCTCTTCATAGAGCCGATGGTAGCCAGACTCGTACGAACGCGCGAGCGAGCACCACTACCCTTCGCACATGGCTCGCAGCCGTCGACGTTCCCGACATCTGGTGCGCTCGATCGCACTCGTCACGATGGCCGCGGCGCTCTCCGCGTGCACCGATGATCCCGGCTCCACCGGCACGTACCCGGGACTGTGGGTGCTCGGCGAGCCGGCGCCTGGCGCCGGCGCGCGTGAGGCGCTCGTCCAAGGCATCCTGCGCTACGACGAGGAGCACCAGTGCTTCCAAATCGAGCACGACGATGGCACGCGCTACCCAATCGTGTGGTGGTACGGCACCGAGGCGATGCTGTCGGGCGACGGGGTTGTCACCGCCAACGGGACGGAGATCCACCTGGGTGAACGGGTGTCCGGTGGCGGCGGCTACGACCATGCCGACGACATGCTGAACCGCACCATCCCTGACGAGTGCCTGCCGCCCACCGGGGAGGTGGCCGTCCTGGGGTGAGGAGTCGAGCTAACGGGCTCCGGTCACGAAGGTGCCACGAGCGGCGTAGAGATCGCGGAGCAGCGCGACCTCCGCGAGGTGGTGGATCGTTTCTCGGTTCATCCAGCGGACGATGCCAATGAACGGCAGCCGAGGGTCCATGCCCATCGGGTATTGCCCGAAGCCTGGCTCGTCGAGCTGCACGTCGGTCATCGCCTCCACCGCCGCCACCCAGCGATCGATCTCGTCCCACATCTGCGCCACCATCGGTCCGGCCTCGGGTGTGAACTCGACGAGGTCGGCGGGCGGAGTGGCGCGTCGGCCGAAGGTCCACTCGAAGCGCCCGGCGTACGCGCTGAGCAGATGCCCCACGCGCCAGGCGATCGTCGTGAACGGACCCACCTCGAAGGGGTCGACCGACACGTCGGCATCGAGCACGAACTGCCCCGGCCCGAACGCGTCGGGGGTCGCTGCCGACGCACAAGAGCGGATCGACCAGCACGGCGAAACGGGCTCCCACAGGAACTCGTCGTCGGACATGCCGTCGATGCGCTCACGACTGAACATCACCGCGTCGGTGAGCTGCTCGACCAGCAGACCCACCCGATCGATCCGAATCTCCACGTGATGTCCTTTCTCCGGCAGCGCGTCTCGGCTGCAGTCCGTTGCAGAGTACGAAGCGAACCCGACAAGGCCACGTCGGGTACACCAGACTCGTGCCGTGACGACCTCACCACCTCGACGGCTGATCGGTTCGCCTCGCACGCCCGGCTACGTGCAACTGCACCAAGCGCTCCCGCTCGTGGAGCGTCAGCACGCGCTGATCGAAGAGCTGCGCGCCCGCGCCGGCCGGCACGTTCCCTGCGCAGTGCTGGCCGAGCGAACCGGCACCTCGACGCGAACCGTCGAACGCGACATCGACCGGTTGCGCGCAGCCGGCGTGCCCATCGACTGCCGGCGCGGCCCGCTCGGCGGCTACCAGCTGCTCGCGCCGGCAGCGTCGTCGACGATCGACTTCACCGCGGGAGAGGTGGCAGCCCTCGTCGCCTCGCTCGTCGCGGTCGGACCGTACACGTCGGCCACCGCTCAATCCGCGATGGCGAAGCTGCTGAGCACCTTCCGCGGCTGCTGACTCGGGCTCAGGCGGTGACGGGGCGGAGCACGAACTTGCTCTCCGTGCGAGCGACACCGGCGTCGGCCTTCAGCCAGCGGATGAACGCGTCGAGGCCCTCGGCGCCGGCGCAGTCGACGATGATCGTGTAGTCGGCGGGTCCGGTGACGTAGAGCGCCAGCGCCACGTCGTCGCGCTGCGCGAGTCGCGCTTCGAAGTCGGCCGGATCGGTGCCCGGTGGCAGTCCGACGTCGACCACCGCGCGCACGTCGCGACCGAGCGCCCGCGGGTCGATTCGAGC
>JAUXQB010000040.1 GCA_030685215.1 Actinomycetota bacterium
GCCGCCGCCATCGGCGCCGGCGTGGTGCTGCTGCTCGTGTGGTTCGTCGTCGTTCGGGGTGTCCTGTGATCGAGTTCCCCATCCTCACGTTGCTGGTGCTGGTGCCCGCCGTCGGCTCGCTGCTGGTGGCCGTCATCTCCAAGCGGCAACCCGATCTGGTGAAGGTGACCGCGCTGCTCACCAGCGTGCTCACCGGTGGCATGGCACTGTGGGTGCTGTTCGCCTTCAAGTCGGAGAACGCCGACTTCCAGTTCGTCAGCCAGCACGACTGGATCGAACCGTGGGGCATCTCGTGGCACCTCGGTGTCGACGGCATCTCGCTGTTCCTGGTCGTGCTCACCGGCGTGCTGTTCCCGCTGGTCATCGCCGGCGTCGACCCGCACCACGATCACAAGCGCTACCTGTCGTGGATGCTGCTGCTCGAGGCGGGCGTGATGGGCTCGTTCATCAGCCTCGACCTGTTCCTGTTCTTCGTGTTCTTCGAGATCGTGCTCGTGCCGATGTACTTCCTCATCGGCGGCTGGGGCTACGACAACCGCGTGTACGCGGCCACCAAGTTCTTCCTGTTCACGATGATCGGCTCGGCGTTCATGCTCGTCGGCATCATCGCCACCGCGGTGCTCGCCAAGGCGGGTGAGGGTGGCGCGGTCACGTTCGACCTCGTCAAGATCGCGGAGACCGCGTCGTTCGCGGAGTCCACCGGACGCTGGCTGTTCTTCGCGTTCGCCGTCGCGTTCGCGGTGAAGGTGCCGCTGTTCCCGCTGCACACGTGGTTGCCCGACGCGCACACGCAGGCGCCCACCGGCGGCTCGGTCATCCTGGCCGGCGTGCTGCTGAAGATGGGCACCTACGGTCTGTTGCGCTTCGGGGTCTACCTGTTCCCGGAAGCGGCGGTGTGGGCTCGTCCACTGTTCCTCACGCTCGCCGTCATCGGCATCCTCTGGGGCGCGGTCGCGGCCACGATGCAGACCGACCTCAAGCGACTGGTCGCGTACTCGTCGGTGGCGCACCTCGGGTTCATCGTGCTCGGCACGTTCGCCCTCACCACCACGGCGCTGGTCGGCAGTGTGTTCCAGAACGTCGCGCACGGTCTCAGCACCGGTGCCCTGTTCCTCATGGTCGGCATGATCTCCGACCGCCGGCACACCCGCGAGATCTCGAAGCTGAAGGGCCTGCAGAAGGTGGCGCCGGTGTTCGCCGCCGCCTTCACGGTCATCATGCTCGCCAGCATCGGCGTGCCCGGCCTCAACGGCTTCGTCGGCGAGTTCATGATCCTCATCGGTTCGTTCCCCACCGCTCGCTGGTGGGTCGCCGTCGCTGCCACCGGTGTCATCTTCGCCGCGCTGTACCTGCTGTGGGCATACCAACGTGTGTTCCACGGTGAGCCCGACGACGACAACAACGACTTCGCCGAACTGAAGTGGAAGGAAGGCGCGCTGCTGCTGCCGTTCATCGCGCTCATCGTGTTCAGCGGCGTGTTCCCGAAGCCGATGCTGAGCCGCATCGAGCCGTCCGTCGACAAGTTGCTCGAGCACGTGCAGGATCACAGCGACTGGGAGCAGCCGTCTCCCGCCGAGCCGGTGGTGCCCGCCGAGGGTGAGCACGAGAGCGAAGAGGGAGAAGGCTGATGGGCGCATTGTTCGCCGCCGACACCCTGCAGGGCCCGAAGGTCGCATGGTTCTCGCTGAGCCCGATGCTGGTGCTGCTGGCCGGTGCACTCGTGCTGCTGCTCGCCGCCTCGCTCACGCCGGCGTGGCCCAAGCGCGGCTACGCGCTGTTCACCGCTGCGGTCGCACTCGCGGCCGGGGTGATGGAAGTGCTGCTCTGGTACCGCATCGACCACGAGGGCCCGGCCACGCTCGTCGGCGATGCCATCCACCTGGACAAGGTGGGCGTCTGGATCGGCATCACCCTCTGCGTGGCGGTGCTGATGACCGCGCTGGTCACCGACGAGTACCTGCGCCGTGAGGGCCTCGACGGCCCCGAGCTGTACGTGCTCTACATGCTCGCCGCACTCGGTGGCATGGTCATGTCGTCGGCCAACGACCTGATCGTGCTGTTCCTCGGTCTCGAGATCCTGTCGCTCGCGCTCTACGTGATGGCCGCCAGCCATCGCAAGCGCATCGAGAGTCAGGAGAGCGGCATCAAGTACTTCGTGCTCGGTGGCTTCTCGTCGGCGTTCTTCCTGTACGGCGTCGCCCTCGTCTACGGCGGTTCCGGCAGCACCAACTTCACCAAGATCGTCGCCGGCTTCGACGCCAACATCGACCCGTCGAACGAGGCGCTCGTGCTGGCCGGCATCGCGCTGCTGCTCGTCGGTCTGTCGTTCAAGGTCGCGGCCGTCCCGTTCCACTTCTGGACCCCCGACGTGTACCAGGGAGCGCCCACACCGGTCACCGCGTTCATGGCGTCGGCCGGCAAGGCAGCCGCGTTCGGTGCCATGTTGCGTGTGCTGCTGCAGGCGTTGCCGCAGTGGCGCGACGACTACCGGCCCGCGGTGTGGTTCATCGCCGTCGTCACCCTCGTCGGTGGTTCGGTGATGGCCGTGGTGCAGACCAACGTGAAGCGCATGCTCGCGTTCTCGTCCATCAGTCACGCCGGCTTCATCCTGGTGGGTGTCGAGGCCGCCGCGCACGTGGGTGGGCCGTCGCTCGACGACAACACCGGCGTCTCGTCGGTGCTGCTCTACCTGCTCGTCTACGCAGTGCTGGTGATGGGCACGTTCGGTGTCATCACCGCCGTCGGTCGCACCGGCGACGCCGACACCGGTCTCTCCGGGTTCCGCGGTCTGGGCAAGCAGAAGCCTGCGCTCGCGCTGGGCATGACCGTGTTGCTGCTGGCGCAGGCCGGCGTGCCGCTCACCAGCGGCTTCGTGGCCAAGTTCGCCGTCATCGGTGCGGCGGTGGAGGTGCACAGCTATGCGATCGCGCTCATTGCGATGGTGTCGGCGGTCATCGCCGCCTACCTCTATCTGCGCATCATGATCAGCATGTGGATCGCCGAACCGGAAGCCGGCGACGACGCCCGCGAGCCGGTCCGCGTGCCGCTGCTGCTGGGCATCGCCATCGGACTGTCCGTCGCGTTCACCCTGGTGATCGGCTTCTTCCCCGGCCGCCTCATCGACATCACCCCCTGACCCACTCGGTGCCGTGAGGCCCGCCAAAGTGCGCGATTTCTCGCGCTGAGCGCGCCGGATCGCGCATGTTGCTGAGCCGGGAGTCAGGTGTGGTCGACGAGAGCGGCGAAGAGCGACTGCTGCTGGGGGTCGTCGGCCGCGGTGTCCTCGGGGTGCCACTGCGTGGCGACCACCCAGGCATCGGACTGCAGCTCGCAGGCGTGCACGATGCCGTCGGCGGTGGTGCCGACCACGCGCAGCTCGCTCGCCACCCGGTCGAGTGCCTGGTGATGCACGCAGTGCCCGGCGGTGACGCACTCGCTGCCGACGGCCTTGGCGATGCGCGAGCCGGGTTCGAGCGCCACCTCGTGCGAGGCGAACCAGTGCGACTCGCCGCCGATGTCCTGACTGAGCGTGCCCCCGAGCGCGACGTTGAGCACCTGCATGCCGCGACAGATGGCCAGCATCGGCACCTGCAGTTCGAGCGCGGCGCTCACCACTGCCAGCTCGACCTCGTCGTGCTCGTGCACGATGCCGTAGAGCTGCTCGGCCGACGGCTCCTGCCCGTAGCGGCGCGGGTCGACGTCGCCGCCGCCGTGCAGCAGCACCGCATCGACCTGACGCAGCAGATCGGGGATGTCGTGCACCAGCGACGTGATCGGCGGCAGCATCAGCGGCATGCCGCCCGCACGGGCGACCGCTTCGAAGTAGCGACGGCCGGCGGCGAACGGCTCGCCGCGCACGCCCTTGGCCTCGGTGGCGAGGCGGCCGACGATGAGGACCAGCGGATTCACGGGTCGAGCCTACGCGGACGCGGCTCGTGCGGCGGCTCGACGGATGAGCTCGTCGTAGATGGCCTGCTGGTGCGGCGCCCGCGATGCGGTGTCTTCCGGATGCCACTGCGCGCCGACGATCCAGCTCGCCGACGGCAGTTCCACTGCCTCCAACTGGCCGTCGGTGGCCCACCCGCACGCGACCAACGGCTCGGCGAGGCGGTCGAGGCCCTGGTGGTGCACCGAGTGGCAGTGCTCGAGCTCGGTGGTGCCGCACGCCTGCGCGATGCGGCAGCCCTCCGTGAGCGTGACCGAGTGCTCACGCATCCAGTGGTCGCTGGTGCCGATGTCCTGCTGCAAGGTGCCACCGAGCGCGACGTTGAGCACCTGCATGCCCCGGCACAGCGCCAGCATCGGCAGGTCGAGCTCGATCGCGGCGAGGCAGACGGCGATGTCGAGCTCGTCGTGGATCTCGGTGATCCCGTAGAGGTTCTCGTCGGTCGGCTCCTGGCCGTAGCGGCGCGGGTCGACATCGCCGCCGCCGGGGAGCAGCACGCCGTCGAAGTGCTGCAGCACGGTGAGCGCGTTGCTGGCCAGCTCGTGGATGGGCGGCACCAGCACGGGCACGCCGCCGGCGCGGGTGACCGCACGGGAGTAGGGCTGGCTGCTGCTGTACGCGTCGCGCTTGCCCTCGTCGGAGAACGTGAGCACGCGAGCGCACAGCGCGATCAGAGGCGGTGGCTGACTCATGCGTGCTCATTCTGACGCGCTTTGTGTCAAGAACGCGAGTTCACAGCCGCAGGTCAGAGCCCGACAGCGTTTACGTAAAATGGAAGGCGGGGCTACCCTCGGATCTCGTGCCGAACGTGACCCTGTACAACCCGACCACCGAAGCCGAGATCTCGTCGTTGCCGTCCGCAACCGTGGAGGAGACCGACGCCGCCATCGCGAAGGCGAAGGCCGCCGGGCCGGTGTGGCGAGGCATTGCCCCCGCCGATCGTGCACGACTGATGCGCCGCTATGCCGATGTCATCGCCGACCATGCGCAGGAGCTCGGTGAGATGGAGACCCGCAACATGGGCATGACCATCGGCAACAGCGTGTGGTGCGCGCACAACGCGTCGAACGTGATGCACTACTTCGCCGGTGCGATCGAGAAGTTCGGTGGCAGCACGTTGCCGGTGCCCAACGGCGTGAACCTCACCTTTCCCGAGCCGCTCGGCGTGGTCGGCCTCATCGCGCCGTGGAACTTCCCGATGATGATGGCGGGCTGGAAGCTCGGCCCGGCCATCGCTGCCGGCAACACGGCCGTGCTGAAGCCCGCCGAGATCACCCCGCACACCAGCGTGCGCCTGGGCGAGCTCGCGCTCGAGGCCGGCATTCCGGAAGGCGTCATCAACGTCGTCGTCGGCAGCGGCGCCAACGTCGGCTGGCGCTTCGTCGAGCACCCCGACGTGCGCAAGGTGTCGTTCACCGGCAGCACCGAGGTGGGCAAGCGCATCATGGCCGGCTGCGCCGAGCAGGTGAAGCGGGTCACGCTCGAGCTCGGTGGCAAGAGCGCGAACATCATCTTCGCCGACGCCGACCTGGAGAAGGCCGCGGCGGCCGCGCCCGGGTCGGTGTTCGACAACAGCGGCCAGGACTGCTGCGCGCGCAGCCGCATCCTCGTCGAGCGCTCCGTCTTCGAACGCTTCGTCGACCTCCTCATCGAAGCGACGAAGGAGTTCACCATCGGCGACCCGATGTCGGCCGACAGTGCGATGGGTCCGCTCGTCACCGCGCAGCACCTCGCCACCGTGCGCAGCTTCAGCGACGGGCTCGACACCGTGTTCACCGGCACGGTGCCGGAGGGTCCCGGCTTCTGGCACCCCACCATGATCGCGACGCCCACCGACCCCGACGCTCGCGTGGTGCGCGAGGAGATCTTCGGCCCGGTCGTGGTGGTCATCCCGTTCGACGACGAGGCCGACGCGATCCGCATCTGCAACGACACCGAGTACGGCTTGTCGGGCTCCGTGTGGACTCGCGACGGCTCCAAGGCGCTGCGGGTGTCGCGTGCGATGGAGGCCGGCACCATCAGTGTCAACTCCAACTCCTCGGTGCGCTACTGGACTCCCTTCGGCGGGTTCAAGCAGAGTGGGCTCGGTCGCGAGCACTCGATGAAGGTGCTCGAGCACTACACCGAACTGAAGAACATCTTCATCGACACCACCGGCTGAGCCCCCCGTTCGCGCGGTACCGTACCGACGTGCGCGCACTGCTCATCGCCAATGCCAACGACGCCGACGCCGGGTTCGTGGGGGAGCGGTTCCGCTCTCACGGGTATGCCTTCGACGAGTGCCATCGTGAACATCCCGGTGACTGGCCCGGCCTCGACCGCCACGAGTTGGTGCTGCTGCTCGGCAGCGAGTGGAGCGTCTACTGGCCGGAGGTCGCGCAGAACGTGTCGGCCGAGGTGGCGGTGGTGCACGAGGCCGCTCGACGCGGCGTGCCCGTGTTCGGCATCTGCTTCGGCAACCAGGTGATGGCCCACGCGTTCGGCGGCACCGTCGAGCGGGCACGTGAACCCGAGATCGGCTGGATGGACGTGGTGAGCGACCGCCCGCTGCAGATCGCCGAAGGGCCGTGGATGCAATGGCACTACGACGTGGTCACCGTGCCCGGCCGCGCCACCGAGCTCGCGCGCAGTGCCGTCGGCCCGCAGGCGTGGCAGCTGGGCCGGATGTTCTGCACCCAGTTCCACCCGGAGGCGAACGAAGCGATGTTGCGCCGCTGGACCACCGGCTTCGGCGCCGACGAGTTGGAGCGCATCGGCTCCACTGCCGACGAGCTGATGGCCACCACTCAGGCGTCAGTGGGGGAGAGCCGCGTGAACTCCGATCGCATCGTCGACTGGTTCCTCGAATCGGTCGCGCCGAGCGAGTTCCACGACGTGCTAGACAACCGCTAGCTCGACCTGCTTCGCGTGGGGATTTGAGGCACTTCGAGCCTTCACAAGTCCTACACAAGGGGGTTCCATGGCAGACACCGTGGACGAGGACCGCGACCACCTGCACTCGATGGGCTATGCCCAAGAGCTGCATCGCGGCATGTCAACGTTCAGCAACTTCGCGATCAGCTTCTCGATCATCTCGATCCTGGCCGGCGGCATGACGAGCTTCTGGCTCGGCATGGTCACCAGCGGTCCCAGGGTGATCACGATGGGCTGGATCATCGTCGGGTTCTTCGCACTGTTGGTCGGCATGGCGATGGGCGAGATCTGCTCCGCCTACCCGACCGCCGGCGGCCTGTACTACTGGTCGGCGAAGTTGGCCCGCAAGAATCAGGCCCGGTGGTCGTGGTTCACCGGCTACTTCAACCTGATCGGCCAGATCGGCGTCATCGCCAGCGTCGACTACGCGCTGTCCATCTTCATCGGATACTTCATCCGAATGTTCAACGACGGCTTCGAGCTGACGACGTGGAACATCTTCGGCATCTATCTCGCAGTGTTGGTGGTGCACGGACTGCTCAACACGTTCCGAGTCGAGCTGGTCAAGATCCTCGGCGACATCAGCGTCTGGTGGCACGTCGTCGGCGTGGTCGTCATCGCCGGCGTGCTGTTCATCGCACCCAGCAACAAGCGGGGCATCGGTGGGGCCTTCGACGCGGCACCCGAGGGCATGACCGGATGGACCGGCGGCGTGATGGTGACGATCTACCTGTTCGGTCTCGGACTGCTGCTCGCGCAGTACACGATCACCGGCTTCGACGCGTCGGCCCATGTCAGCGAGGAGACCCTCGGCGCCCGCACCGAGGCACCCAAGGCCATCGTCCGGTCGATCTACATCTCGGCGATCGCTGCGCTCGTCCTCAACCTGTCGATGATCGCCGCGTTGCCGAAGAAGAGCGACGTCGACGGCTACTTCGCCATCGCGTTCGGCGGTGGCGGCGACCTGTTCCTGGTCAACGCGGCACCTCGGCTGATCTCCAGCGCGGTGGGCTCCGGCGTTGCCAAGCTGCTGGTCTTCATCGCGATCGTCGGGCAGTTCTTCTGCGGCCTGGCGTCGGTCACCGCGAACAGCCGGATGATCTATGCGTTCAGCCGTGACGGTGCACTGCCCGGATCGAAGTTCTGGCACAAGATCAACAAGAAGACCCGCACGCCGACGAACTCGGTCTGGCTCGGTGTCACGCTGGCCGCGCTGGTCGGCACGCTGTCGCTGTACCAGAAGGGTGGATACTCCACCGCGTTCTTCGCACTCACCGGCATCTGCGTGATCGGCCTCTACATCTCGTACGCGATTCCCATCTACCTGCGTCTCACCAATCCCGACTTCGTCGTCGGACCGTGGAACCTGAAGGGCAAGCACAAGCTGGTGGGGTGGACCGCGCTCATCTGGATCGGTTTCATCTCGATCCTGTTCATCGCCCCGCTGTTCTGGCCGTTCTGGGGTCCGTTCGGTGAGACCGAGTTCCTCTCGGGCACGCCGGACGCCTACACCGTGTTCCACCAGAACAACTTCAACTTCACCGGTCCGTTGATCCTGATCGCGGCGGTGTTCGTGCTCGGCTACTGGAGCCTCAGCGGCAAGAAGTGGTTCACCGGCCCCAAGGTGCAGGGCACCCGTGAGGAGCTGCTGGCCATCGAGCGCGAGCTCGATGCCGTGGAGCACGGCAAAGCGCTCTGAACAGTTCGTCACACGCGTGGACGGGTCGGCCTCCGGGCCGGCCCGTCTCGCGCTACGCCACAGCGGCTGCTGCGTCAGCGAGCCATTGCTCGAACTTGGGCCGTGCCGCCAGTCGCTCGCAGTTGTCGAGCCGCTCCTGTGCGTACGACACGAAGTCGGTGTCGAGGGTGCTGATCGCCTGTTGGACGACCGCCCACATGCCTTCGCGGAACTCGCTCATCATCTTCATCAGCTGCAGGCGCGCGTAGCGGGCCGCGGTGACGCCGCCGCAGTAGAGCCGAAGCAGCTCCTCGTCGCCGGCGGTGTCGAGGCCGCAGTTCACGCTCAGGTTGCCGAGGTCGAAGAACCGGTCGTTCATGCCGGCGTACTCGAAGTCGAGCAGCCACACGCGGTCGCCGACGTCCTCGAACAGCAGGTTGCCGGGCAGCAGATCGTTGTGGCACGGCACCGGTGGTAGCGGCGCGACCGCGAACGCAGCTTCGATGCGGCGACTCAACTGGTGCAGCCGGCCGTACGACGTGGGCGGCACGATGCCGTACGACGACGCGTCGCGCGCGTGCCACTCGACGACGCGGTGGATGGGGAACGCGCCGCGCAACGGACCGCTGTCGTGGAAGGTACGCAGCAGCGCGACGACCTCCGCGAGGCGGGCCGTGAACCGCAGCGCCTCCAGGTGCCGCCCAGGAACGAGCGTGGTGATGAGCGTGCCGATCTGCGGCAGCTCGGCATGCACGGGCGGGCCGATGCCCAGTGCGGCTGCCCGCAGCGCGGCCTCGGCCTCGTTGGCGCGATCGATGCCGAGCAGTTCCGTGCGCTCGCCGGGCACTCGCACGACGTACGTGGCACCATCGACCTTCGCCAGGAAGTTGGTGTTGGTGATGCCGCCGCTGAGGGGTGACAGCTCGATCCGCGACTGCTGCCAACCCGGCACCCGGCGCAGCAACGGTTCGACGTCCACCCGTGTCACAGCGATAGGTGTAGCACGACGTACGGTCGTCCTTGCACACTGCAGCGGCCAACGAACCCGCACTCGCCGATTCCTCAAGGAGCACTCATGGGCCTGTACCCGTACGCCGACCGCTACCAGGTGACCCGATCGTTCCCGCAGCAGGGGCGGCCGCGCGCCGACGTGCTCGCCGAGATCGAGGCGATGGCCACGCTGGAGGACTCGCCGTACCACGAGGGCAAGATCAGCGGCAGCATCTACAGCGGCGACGAGGAGCACTACCAGTTCCTCAACGAGGTGTTCGGCCACTACAGCCACGCCAACGTGCTCCAGCGCGACATGTACCCGAGCGCAACGCGCTTCGAGGGCGAGATCATCGCGATGACCGCCGACATGCTGCACGCGCCTGCCGCCGACGCGGGTGGCCCGTTCGGGGTGCTCACCAGCGGAGGCACGGAGAGCTTGATGAACCCACTGCTCGTGTACCGGGAGTGGGGTCGCGAGCGAGGCATCACGCAGCCCAACGTGGTGATGCCCGTGACTGCGCACCCCGCGTTCGACAAAGGTGCCCACTACTTCGGCATCGAGCTGCGCAAGGCAGAGGTCACCGACCAGTTCGTCGCCGACATGGGCTCGGTGCGATCGCTCGTCGACGAGAACACGGTGGCGCTGGTCGGCTCGGCGGGCACGTACCCGCACGGACTGATCGACCCGATCGCGGCGCTGTCGGATCTCGCGGTGGAGCGTGGCATCAACCTGCACGTCGACGGTTGCCTCGGTGGCTTCATCCTCGCGTGGGGTCAGGACCTCGGACTGGCGGTGCCGACGTTCGACTTCCGCCTGCCCGGTGTCACCTCGATCAGCGCCGACACGCACAAGTACGGGTTCGGACTCAAGGGCTCGAGCGTGCTGCTGTACCGAACCGCCGAGCTGCGCCGGCTGCAGTACTTCATCGTGCCCGACTGGCCGGGCGGGCTGTACACCTCGCCCGGCATGAGCGGGTCGCGTTCCGGTGGCATCATCGCTGCCGCGTGGGCGGCGATGGTGACGCTCGGCCGCGACGGGTACCTCGCGATCGCCGGCGACATCTTCCGCACCGCGGCCGCGCTGCGCGCCGTGATCGAGGCGCAGCCAGAACTGCGCGTGCTCGGTGATCCGTTCTTCAACGTCGCGTTCACGACGACCGAGGAGTCGGGGCTCGACGTCTTCCTGGTCAACGACGCCCTGGCGTCACGTCGGTGGCGGCTCAACGGCCTGCAGCGGCCGGCAGCCGTGCACTTCTGCGTGACGCGGCCGAACACGCAGGACGGCGTGGTGGAGCAGTTCGCCGCCGACCTCGCCGACGCGGTGGCGTTCGCCCGTGAGCACACGGGCACCGCCGCCAAGTCGGGTGCCTTCTACGCCGGCGGTGTCACACGCGAGCAGATCGAGAGCGGGATGGCGTGGTGGCTCGACGCCACGCAAGCACTCCCGCCAGCCTCCGCCTGAACCGTCACCAGTTGGTGCGTCGACGTTGCAGCGGTTCCGCGGAGGCGAGCCGAGGACCGTCACCATTGGTGGTCGGTTCACCTTCTTCGGACGCGTCAGCCGCGTCCGAAGAAGGTGAACCAACGCAAGGGTGGTCGCCTGGCTGGTCGGGTGCGTCCGCGAGGCGCCACCGGTCGTCGCGAGTCAACTCCCTGAACTCGGCCAACTGCTCGTGCCAGCGAAGGCACCGGCGACGGGTCGAGCGGCTCATGCTGGTGGGGATGACCACGAACGTCGCCGGCGCGACCTTGCGGACTCTCCCCAGCCTCGCCTGGTGGGCGAGCAGGTCGGCGATCACGCGGCTCGGACCCTTGGTGAGGCGTCCGGAGGTGGTGGCGCCTGCGCTCCTGAGCGCGTCCGCGACTTGCCGTGTTGTCAGTGGGCGGTGTGCGGCGAGCAAGGTGCCCAGGACGGCCCTTCGCAGGAGCAAGCCGGTGATCGCGATCGGTTCCACACCTCACTGGGTGCGGCGAGCGGCGAGGACCGGCAATCGTCGCCCCATTTGTGATGCCATTCACGTGGCGTAGTAGCTTCGTGCGCGATGTCTGACTTCTTGCGCGACTACCTCAACGTGGTGTGGTTCGCTGCCATTGCCATCGTGCTGGCCAGCCTGCTGCTCGGGATCGCCGCCATCCTGCGACCCGACAAGCCGTCGGCCGAGAAGAACCTCGCGTACGAGAGCGGCGTCAACCCGGTGGGCGACGGCTGGTCGCAGAGCCAGGTGCGCTACTACATCTTCGCCCTGCTGTTCGTGGTGTTCGACGTGGAAGCCGTGTTCATCTTCCCGTGGGCCATGCAACTCGAGTTCTACGGGGTCTTCGGCCTCGTCGAGATGGGTATCTTCGTCTTCGTCCTGCTCCTTGGCCTCGTGTACGCGTGGCGCAAGGGCGTTCTGCGCTGGGTGTAACCACATGGGTCTTGTCGACAAAGGGCGTCTGCCCAAACCGCTCACGTCCCTGTTCAACCTGGGCCGCTCCTACAGCCTGTGGGTGTACCAGTGGGGCCTCGCGTGCTGCGCCATCGAGATGGGTGCCGCATTCGGTTCGCCGCGCTACGACGTGATGCGCCTCGGCGTCATCCCGCTGCCGGCCAGCCCGCGCCAGGCCGACCTGGTGGTCATCTCCGGCACGGTCACCGACAAGATGGCGCCGAGCATCAAGCGCCTCTACGAGCAGATGCCCGAGCCGAAGTACGTCATCAGCATGGGTTCGTGCGCCAACTGCGGCGGCCCCTACTGGGACAGCTACTCCGTCACCAAGGGCGTCGACCAGATCATCCCGGTCGACGTCTACGTGCCCGGCTGCCCGCCGCGGCCGGAGGCACTGCTGGAAGGCGTCGTGCTGCTGCAGCAGCGCATCAAGAACGAGGACATGGGCGCCCGCTGGCG
>JAUXQB010000155.1 GCA_030685215.1 Actinomycetota bacterium
GCGCAGCAGCCGAGGAGCTGACGGCGCGGCGGGAAGCCGAACTGCGCGCAGTGCGCCCGCAGCTGCAGCAGATGGAACGCGCGGTGCGCAAGCGTGCTGCGGGCGCCGACGCGGCCACGGAGAAGACCGGATCGGTGGAAGCTGCACTGCTCGCCACGCGCTCCGAGCTGGCCGCTGCGGTCGCGGCTCGCGACGCAGCGCTCGCCGACCGAGCAGCAGCGCACGAAGGCATTGCCGACGTGGAGCGCGTGCGCATGTTGCTCAGCGAAGCACTAGCGCTCACTCGCGTGGCAACTCCGCCCACGAAGCGCCGGCAACGCAAGCCCATCGCGCTGCCCGGCGGCGTGTACGGCAACAGCGAGGCGGCTGGTGAGCACCTGCTGCGCACCACCGACGTGATGGTGCTCGTCGACGGCTACAACGTCGCCAAGCTCGGCTGGCCGAAGCTGTCGCTGGCCGAGCAGCGCAGCGTCACCATCGACGCGGCGGAGAACCTGGCACGTCGTTGGGGCACGCTCATTCATCTCGTCTTCGACGGCACGACGGTGGTCGGTGCGAGCGCGTCGAGCCGCAGGCTGGTGCGAGTCAGCTTCTCGCCGGAAGGTGTGATCGCCGACGACGTGCTGCGCGCGGAGGTGGCGGCGCTGCACCCCGATCGTCCGGTGGTCGTGGTCACCAACGACCAGGCCGTCGCCAACGACGTGCGCGCGGCGGGTGCCAACGTGCTGGCCAGCGACGTGTTCCTGCAACTCGCCCGCCGCTGACGGCGCCGCCGACAGCGACACCGTCCACTCTGTCGCACCCCTCTGTCACCATGCGTGACATGTCCCACTTCGTCATCTCCTGCGACACCTGCGTGATGAGCGGCACCGCCGCCTGTGCCGATTGCGTGGTCACCCATCTGTTGGCGCCGGCCCGGCGCGAGCACCTCGAGTTCGACGCCGCAGAGATGCGTGCGGTGCGCTTGCTCGCTGCAGCCGGACTGGTGCCTACGCTGCGTCATCGTGAGGCGTGCTGAACCGTTGCCCTCGCCCGTCACCGACGCGGCGTACGTGGCCGAACTGACCGGCCTCACGCAGCCGTTCGGCGTCACTCACACCGGCGTCGCATCCGCCGACGTGCTCACCCGAGCTCGCGACGCCATCGACCGGCGCGTGGCGGCGGGTCTCACCGACGGCATGCAGTTCACGTTCAAGAACCCGCAGCGCTCCACCACGCCACAGCTGGCCGTGAAGGGCGCGCAGTCCGTCTTCGTCGCGGCCCGCCCGTACCTGCTCGACACACCGGAACGCCCTGCCGAGGTGTCCGCCCGCGTCGGCCGCTACGCGTGGGTCGACCACTACGCACCACTGCGGGAAGCGCTGTGGGCCGTGGCCACGCGCCTGCGGGCCGACGGGTTCAAAGCTGTGCCGTTCGCCGACGACAACAGCATCGTCGACCGCGAGGTGGCGTACCGCGCCGGCATCGGCTGGTTCGGGAAGAACGCGAACCTGCTGCTCCCCGGTGCCGGCAGCTGGTTCGTGCTCGGCTGCGTCGTCACCACGGCTGCGCTGCCGGTGAACGAGACGCCGGTGGCCGACGGGTGTGCGTCGTGCCGGCGCTGCCTCGACGCGTGCCCCACCGGCGCCATCCTCGAGCCGGGTGTCATCGACGCCGGTCGCTGCCTGGCATGGGTGCTGCAGAAGCCAGGCATCATCCCGCGCCACCTCCGGGCAGCGGTGGGCGACCGCATCTACGGCTGCGACGACTGTCAAGAGGTGTGCCCGCCCACCGTCCGCTTCGGGCCCAAGCATGCGGCGCCCGCCGTCCCGGCGGCAACGGCGTGGATGGCCGTGCTGCCGATGCTGACCGGCAGCGACGAGGATCTGATCGCCCGGTGGGGTCGCTGGTACCTGGCCGACCGGCACCCGCGCTGGATCCGCCGCAACGCACTCGTGGTGCTCGGCAACATCGGCGATGCCGCTGATGCGGCGGTGCAACAGGTGCTGGCCGAGTACCTTGCGGATGACGATCCGATGCTGCGAGTCCACGCCGTGTGGGCCGCCCGGCGGTTGGGTCTCGGCCACCTCATGCCCGCCACCGACCCGCACCCCGACGTCCGACAGGAACTGCAGACCGCGCCGTGAAGCACCTCCTGGTCACCAACGACTTCCCGCCCAAGATCGGCGGCATCCAGTCGCTGCTGTGGGAGTGGTGGCGGCGGCTGCCGCCCGACTCGTTCGCGGTGCTCACCAGCCCGTACGCGGGCGCAGGAGCATTCGACGCGCGGCAGGCCTTCCACATCGAACGCACCCGCGAACCGGTGCTACTGCCGCACCCGTGGATGGTGCAGCGCATCAACTCGATGGCCCGCGAGGTGGGCGCCGATCTGATCGTGCTCGACCCGGCGCTGCCGCTCGGGCTGGTCGGGCCCTCGCTGCAACTGCCCTACGACGTGGTGCTGCACGGCGCCGAGGTCACGGTGCCCGGCCGGTTGCCGCTCAGCAAGCAGACCCTCGGGTACGTGTTGCGCCGGGCGCGACACATCGTCGCCGCCGGCGGATACCCGGCCGCCGAGGCCGAGCACGCAGCCGACCGCACGCTGCCGATCACAATGGTGCCTCCTGGTGTCGACACCGAGCGGTTCCATCCGCTCACCGCCGCCGAACGATCCGCCGCGCGTGCCGACTTCGGCATCGACGACGGCGCGGAACTGGTGGTCAGCATCAGCCGGCTCGTGCCGCGCAAGGGGTTCGACACCGCCATCCGCGCGGCTGCGCTGCTGAAGTCGTCGCGTCCCAGGCTGCGGCTGGCCATCTCCGGCGGCGGTCGCGACGACCAACGCCTCCGCGGCCTCGCCGCGTCGCTCGGCGCCCCGGTCACGTTCCTCGGCCGGGTGAGCAACGACGACCTCCCGCGCCTCTACGGCTGCGCCGACGCGTACGCGATGCTGTGCCGCAACCGATGGGGCGGGCTCGAGCAGGAAGGCTTCGGCATCGTGTTCCTCGAAGCTGCGGCGTGCGGCGTGCCGCAGATCGCCGGCGACTCGGGCGGCGCTGCAGAGGCGGTCGACGACGGCGTCACCGGCCTGGTGGTGCGCCACCCCGACGACCCGCGTGCGGTGGCCGCGGCCATCGAGCAGCTGCTCGACGACCCGCAGCGAGCCCGCGAGATGGGCGTCGCGGGTCGTGAGCGTGCCGTGCGCGAGTTCTCCTACGACGTGTTGGCGGCGCGCCTGGGTCGCTCGCTCGGTGCGCTGGCAGACTGATCCGGTGACATCACGCCTGGTACGCACGAACCTGATCGGCACGGCCGCCTTCCTGCTGGCCCTGGCCGTCGCCATCCCGTTCCGCGGCGATCGGCCGGCGCAGGTGCTCATCGCCGTGGTGTCGCTGGTGCTGTTCGCCGTCGGTATCGCCACCTCGCTGTGGGCCTACACGAACGCCCTCGAACGTTCTCGCGTGGAAGAGGTGGGCGTCGCCAACCTGTTCCTGCTCACCGGCCCCACCGCCCCGGCACCCGTGAAACGGGCCATGTCGGGTGCCCTGGCCGTGCAGGTGCTGGCGGCGCTCGGTGGCGCCATCGTCGGTGTGGTCGGCCTGGAGGAGAGCCAACTCAATGCACTCGCGTTCGGCGTGCTCGTGCCGATGTTCGGCATTGGCATGAACGGTGCATGGGCCGCGAGGTACGGTTCGTTCGGGCCACGGGTGAACCCGTCGGCGAAACCTTCCAACCGCAAGATCGGGTAGAACATCTCCATGGCTGAAACGGCGTCCCAAACCACCATCATCGCCGCCGCTCCCGCCCGCGTGTGGGAGATCGCGATCGACTTCGAGCGGTACCCCGAGTGGGCGAAGGACGTCAAGGACGTGATCGTGCGAGGGCGCGACTCGGAAGGCCGGCCCAACGAGGTCGAGTTCCGCACCTCGGCGCTCGGTCGCAGCACGCACTACACGCTGGCCTACGACTACTCGCAGGCACCGAGTGTCCTGGCGTGGCGCATGTTGCGCGGCGACATCATGCGCACCATCGACGGTGCGTACCACTTCACGCCCACCGACGACGGTGGCACCGAGGCTCGCTACGACCTGGCCATCGAGCTGGTCGTGCCGCTGCCCGGCTTCGTGAAACGGCGCGCGGAGGTGCGCATCCTCAACTCCGTGCGCGAGCTGAAGATCCGCGCCGAAGCATGACCACCGGGCGACGCCTGGGCATCGACGTCGGCGGCACCAAGTGCCTCGGGGTCATCCTCGACCCGTCCGGTCAGGTCGTCGAAGAGCAGCGCCGACCCACGCCGAAGGGGCCCGAGGCCATCATCGACACGTTGGCCGAGCTTGCGCGCGCCATGGGTCCATGGGAGTCCATCGGCGTCGGTGTGCCCGGCCTGGTCACGCGCACGGGCGTGCTGCGGGCGGCGCCGAACCTGGTCGACATCCACAACTTCCGCGTCGGTGAGCTGCTCAGCGACGCGCTCGCCACCACCGTGCACGTCGACAACGACGGCACGTGCGCCACTGCCGCCGAGTGGAAGACCGGCGCGGCCCGCGGCGCGCACGACTTCGTGATGGTCACCCTCGGCACCGGCATCGGCGGCGGAATCGTCGCCGGCGGTGCGCTCATACGCGGCGTCAACGGGTTCACCGGTGAGATCGGCCACATGGTGGTCGACCCCGACGGGCCGCCGTGCCCGTGCGGGCGCCGAGGGTGCTGGGAACGCTACGCGTCGGGCTCCGGCCTCGGCCGCCTGGCACGCGAAGCAGCCGTCGGCAAGCGGCTCGACCGCGTGGTCGCGCTGGCCGGGGGCGACGCGGAACGCGTCCGCGGCGAAGACGTGCAGGCGGCGGCGCGCGAGGGCGACACCGACGCGCTGCAGGTCATCGACCTGTTCGGTCGGTGGGTGGCCCTCGGCCTGGTGAACCTGGCCAACGTGCTCGACCCGGAGGCGTTCGTGCTCGGCGGTGGGCTGGCAGCCAGCGCCGACCTCTACCTCGCGCCCATCCAACGCTGGTTCACCCAGTTGCTGTACGCACCGGATCTGCGCCCGCACCCCACGCTCGTGTTCGCCGAACTCGGCGAGCGGGCAGGAGCCGTCGGCGCCGCACTGCTCGCCGAAGTCCACTGAGCCGATCCGGCGGCGAGTGGCAGGAGGTGCACCCTCGGCCTCGCTACAGTCCGCGTGTGACCCTTGCTGACGCGCCCGTCGAGCATCTCCATGTTCGGCGCCACAACCTGTCGTTGGTGCTGCGTCTCCTCGCCGGCCAAGGGCCGCGCAGCCGTGCCGGCGTGGCAGCGGTCACCGGCCTCACGCGAGCCACTGTGTCCAGCCTGGTGGCCGACCTCATCGACCGTGGCCTCGTCGAGGAAGTGGGTCCGGAGAGCGACCAGCGGGTGGGGCGACCGGCCACGCTCCTGCGGCTCGACGGTTCCAAGGTCGTCACCATCGGCCTCGAGCTGGAAGTCGGTTTCACGCTGCTGCTCGCCAACGACCTGGCCGGACGCACCGTCTATCAGCGCCGCCGACCGCTCAGCCGGGAGAGCACGGCCTTCGACGACCTGGTCCCCATCATGGCCAAGGAGATCCGGCGCGCGATCGACGCCGTCGAGTCGGACGGCCGGCGCGTCGTCGGCATCACGGTGGCGGTGCCGGGCGTCACCGATGCCGCACGCGGTCTGGTGGTGCGGGCGCCGAACCTCGGCTGGCGCGACGTGCCGCTGCGTGCCCGACTCGGCGAACTGCTGGAGCGAGACCTGCCGATCGGCCTCGACAACGAAGCCAACCTGGGTGCCCTCGCCGAGTACCGCGCCGGCGCGGTCGCCGGCACACCGCACCTCGTGTACCTGCTCGCGGTGAACGGCGTCGGCGCCGGCATCGTCATCGACGGCGCGATGTTCCGCGGTGCCTCGGGAGCCGCCGGCGAGGTGGGGCACACCACCGTGCAACCGCGCGGCCTGCGGTGCGCGTGCGGCAGCTCGGGCTGCTGGGAGACCACCATCGGCCTGCGTGCGCTGCTCTACGACGCGGTGCCCGACCTGGCCGCCGGCCTCATCCGCGATCGCCGGCTCAGCCCGGAGGCGAAGGTGGCGCCGGTGGTGGCGCGGGCGAAGGCGAACAACCCGGTCGCCATCAAAGGGTTGCGCAAGTTCGGTCGCTGGCTCGGCATCGGGCTGGCCAACATCGTCGACTCGTTCAACCCGCAGGTCATCGTGCTCGCCGGATTCCTGCCCGAGGTGGCGCCATGGGTGATGGATGAGGCGATGGCTGCGATGCGCGCCAACTCACTGGCCGAGTCCGGGCAGTGCCGCGTGGAGATGACCACGCTCGGCTTCACCGCTGGAGCGCTCGGTTGCACCATCCACGCGTCGGAGCGGCTGTTCGCCGACCCCACGCTGGTGCCCTACGTCTGACCGACCGTCGCCCTGCGGCGTGAGCGCTCAGTGGGGGACGAAGTTCGCGCGAGCCTGGCGGATCTCTTCCCAGGCTGCCTCACGCCCGGCGAGGCCGGCGGTGGACGAGGTCTTGCCCGGCTCGAGCGCCTTGTACACCTCGAAGAAGTGCTGGATCTCCTCCACCAACTGCGGCGTGAGGTCTTCCAGGTCGTGCACGTCCTGCCAGCGCGGTTCCTTCGGTGGCACGCAGATCAGCTTGGCGTCCTCGCCGGCTTCGTCGTGCATGAACAGCACACCGACCGGCCGCGCCTGCACCCACACACCCGGGTACACGGGGTCTTCCAGCAGCACCAACGCGTCGAGCGGGTCGCCGTCGCCGCCCAGGGTTTCGGGCACGAACCCGTAGTCGGCGGGGTAGGTGGTGGCGGTGAACAGCCGCCGGTCGAGGAACACACGCCCCGTCTCGTGATCGATCTCGTACTTGTTGCGGCTGCCACGCGGAATCTCGATGACGACCTGGATGCAGTCGGGGGGAAGATCTTTCGACATGCAGGCATGCTGGCACAACGGCTCTGCGGTCGCGGCAATAGCGTGAGGCCGTGGAGCCTGACGTCGTGGAGCCGGAAGCGATCACGCTCACCGCACCGCGGCCGGCCGGGCGCACGGTGTTCACCCAGGACTGGATGCAGCTCACCTTCGTCCACTGGGCCGTCGAGCCGGAAGTGGTGGCGCCGTTCATGCCGGCCGGAGTGCGACCCGACGTGTTCGACGGGAAGAGCTACGTGGCGCTCGTCCCGTTCTCGATGGAGCGCATCGGGCTGTTCGGCACACCGGGAGTGCCCTACTTCGGCAGCTTCCTGGAGACCAACGTGCGCCTCTACGGCGTCGACGCGAGCGGTCGGCGTGGCGTGGTGTTCTGCTCGTTGGAGGCATCGCGGTTCCTCACGGTGGCCGTCACCCGCGTGTTCACCGGGTTGAACTACCTGTGGGCGGGGATGCACCTGGAACGCACCGCGCAGACCGGTGGCGACGTGCTGGAGTACCGAACCACTCGGCGGTGGCCCGGCCCGCGAGGGGCTGCATCGCTGGTGCGAGTGCAGGTGGGCGACATGATCGAAGCCTCGCCGCTCGAGCACTTCCTCACCGCACGGTGGGGCCTGTTCCTGTCGGACCGTCGCGGCCGTACCCGCTTCTGGCCCAACGAGCACCCCACCTGGCCGCTGCGAGCCGCCACGCTGCTGCACCTCGACGACCAGCTGGTCGCCGCCGCCGGGTTCCCCGGGCTCGCCGATCGACCGCCGATCAGCGTGCTGCACTCGGAGGGCGTGAGCGTGCGGTTCGGGCCACGTCACCCGGCATTCGTTCACACACACGTCACGTAATCGTGACCAACCGCGCGCGGTGCGTCACTATCGTCGCCTCCGATGGAGACCTTCGTCGTACGAGTCTGGCTGCCCGACCGCCCCGGTGCCCTCGGCCAGGTGGCCAGCCGCATCGGCGCGGTGCACGGCGACGTGGTGGGCATCGACATCCTCGAACGTGGCGGGGGAAGCGCGATCGACGAGTTGACGGTGAGCCTGCCCGACGCTGGCCTCGTCGACCTGCTGGTGGCCGAGATCCGTCAGGTCGACGGCGTCGCCGTGGAGGATGTGCGCCCGGTGTCGCCGGATCGGCCCGATGGAGGGCTTGCCGCGCTCACCACGGCGGCGACGCTGGTGGCAGCGGTGCCGGCCGAACGGCTGACCGTGGCGTGCGAGGTGCTGCGCACGCTGCTCGACGCCGACTGGGCCGTGGCGCTGTGCATGGATGGTCCCGCCGCGGCCGCGCAGGCCGGCGAGGTGCCCGAACTGGAGTGGCTGGCGGCGTTCCTGCTCGGCAGCGAGCACCTCGGCAGCGAGACCGATCACACTCCCGGTGATCTGGTGTGGTGTCGCATGCCGCGTGCCGGCGTGGCCCTCGCGTGCGGCCGCGCCGGGCGCGTGTTCCACGCACGTGAGCGTGAAGAGTTCCGTCTGCTGGGCGGCATCGTCGACTCGCTGAGCTGAGGTGAACGGCTGCCGGTCGGAAACTGTCCGGCCGCTGCACGGGTGGCGTGCGTAGCATGCGAAGCGTGAAGCCCGTCGAGAAGTCCACCAAACTCGCCAACGTCTGTTACGACATTCGGGGTCCGGTGCTCGACCGAGCTCGCCAAATGGAAGAAGAAGGCCACAAGATCATCAAGCTCAACATCGGCAACCTTGCCGTGTTCGGGCTGGATCCGCCCGACGAGATCGTGCAGGACATGATCCGCAACCTGCCCCACTCCGCCGGGTACACCGACAGCAAGGGCCTGTTCGCGCCGCGCAAGTCCATCGTGCACTACACGCAGCAGAAGCACATCGCCGGCGTCACCGTCGACGACGTGTACCTCGGCAACGGCGCCAGCGAGCTGATCGTGATGAGCCTGCAGGCACTGCTCGACGACGGCGACGAAGTGCTGGTGCCGGCACCCGACTACCCGCTGTGGACCGCCTCGGTCTCGCTCTCCGGTGGCCGCCCGGTGCACTACCTGTGCGACGAGCAGTCCGACTGGTTCCCTGACATCGACGACATCCGCAGCAAGATCACGTCGGCCACCAAGGGCATCGTGGTCATCAACCCGAACAACCCCACCGGCGCGCTGTACAGCGACGAGTTGCTGCTGCAGATCGTCGAGCTCGCCCGCCAGCACGAGCTGATCGTGTTCGCCGACGAGATCTACGACAAGACGCTCTACGACGGCAACACGCACACCAGCATCGCCTCGCTGGCCGACGACGTGCTGTTCGTCACCTTCAACGGGCTGTCGAAGAACTACCGCGCCGCCGGCTACCGCGCTGGCTGGCTGATCGTGTCGGGCGAAAAGCGCCATGCCCAGGACTACATC
>JAUXQB010000060.1 GCA_030685215.1 Actinomycetota bacterium
CTACGGCAAGTTCCGTTACGAGGAAAGCCAGAAGGCCAAAGAGTCACGCAAGAAGACCGTCCACGTGTCGATCAAGGAAGTCAAGTTCCGTCCCAAGATCGGCAAGGGCGACTTCGACACCAAGGTGCGCCACATGCACGACTTCCTTGCGGAAGGCCACAAGGTGAAAGTGACGCTGCAGTTCCGTGGGCGAGAAATGGCCCACCCGGAACTCGGCTCCAAGATCCTCGACGCGGTGCTCGAACAATTGGGCCCGACCGCCAAGGTCGAGACCCAAGCTCGGCTCGAAGGGCGCAACATGACCATGGTCCTGGCGCCCGAGAAGAAAGCAGTGCCGAAGAAGCCGAGTGAGAGCAAGCAGCACTCGGACGACACCGCTCCTGCCACACCCACGGCTGCCAACACCGAGACACCTGCCGCCACACCGGAACCGGAGCCTGTCGCTCCGCCCGCCGAAGTGGCAGTTGCCGAGGCCGACGCCGTCGCCGTGGCACCCGAGCCCGACCCCGCCTGAACCACCGATCGCTCCACTGACCGGCGGATCCACCGCCAGACATACAGGAATCACCATGCCCAAGATGAAGACCAGCAAGACCGCCGCCAAGCGGTTCAAGACCACCGGTACCGGCAAGCTGCGCCGCTTGCAGCAGAACCGTCAGCACTTGTTCGAGAAGAAGCCGTCCACCCGCACCCGTCGCCTCGACGGCACGGTCGATGTCCATCCCGGCGACGCGAAGAAGATCAAGCGCCTGCTCGCCAAGCGCTGATCCGAACGACGACTAACTGAACAGAACGAGAAGAAGGAGACACAACCATGGCTCGTGTAAAGCGCGCAGTCGCCTCGAAGAAGCATCGCAAGCAGGTGCTCGAGCGGGCGAAGGGTTACTACGGCAACAAGAGCCGCTCGGTGCGGGCGGCCAACGAACAGGTGATGCGCAGCGGGCAGTACGCGTTCCGCGACCGTCGCGCCAAGAAGGGCGAGTTCCGTCGCCTCTGGATCCAGCGCATCAACGCTGCCTGTCGCCTCAACGACATCAGCTACAGCCGGTTCATCGCAGGTCTCAACGCTGCCGGCATCGAGGTCGACCGCAAGGTGCTGTCGGATCTGGCCATCACCGACGCGGCGGCGTTCACCGCCATCGTGCACCAGGCGAAGGCTGCTCTCTGAGCACGTCCCACTCTGGCCACGCCAGTGGGCTCACGTTCTCGAGCCCGAAGGTTCAACGACTGCGGCGCCTCTTGGGGCGCCGCAGTGCGCGTCTCGACGAGCACGCGTTCGTGGTCGAAGGGCCGCTGCTCATCGCGCAGGCCATCGCTGCCGGCTGGCAACTGGAGGCCCAGTACGTGGCCCCCGGTGCCGTCGCGGTCGATCCGTCGGCGCCGTGGTTCGAACTGGCTCCCAACGTCATCGAGCGCGTTGCCTCCACCGAGTCGCCGCAGCCGGTGCTCGCCGTGTTCGAACAGCGGCCGTCGGCCCTGCCGGTGGGGGCCACGTTCGTGATGGTCGGCGATCGCCTCGCCGACCCCGGCAACGCCGGCACCATCATCCGCTCGGCCGAGGCCGCGGGCGCGCAGGCAGTGGTGTTCACGGCCGGGTCGGTCGACGCGTACAACCCGAAGGTGGTGCGAGCCACCGCCGGTTCGCTGTTCCGCATTCCCGTCGTCAGCGGTTCACTCGACGAGCTCCGTGCAGCCGGTCTGCGGGTGCTGGCCACGTCGTCGCACCAGGGCACCGCCTACACGGCCACCGATCTCACCGGGCCGGTGGCCATCGTGGTCGGCAACGAAGCACACGGTGTCGCCGTCGACGCGCCGGTCGACGGCTGGATCACCATCCCGCACGCGGGCGCGGCGGAGAGCCTCAATGTCGCAATGGCGGCAACCGTGCTCGCATTTGAAGTCGCTCGCCAACGTCGAGCGCAGTAACGTGGGGCCATGTCCGTGCAGCAGTTCACGCAGCGATTTCGGTGCCCCCGGGTGTGCCGGGGTTGCGCGTCGATGCGCTGACGCGTCGAGCCACCACGCCGCTCGGGGGATGGTCGTGTCCCATTCAACTTCGATCCGTGGAGAGTTCTGATGATTGACGACGTACGCGCCGCACGCGATGCGGCGGTGGCGCGCCTCGCGGCAGCCGCCACATTGGCCGAGGCGCGAGCACTCGAGACCGAACTGCTCGGCCGCAAGGGCCCGTTCAGCGAGTTCAAGACCAAGCTCGGCGGGTTGTCCACCGCCGAGGAGAAGAAGGCCGCCGGCCAGGCGGTCAACGAGGCCACCCAGGCGGTGGTGGCCGCCGCCGAGGCACGCGTATCGGACCTGAAGCAGGCCGAGCGAGCGGTGCAGCTGCAGGCCGAGCGCATCGACCTCACCGAGGTGCTTAGCCGCCCGTCACGCGGTCACGCGCACATCGTCACGCAGGCGTGGCAGCGCCTGGAGGACGTGTTCGTCGGGCTCGGCTTCCAAGTTGCCGAAGGCCCCGAGGTGGAGACCGACTGGTACAACTTCGAGGCGCTCAACATGCCGCCCGACCACCCGGCGCGCAGCATGCACGACACGTTCTACGTCGACCACGGCTGTACCGGCAGCACGGTGCTGCGCACGCACACCTCGCCGGTGCAGATCCGCGTGATGCAGCAGATCGAGCCGCCCATCTACATGATCATGCCCGGCCGCGTGTTCCGCAACGAGACCACGGACGCCACGCACCTCGCGGTGTTCCACCAGATCGAGGGTCTGGTCATCGACCGCGGCATCACGCTCGCCGACCTCGCCGGCACCATCGAGTCGTTCACCAAGTCGTTCTTCGGTGAGGGCTTCACCAGCCGCCTGCGGCCCAGCTACTTCCCGTTCACCGAACCGTCGGCCGAGTTCGACATCCGCACCCCGAAGGGCGAATGGCTCGAACTCGGCGGCAGCGGCATGGTGCACCCCAACGTGCTGCGCGCCGGTGGCCTCGACCCGGAGGAGTGGAGCGGGTTCGCGTTCGGCTTCGGCATCGACCGCATGGCGAAGGAACGCCACGGCGTCGGCGACGTGCGCGAGATGTACACCAACGACATTCGTTTTCTGGAGCAGTTCTGATGAAGATCGTCCATTCCTGGCTCAACGATCTCGTCCCCGTCGGCTCCGCCGACGATCAGCAGCGCGTCGACGAGGTCGCCGACGCCATCACCCACCTCGGCCTGCACGTGGAAGATGTCGCCCGCGTGGGCAGCACCGTGGCCGGCGTCGTCACCGCCCGCGTGGTGCGCACCGAACGCCATCCCGACGCCGCCAAGGTCCATCGCGTGTACGTCGACACCGGCGACGGCGTCGAGCGGCACGTGTGGTGCGGCGCGTTCAACATGGCACCCGGCGACATCATCCCGCTGGCCACCGGTGGCACGGTGATGCCCGACGGTCGTCGCATCGAGCCGAAGCCGATCCTCGGCATCGCCAGCCAGGGGATGCTCTGCTCGGCCAGCGAGCTCGGCCTCGGCAACGACCACAGCGGCATTCTCATCCTGCCGCCGCACACGCCGGTGGGCGTGCCCTACGGCGAGGCGCTCGGCCTGGCCGAGGAGGTCGTCTACGACCTCGACGTGCTCCGCAACCGGCCCGACGCCTTCGGTCACCTCGGTGTCGCGCGCGATCTCGCGGCGCACCTCGGTGTGCCGCTCGCGCCTGCGCCCCCGGCCCCCGCCGTCACCGGTGCCCCGCGCACCGCAACGGTCGAGCTGGTGGAGGGCATCCGCTGCCCGCGCTTCACCAGCCTGGTCATCAGCAACGTGCGCGTCGGCACGTCGCCCGACTGGATGGTCAGCCGCCTCGCTGCTGCGGGCATGCGGTCCATCAACAACATTGTCGACGTCAGCAACTACGTGATGCTCGAGACCAACCAACCCAACCATGCCTACGACTTCGACACGCTCGGCGGCGGTGGCTTCCGCGTGCGGATGGCTGCCGAGGGCGAGGTGATCGTCACGCTCGACGAGGTGTCGCGCGTGCTCACCGACGCCGACCTGCTCATCTGCGACGCCACCGATCGGCCGATCGGCCTCGCCGGCATCATGGGCGGGCTCAACACCGAGATCAGCGACGACACCACGGTCATCGCGCTCGAGACCGCGTGGTTCGAACCGATGGGCATCCTGCGCACCGTGGCGCGCATGGGGCTGCGCAGCGAAGCCTCGGCACGCTTCGAGCGCGGTGCGGACCCGCTGGGCATCGACCGGTCCACGGCGCGGTTCGTGGAGCTGCTCCGGCTCACCTGTCCCGACCTGGTGGTGCACGAGGGCGCGGTCGATGCGCGCACGGATCACTTGCCGGCACCCACCACGATCCGAGTGCGACCCGAGCGCGTGAGCGCGCTGCTCGGCACCGAGTTCGCCGCGGCCGACATCACACGGCTCATCGAGCCGATCGGCTTCGCGTGCACCGACGGCCGGGGCGTGCTCACCGTGGCCGTGCCCAGCTGGCGGCCCGACTGCACGGTCGAGGTCGACATCGTGGAGGAGGTCGCCCGTCACCACGGCTACGCCGCGCTCGGCAAGACCGTGCCGAAGAGCACGGTGCCCGGCGGACTCACGCCCATCCAGCACCGTCGTCGCCGCCTGCGCGAGGTGCTGCTCGGGCTCGGGCTCAGCGAAGCGATGCCGCACCCGTTCCTCACCGCCGGCGACCTGTCGCGAGCCGGCCTGCCGGAAGCCGCCGTGCGGCTGGTGAACCCGCTCGTGGTGGGCGACGACCTGCTGCGCACGTCGCTGCGCCCGGGGCTGCTCAAGGCCATCGAGTTCAACGAGTCGCATCGTCGCACCGGGGTGTCGCTGTTCGAGGTCGGCCACGTGTACCCGCCCAGCACCGAGGTGCTGCCGGCCGAGTACGAGGCGCTCGCCGTGGTGGTCGCCGGCTCCGATGCCACGGCCGCGATGCGCATCTGGCGCGAGCTCGCCGCGGCCATGGGCTGGGGCGCGCGGGTGGACCAGAGCAACGTGCCCGACGGCATGCACCCCACTCGCTCCGCGACGCTGTCGCTCGGCCGCGACGCGGTCGGTGTGGTGGGCGAGGTGCACCCCGACGCGCTCGATGCCTATGGCATCACCGAGCGGGTCGCCGTGCTCGAGCTGAACCTCAGCGTGCTGCTCGCCGCCGAGCCGAAGGTGGCGCAGTGGAAGCCCACCAGCCGGTTCCCGTCGAGCGACTTCGACCTCGCGGTCGCCGTGCCCGACACGGTGGCGGCGGAGAAGGTGGAGAAGGCCATTCGCCAGGGAGCCGGCGAGTGGCTGGTCGACCTCGCGCTGTTCGACGTGTATCGCGGCCAGGGTGTCGCCGACGGCGCGCGCAGCCTGGCGTACCGGCTCCGTCTGCAGGCCGCCGACCGCACGCTCACCGACGCCGACGTCGCCCAGGTGCGCGACAAGGTCGTCGCGGCCACCGCCAAGCTCGGCGCCGTCCTCCGCGCCTGATCGTCCTCCGCGCCGCCTCCTGCGGCTCATCTGGACAGGTTTCGTTCCGGGCTCCGAGACGATTCCTGTCCAGACGCCGTTCCGGGACGACTCCTGCCCAGATTCCCCGGGGTCTAGTTGGAGCTGAGGTCGTCGGGGGCGTTGGCCACCCAGGCGAGGCGGCCGCCCTGGCGGCGCAGCACGGTGCGCCACAGATGGTCGGGGTCGTCGCAGAACACGTCGGAGAGCTCGGCGGGCAGCACCATCCACGAACCCTCGGCCAGCTCGTCGTCGAGTTGCAGCGGCCCCCACCCCGAATACCCGCGGAACACCCGCAGCGCCAGCACCTGCTGCGCCACTTCGTCGGGGTCGAGCATCAGGTCGATCGAGCCGAGCCCGTCGGTGACCTGGCTCCACGAGCCGTCGATCGCGCCTTCCAGGCGAGCGAGCGCGATGAGCGCCTCCTCATCGACCGGGCCGCCTGCGAACAGCGTGCTGGGCTCGCTCATCAGGTGAGTCCAGGCGTACAGCTCGCCGGGCGCGTCTTCCATCAGCGGCCGGTTGAGCACCACGCCGACGGCGCCGTCGTCGGTGTGTTCCAGCAGGTAGATGACGGTGCGATCGAAGTTGGGGTCGGTGAGCGGGGGAGTCGCCACCAACAACATGCCTTTGCTCGAGAACGTCACGCCCACAGTCTGCCTCGGTAGCCTTGAGACCCCATGGTTCGCCCGCGAACCGCCAGGAGCAAATCCCCTCATCATGTGGCAGCAGAAGCGTCGTCGCTTTCCCTCGTTCATCACCGGCCTCGTCATCGTGGTCGGCCTCGTCGTCGGAGCAGGAGTGCTCGTCGGCAACCTCTTCGATCGTCCGTTCCAGACCACCACCAACGATCACTCACCGCCTCCGGTGCTGGTCGACCTCCGCGACCTCGCGGAGTATCACGCCGCACAGGCCCAGTTCGAAGTCGTCATCGACCACGAGGACGACGTGTCGTTCATGCCGGCGGCGCTCGCCGGTGAACGGGTGCAGTTCGTCGGTGTCGGCACCGTCGACGCCGTGCTCGACTTCACCAACATCGGGTCCGGCGCGGTGGTCGTGAGCGACGATGGCACGTCCGTCACCGTCACCCTGCCGCGCCCGGTGCTGGCCACACCGGTGCTCGACCACGACCAGAGCCACGTGATGAACCGCGACCGGGGTCTGTTCAATCGCATCGGTGGCCTGTTCAGCGACAACCCCACGAGCGAGGACGGCCTGTACGACGCGGCCATCAGCAAGATGGCGGAGGCTGCGGAGGCCACCGATCTCGGCCAACGCGCCGAGGACAACACCAAGCTGATGCTCTACACGCTGTTCCGTTCGCTCGGCTACGAGCGCGTCGACATCCGCTTCCCCGCAGCGAGCACCGACCCAGCAGGCTGATACCAACCGGGACTATGCATTGCATGACAATGCACATGTCTGTATAGTCATGCGTCATGGTTCGTGTGGGCATCATCGGCGCGTCGGGGTACACCGGCGCAGAACTGCTGCGGCTCAGCGCGCAGCACCCCGACTTCGAGGTGGTGTTCGCCACCGGCGACACGCAGGCGGGCACCCGTGCCGCGTCGCTGTACCCCAGCCTCGCGGGCAGGTACCCCGACCTGGTGTTCGAGGCGTTCGATGCCCAGAAGGCGCACGGCCTCGACCTCGTGTTCCTCGGCCTTCCGCATGAGGCCAGCATGGCGTTGGCCCCGGAGCTGGTGGGCAAGGTGGGCTGCGTGGTCGACCTGTCGGCTGCGTATCGGCTGAAGGATGCGTCGCTCTACCCCCGGTGGTACGGCTTCCAGCACGACCAACCGGCACTGCTCGCGCAGGCCGTGTTCGGCCTACCGGAACTGCATCGCGACGAGTTGCGCGCCGCCACCTTGGTCGCCACGCCCGGCTGCCACGTCACGGCAGCCACGCTCGCGCTCGCACCGCTGGTGCGCGCCGGTCTCATCGAGACCACCGGCGTGGTGGTGAACAGCATCACCGGTGTCAGCGGTGCGGGGCGGGCACTCAAGCACACCTCGCTGTTCTGCACCGCCGACGAAGACGTCACGGCCTACGGCCTGCTCGACCACCGGCACACGCCCGAGATCGAGCAGGAGGTGGGCGCGCAGGTGCTGTTCACACCCCACCTCGCACCGCTCAGCCGCGGGCTGCTGGCCACGTGCACCGCTCGTCCCGCTGCCGCCGTGTCGACGGCATCGCTGCTCGACGCGCTCCGCGACTTCTACCGCGACGAACCGTTCATCGTGGTCTCCGAGGCCTCGCCGTCCACCAAGGCCACGCTCGGCAGCAACACCGCGCACCTCACCGCACGCTTCGACGAGCGCACCGGCACCGTGATGGCGTTGTGCGCCATCGACAACATCGCCAAGGGTGCCTCCGGTGGTGCGGTCCAGGCGGCCAACGTCGCGCTCGGCCTTCCCGAGACCGCGGGCCTGTCGCTGGTCGGGATGTACCCGTGACCATCACCAGCGCATCCGACAAAGCCGCGATGTTGGTCGAGGCGCTGCCGTACATCCGTCGCTTCGCGGGCCAGGTGGTGGTGGTCAAGTACGGCGGCAACGCACTCGCCGGCGCCAGCGACGACGACGCGCTCGCACTGTTCGCACAGGACATCGTGCTCATGCACCAGGTGGGCATGCGGCCGGTGGTGGTGCACGGCGGTGGCCCACAGATCAACGACCTGATGGCGCGACTGGGCAAGCAGGCCGAGTTCCGCAACGGGCTGCGCGTCACAGACGCGGAGACCGTCGACATCGTGCGGATGGTGCTCATCGGACAGGTGAACCCGCAGCTGGTCGCTGCCATCAACGTGCACGGTCCGCTCGCCGTCGGTGTCAGCGGCGAGGACGCCGGCCTCATCCGCGCGGTCGCCCGCGACATCGATCTCGGCTTCGTCGGCGACGTCGAATCGATCAACCCCACCATCCTGCGTGGGCTGCTCGACGAGGAGTTCATCCCCGTGGTGGCCACCATCGGCACCGACGCGGGCGGTCAGGCGTACAACATCAACGCCGACACGGTCGCCGGTGCCATCGCCGAGGCGCTCGGTGCCGAGAAGCTCGTCTACCTCACCGACATCGAGGGTCTGCGCCGCGTGGTCGACGACCCGGGCTCGCTCATCCGCCAGACCACCGCCGACGAGCTCGACGCACTGATGGCCGACGGCACCATCGCCGGCGGGATGATCCCGAAGGTCGAGAGCTGCGTGAAGGCAGTGCGCAGCACCGTGCGGCGAGCGCACATCCTCGACGGTCGCATTCCGCACGTGCTGCTGTTGGAAGTGTTCACCGACGAGGGGATCGGAACGATGGTCACATGAGCGCGCACGCCTTCGAACAGGTCGTGGAGCAGTCCGGGGCGCAGTACTGCCCGTTCATGCCGGTGTTCGGCGCCCCGCAGGTGATGTTCGCACGCGGCAGGGGCACCGAGCTGTGGGACACCGACGGCAACCGCTACCTCGATTTCCTGAGCGGCCTCGCGGTCACCTCGCTCGGTCACTCGCACCCGGCGGTCACGCAGGCCATGTGTGCGCAGGCCGACACGCTGCTGCACGTCAGCAACCTGTTCGCCAACACGGTGGCGCCGCAGGCGGCGATGAAGATCAACCAGCTGCTGCTCGAGACGTGCGGTCGCGAGGGTCAGGTCTTCTTCTGCAACAGCGGCGCGGAGGCGAACGAAGCCGCGCTGAAGCTGGCGCGCAAGTTCGGCGGACGCGGCCGTCACGCCGTCATCAGTGCCTACGGCAGCTTCCACGGACGCACGCTCGCCACGCTCGCGGCCACCGGCCAGCCCGCGAAGCACGAGCCGTTCCATCCGATGCCCGACGGGTTCCGCCACGTCGTGTTCAACGACATCGCCGCACTCGAGGCCGCCATCGACCCGTCGGTCTCGGCGGTGCTCCTCGAACCCGTGCAGGGTGAGGGCGGCGTGCTGCCGGCCGATCCGCAGTACCTCCGCGACGTGCGGGCGCTGTGCGACGAGCGGGGCCTGCTGATGATCCTCGACGAGATCCAGACCGGCTTCGGTCGCACGGGCGAGTGGTTCGGGTTCCAGCACGCCGGCGTGGTACCCGACGTCGTCACCATGGCGAAGGCGATGGGCAACGGGTTTCCCGTCGGCGCCACCTGGGCCACCCGCGAAGTCGCTGCGGTCTTCCAGCCCGGCGACCACGGCAGCACGTACAGCGGCACGGCCATCGCGGCCGCGGTGGTCGACGCCGTCATCGACGAGATGCGCCGCATCGATGCGCCGCGCCTGGCCGCCGAACGCGGTGCCGAGCTCTCCGGCAAACTGGCGGCGCTGCCCGGTGTGGTCGGCGTGCGCGGTGCCGGCCTGCTGCTCGCCGTCGAACTCGTTCCCGGCCTCGACGCCAAAGCCGCCTACCAGGCGTTGCTGCAGCGCGGGTTGGTGACCAATGCGGTCACGGCCACCGCCCTCCGCCTCGCCCCGCCACTCACCGTCAGCAGCCCCGAGATCGACGAAGCAGTCGCCATCGTCGCCGCCGTGCTGCAGGAGCTCCTCCCATGACCCGACACCTCCTCGACATCACCGACCTCGACGCCGCCGAGCTCGCGCTCGTGCTCGATCTGGCG